>JAILJC010000214.1 GCA_024694965.1 Lachnospiraceae bacterium
TTCGATGGACCCGAAGTTTCCGTGCCCGTCTACAAGAGTCATGCCTTTTTTGAAATCCTGAGCCATTACAACGAGCGCATCATATATGGAACTGTCACCATGCGGATGGTATTTACCCATTGTATCACCGACGATACGCGCCGATTTACGGTAAGGCCTGTCATACCTAATGCCGAGTTCATACATATCATACAGGGTACGCCTCTGTACCGGCTTAAGGCCGTCCCTCACATCGGGAAGTGCCCTTGAGATTATTACGCTCATCGCGTAGTCGATATATGACTTTCGCATGACCTCCGAGTACTCGGTTTTGATTATCTGTTCTTCTTCGGTTACTGGCATATCTTTCTCCTAAATTATAGAAACGATCATACTGTCTTAAACTGATTATTTAAATATCCAGCTCAGCATCGTGTGCATGCTTGTAAATAAACGCCCTCCTCGGCGGCACCTCGTTTCCCATGAGCATTTCGGTAGTTGTTGAAGCTAAGCGCGCGTCTTCTATCTCGACCTGTTTAAGCTTGCGCCTTTCGGGGTCGAGAGTTGTTTCCCACAGCTGCTCTGCATCCATTTCTCCGAGTCCCTTATAACGCTGAAGTGTAAAGTCGGTATGTGTTTTCCTGTATTCATTTAATGCCTTGTCATCGTAAAGGTATTCTTCCTTGCCCTTCCTCGGCATGGCCTTATATAAAGGCGGCATTGCGATATATACATGCCCTTCATAAATGAGTTCAGGCATGAACCTGTAAAACAGCGTCAGCAGCAATGTCGAAATATGCGCACCGTCCACATCGGCATCGGCCATAATTATTATCTTGTCGTAACGAAGCTTGCTTATATCGAAATCATTGCCGTATCCTTCCGAAAATCCGCAGCCGAATGCATATATCATTGTTTTTATCTCGGCATTTGCAAGGACCTTGTCAATGGTAGCCTTTTCGACATTAAGGATCTTTCCCCTTATCGGAAGGATGGCCTGATACATACGGTTACGTGCGGTTTTGGCACTTCCTCCGGCAGAATCACCCTCCACTATGAATATCTCGCATTTATCGGCTTCGCGGCTTTCACAGTTGGCAAGCTTTCCGTTGCTGTCAAAGCTGTACTTCTGCTTTGTGAGCATGTTTGTACGTGCCTTTTCTTCGCTCTTTCTTATCTTGGCAGCCTTTTCGGCACAGGAAAGCACCGCCTTCAGATCGTCTAAGTTTCTGTCAAAATATCTTACGACTTCATCGCCCGTGACCTTGGATACGGCCTTTGTGGCATCCTGGTTATCAAGCTTTGTCTTTGTCTGTCCCTCAAACCTCGGACTGGGGTGTTTTATGGATACGACCGCCGTCATTCCGTTCCTGATATCGGCGCCCGTGAAATTGGCATCTTTATCCTTAAGGATATTAAGCTCCCTGGCATATGTGTTCATCACATTCGTGAACATGGTCTTAAAGCCCGTAAGATGCGTTCCGCCTTCCGAATTGTAAATATTATTACAGAAACCCAGAACATTCTCATGGAAATCATTAACATACTGGAAAGCGACTTCCACAATAATGCCTTCGGATTCACCGCTGAAAAATACAGGTTCGTGAAGCGGCTCTTCATTTTTGTTCATGTCACGCACAAAACCAATGATACCGTCTTCCTCGTGGAATTCCTCGACTTCGGGTGATTCTCCCCTTTTATCCGTAAATATTATGGTCAGGTTGGGATTAAGATAAGCCGTTTCATGAAGCCGGCTCTTTATGTCCTCCTCTTTGAACCTTGTTTTTTCAAAGATCGTATCATCGGGAAGAAAATTGATCTTCGTGCCGGTAGACCTTGACTTGCCTATTACGGGAAGGAGTCCGTCTTCAAGATCTATCACGGGAATGCCGCGGTTATAACGGTCATGATATACCTTCCCGTCAAGCCTGACTTCAACATCAAGGTAAGTGGAAAGAGCATTGACAACAGATGAGCCAACACCGTGAAGTCCTCCGCTTGTCTTATATACGGAATCATCGAACTTACCGCCGGCATGCAGCGTCGTGAAAACAAGACGTTCGGCACTCATGCCCTTTTCATGCATTCCGACGGGAATGCCGCGTCCGTTATCCTCAATAGTGGCGGAACCGTCCTTTTCAAGTGTTACCATTATCTTATTGCAGTAACCGGCAAGGTGTTCATCGACGGAATTGTCGACTATTTCATAGATAAGATGATTAAGACCCTTTGTGGTAACGCTTCCGATGTACATACCCGGGCGTTTACGTACGGCCTCCAACCCCTCAAGCACTGTGATGCTGCTTGCATCATATGCAACCTTTTTAGCCATATTTATACCCCTTATAAGTTACAAAATCCTGGTACAAAAATTCACCAAGTTAGATTATAACATAGTTTCGTCATTTTTCAAGCAAACCGCAAATTATTGCACGAACAAATTTTCACCCAACTACAGATTGTATGTGTCGAGGTTTGAAAATCATATGAAAAATGCCCTAAAATCGGAATATATCATATTGAAGAAAAGTTACAATTTTGTTATTATATTCTTAAATATTTCATATCTTTAAGGAGAAGGCTTATGTTTGATCGAATATTTGCAAACTATCTTGTTAGCAAGCAGGTAATAGGTCCTGAATGTCTTGAAGAGATATATAAACATCAGGATGAAAAGCGTGTAAGGCTCGGCGTGATAGCGGTTTCCGAAAAGCTCCTTACCGAGGAACAGTCGGAAGAGATTAACCGCCTTCAGACAGAAACCGATAAACGTTTCGGTGACATAGCGGTTGAAAAGGGCTATCTTACCGACAATCAGGTATCAAGACTGTTAACGCTTCAGGGAAACAGCTTCCTTTCATTTGTTCAGTGTGCCGTTGATCTTAAGTATTTAAACATGAATGACGTTGTTGAAATGCTCAACACCTATCAGAAAGAAAACGGCTATACCCTTACCGATATGGAAAACTTAAAAAGCTGTGATATAGACAGGATAGTTCCCATTTATGTAAGCGATCTTAAGGGATACGCGTGTGATATCATAGGGATCGCATCAAGGGCATTTTCCAGGCTTGTTGATTATCATATGTATATCGAGCGTCCGTATACAAGCGATAAGCTGATCACGGAAAACCTGTGTCATCAGGCTTCCTGCGGTGATTTCAGCATTCTTCTTTCGATCTCCGGTGCCGAACCTTCAATGATGGCAACCGCTATAGGGTTCTCGGGCGAACAGTATATAGATGATCTTGAGGATGCTATGGATTCGACCTGTGAGCTCATCAACTGCATCAACGGTCTGTTTGCGACCGAAATGAGCAAGCGCGGTATCGATATAGACATGAACGCACCTTCCTACAAGGGTGGAAAGGGCGTGATCAACTCCGAAGAGATAATAAACCTTCCCGTATATATAAATGATAAGATGATCACATTCTCAATAGTGATGTGCGATAATTATACCATTGAATAATAAGGAGATCTGTTAAAATGGCCAGTGTAATGATAGTTGATGATTCGAGGACGATGCGTAAGATGCTTTCCGGAGCGCTTACCCAGGCGGGATATGAAGTTGTCGGTGATGCCGCCAACGGCGAAGACGCACTTAAGCTTCTTGAAACGGTAAAGCCGGACCTTGTAACACTCGACATAACAATGCCTGTAATGGACGGAATGACCGCCCTTGAAAAGATTAAGGAACGTGATCCCGCTCAGAAGGTCATCATGGTAAGCGCTGCAGGACAAAAGGATAAGGTGATCGGCGCACTTAAGATAGGAGCACTTGATTTTATCCAAAAGCCTTTTGATGAAAAAACGGTGATCGAAACCGTTAAGCGTATCCTTCCTTTATAATGCTTTAAGGAAGCTTTCGGTATCCTTTGAAAACAGTTTCATCCTAAGGTTCTTGTGTTCCGGTTTTGAAAGGTCACGGTCGGTTTTAAGTATCTCTTCCGCTTCCTGTTTGGCGCGGGCAAGGATTTTTGAATCAGTGTATATGTCGGCGAGCTTGAATTCAAGTTCGCCGCTTTGTTTAATACCGAACATATCGCCGGGGCCGCGTAGCTTAAGGTCCTCCGATGCAATGAAGAATCCGTCGTTTGATCTGTTGAGTATCTCAAGCCTTTCCCTGCTCTTCTCACTTTCTTTTCCGTCTATGAAAATACAGTATGACTGAGCATCCCCCCTGCCTATCCTGCCCCTGAGCTGATGGAGCTGCGCAAGTCCGAAGCGTTCGGCGTTTTCCACCATCATGACAGTTGCGTTGGGAACGTTTACCCCCACTTCCACGACGGTTGTGCTTACGAGTATGTCTGTCTTTCCCGATGCGAAATCCTTCATTACGGAATCCTTTAAGCCGGCCTTCATCCTGCCGTGTAGACAGGCGACACTGGCTTCGTTCTTAAAGATATCCTTAAGTTCTGAACTGTATGAAACCACATCCATACAGTCAAGCCCTTCGCTCTCTTCTACCATCGGACAAATCACATATGCCTGATGCCCATTTTTTACTTCCTTTAATATGAAGTCGTACGATCTTTCCCTGTAGGAGGGGCCCACGACACAATTTTTTATCGGAAGGCGCCGGGCAGGAACCTCATCTATAACGGATATATCAAGATCGCCGTAAAGGATGATGGCTAAAGTCCTTGGTATAGGTGTCGCACTCATTACAAGGACATGCGGAGAATCACCGGCGCTCTTGTCCGCAAGAAGCTCACGCTGCCTTACGCCGAAACGGTGCTGTTCATCGGTTACTACAAGGGCAAGGGATGAGTATTTAACTTTATCCTGGAACAGCGCATGTGTTCCTATCACGATGTCTGTATGCCCGGATTCAATATCCGCAAGTGCCTCTCTTTTAACTGCCGCACCCATTGATCCCGTCAGAAGGGTTATATTAAGATCGAGTCCGTAACGTTTGCACATGTTATTAAAAAGATCGTAATGCTGGGTGGCAAGGATCTCTGTCGGGGCCATCAGGGAACATTGATATCCCTGAAGGGAAACCATGACACATGCAAGAAAAGCAATAATAGTCTTACCGCAGCCGACGTCACCCTGGACGAGCCTGCTCATCGAAGAACCGGAGCAAAGGTCGTTTTCTATTTCGCCGAAAACCTTAAGCTGCGCATCGGTAAGCCGATAAGGAAGGTTGTCAATTATATCATGAACCCTATCAAGCTTTTTTAACCCAAAACCGTTTTGGGCCCTTTTGTTTTCCTCTTTAAGAAGCTTAAGCCTTAAGATGAATAACAGGAATTCCTCATAAACCAGGGCTTCTCTGGCCTTCTTAAGTTCATTTATGTCAGCGGGGAAATGGATACTGAGAAGTGCCTGTTTTTCCGTCATGCCGCCTATCACCCCGGTGCCGTCATACATGGAAAGCACCTGCTTTACAGACTTCCTTAATGAATTGTTTGACAGTCCTTTTGTAAGCGGATATACAGGCTGCAGAGTATTTCTTAAGACCTCGTAATCGTCTTTTGAGATCACAAGCGGCTGTTCAAGTGAATAGAAATTACCGTTCATTTTAAGTACGGCACCGAAATAATATTCAACACCGGTCCTTATAGAACGAGCGATATACGGCATATGAAACCAGACAGCCCTTACCTGAAGGCCGCTGCAATCTATCGTTGCCGTAACTACGGACATCCTTCCCGCCTTCCTTAAAAGAGGCCGTTTTGAAATGATGCCCTTTATAAAACAGAAGGTATCTGTCTTTTCGGGAGAAGGCGTTACGGCTTCGTCATATTTGATATAATCCCGGGGATAATAATACATAAGGTCGCCATATGTATATATGCCGACCTTATGATATAAATCCGCCGTTTTTTCACCTATGCCTTTAAGGCTTATAATATCCTGTGACTTATCCATATTATTCAACAGAGATCACATAATAGTATATCGGCTGTCCGCCATAATGCATCTCAACATCGCATTTCGGGAAACGTACAGCGACATCAAGGTTGAACTCATCCGCATCCTGGGGATCCGTATCCCTTCCGTAATAAATGCTTATAAGTTCCGAAGAATCATCTACCATTTTCTCGATCATGGCAATCGATGTATCATGTACGGAATCACCGATCGAAAGAATGTCTTTGTCGCCGATGCCCATGATATTTCCGCGTTTAATGCTGAGTCCGTTAACGACCGTATCACGCACCGCATATGTCACCTGCCCCGTTTTGACGCCTGCTATTGATTCCTTCATAGCCTTGTCGTTATCGTCGGCAGACATGCCTATTGTATAATTTATTAGAGCGGTGATTCCCTGGGGAACCGTTTTGGTAGGTATGACGTATATCTTCTTGTCATCCGACATATATTGTACCTGGTTAGCCGCCATTATAATGTTCTTGTTATTCGGAAGAATGAATATATTATCGGCATTGATCCTTGAAACCGCCTTTAACATATCTTCGGTACTCGGGTTCATCGTCTGTCCGCCCGAGATGACTTCGTCAACGCCGAGACCTTTGAAAATGGATTCCATGCCTTCGCCCATTGAAACCGAAATAAACCCTATATCCTTGCGCTCCTCAGACAGTTCAGCCATTCTCTCTTCATAGGTTTCTTCCTCTTTGGGCACGTCATCGTCGGAGTATTCGGTTATCTCTACTTCGTCTTCCTGCTCAGGTGAAGCTTCATTACGGGCATCGGTTTCAACTACAGTTTCAGTTTCGGGAACATGAATCTGAGCGGTTTTTACTTCAGGAACTGTCGTATCTTCTTTGGCTTCTTCCTTTACTTCCGGTACGGGTTCTAAAGGCTTTGTCTCTTCCTTTGTATCTTCTTTTGCTTTTTCCTTGGGGGTTTCCTTTGAGCTTTCCTGTTTTATCTCAACGTACTCGGTATCACCCTTTGAATTTTCGGATATCTTAAAGAGCTTTTCCTGATGTTCCTCGCGCATATTATCTATCTTTATGCGTGTAAGCTGTCCGAATGTAAGGGCACGCTGTATTGCAAGTCCGGGATCGTTTGTATGAACGTGGACTTTTACATAATCCTCATCCGCAACGCAGACGATCGAATCACCGATGGATTCAAGGAAATTCTTGAAATCCTGCTCGTTCTTTGCGTTGAAAACCTTGTCAAGCATTACTATGAATTCGGTGCAGTAACCGAATTTGATCTCGAAATTCTTCTGGACTTCGTAGCTTGATGTGGTCGTCACACCCGGAAGTTCATCGCTTTCATAGGAAAATGCTATGTCTTCTCCCTGATATGCCTGATAAGCACCTTTTAAGATCTCTACAAGTCCCTGTCCGCCGGAATCTACTACACCGGCCTGCTTAAGAACCGGAAGCATTTCCGGTGTACGGGCAAGTGTTTCCTCGGCCTGCTTTACAAGTTCTCCGAGGAAAAACGACATATCATCCGTTTCGGTACAAAGTTCATTGGCTTTCTCGGAAATGCCCCTTGCAACCGTAAGGATAGTACCTTCTTTAGGCTTCATTACAGCCTTATATGCAGTTTCAACAGCCTTATTGCATGCACTTGCCAGTATAGGTATATCTATGGATTCCTTATCGCTCACTCCTTTGCAGAATCCCCGAAGGAGCTGTGACAGGATAACACCGGAATTGCCCCTCGCGCCTCGTAATGAGCCTGATGAAATGGCCTTACACAGAGGAGCCATTTCTATAAGTCCCATGGCCGCGACATCTTTGGCAGCCGTCATTATCGTCATTGTCATGTTTGTTCCGGTATCACCATCCGGAACGGGAAAGACATTTAATTCGTTTATCCAGGCTTTCTTTGCCTCAAGATTTTTGGCTCCGGACAAAAACATCCTGGAAAGTGTTTTTGCATCAATATTACCAGCGCTCACGCTCAAATCCTCCTTAGTCGATAATCCTTACACCTTCAACATAGACATTTATCTTTTCTATGGTGAGACCAGTGAATTCTTCTACTTTGTATTTAACATTGCTGATCAGATTATCGGCAACTGTCTTGATGCTGACGCCGTAAGCAACGATCACATGAAAATCGAGCGTTAGCACATTATCCGTTAATACAACATTTATCCCCCTTGTTATCTTCTCTTTCTTAAGAAGCTTGACAAAACCGTCGGTAACACTGACAGCAGCCATTCCGACTATACCGAAACATTCAACGGCAACAGAACCCGCATACTGAGCAATGACTTCGGTGTCTATACCAACATTCCCGACTTTTGTCTTAATATATCCCTTCATCGGCATTCCTCCTTGCTAATTGACATACCTATATGCCATTATACACGTTTTATCATAAAAAAGATACTTGAAATAGACATTTATTCTGCAAAATAATCCTTGCAATTATGTAAAACATCTGATAATATACATTTGTTGCGGTTATCCGCGGCACCATGAGTATGAATCTGTTGAGTTAGGAGGTGCGACCGATGGCTAAATGTGATATTTGCGGGAAGGGTGTTCATTTTGGTAATAATGTAAGTCATTCACATAGAAGGTCTAACAGAATTTTCAACGCCAATGTTAAAAGGGTTAAATGCAAGGTGAACGGAGTTCCCAAGAGGCTTCATGTATGTACTAACTGCCTTAAGTCAAATAAGGTTGAGCGTGCATAATAAGACAGCTTAGTTATAAAGTAAATTAAGATCAGGCATATCATTTGATATGCCTGATCTTTTTTTAGAACTGATCTTTCAAAATGTCGTATTCTCTGTTTATCTCCTGTACCGTAGCACTGTCTCCGTCCATGTTGTCGGGATGGAAGATCTTTAACAGATCACGGTAGCGCTTTTTGAGTGCGAGTACATTATCGATCCCGTTAAAGAAAACTCCGTTCTTATATGCTGTCACATTCAGTGAACTGCTTCCCTGATATGCACCTGCCGCATATCTGTTACGGTATTTTTCCTTTTCGGTTTCGAAGTCCTCACGCTCCCTGCATAATGTCCTGAATCCTCCCTCAAGGATCTCA
>JAILJC010000190.1 GCA_024694965.1 Lachnospiraceae bacterium
CTTCTGCATGATATCCTTATCCAGTAATGCCGCAGCGCCATTTACTTTCTGTTTGTTCGACAGAACAAACATCAAATCATCCTGCGGTACCATATCCGCAAGGAGCCTTTCTGCATCTTCATCATCCATATCCTTGTAAAGCATTTCGCTCAATACAGAACTCATAGACTGGAATGTACTCGGAAGCAGAACAGGCATATTGCGGAGTGCCAACTCATGCAACGTATCTACATCGACTCCCCATCCCTTCATCAATGAATATGTGATCGGAGCGCTTGCGGTTCCGTCAATATCCTGTTTCAGCATGATATGATATGTAACTGCAAGATCAGCAACGAGCTTATGCGGTCTCTGCTCAAGCAGGGATGTATTCCATTCCTTGCCGACAAGGCGAGGAACAATCATATCCTTTACCCTTTCAAAGTCCGTAATCTGCTCAACATCGAAGCCGTTTTTTACTTCGTTACGGACTCTTACATCAGCGATATTCGACAGGATCTTTCCCATATCCTCTCCGGACTGGTACTTATCGTAGAACTGCTCCAGGTAGATCGTAGGGCAGATATTATTATCTGCGCAGCGGATCGTAAGCCCTGTGAGCTTCAGGTCATTGTTCTTCGTGACCGTCTGAAGCTCCACGCTTGCATTAGCGAAGCTCTCCGGTAAAAATTCTCTTATCTTATTCACTACTTCCTCTGTAAACTGCTCAAATCTCATCTTCATATTGGTTATCTCCTTTTCTATAAATTTGCGAAAATCTTTAATCTACCTATTTACTTTTTTTATTTATTTGGACTTCTGATATATTGCATATAAGCACCTCCTTTGTGCGGCTTTTGCCGTTGCTTTGCTAAAGCGTCAACGCCCGGATGCAGGTTCTGACAAGGGGTCCGGAACGGACAGCGCTTGCCCCTTGTCGGGTTCTGCATACGGGCGTAGTGTCAGCAAAAAGCGACGGCACGCACAAGAGGGGCTTATATATATCAGAAGTCCGAATATATAACATCTCGTCTCTATTTCTCTTCTCTATTTCCCTGTCTTTTCTAAAAAGCGGGGAGGTGTCTGCGGAACCGGGCACGGCGCACGCATTATGCGCCGGGGTGCTTGGGGGGTTCCGCAAAAAAAGCCGAAGCATCTGCTCCGGCTATGTCCGCTATGGAAAGAACCGAGGGATTAACCCTCGGCCTTTTCTATGAAGTTGGAGCTGATGTTGGTTATCTTGCCGTTAAGTGCCATCAGCATTTCTTCCATGCTCTTGCATTCCTCTTTGACCTGACTCTTAAGGAGCTTGTAGAGATAAATCCTCGGTCCCTTGCCTGTCAAATCGAACTTGAAAGTAACCGCTGCCTTGTCTGAAAACTCCTTGTTCCAGTCGTTTAAGAGAACGCTGTCAAGGTCGATACCTTCGATGATTGCCTCGTTTTTCTTGCGGTTGTAAGATACTGAATTGATGTCTACGTACATAGTGTTTCTCCTTTCTTGGGTGAGTTGGTTTTATGTTCCGCAACCTCGTTGCGTGGCACATACGGTATCGAAGTGAGCCCGGATGTAAAGGATGCCCGTAGGGCACTTGCAAGCAAATTTTTTCAGCGAAGCGGCTCGGAAAAAAATTGCGCCGTCCTTTACATCACAAAGGGTGAACGGAGATACAGTGCCATAACGCAAGAGGTGCGAGAACATTCCAGCGAACAAGAAAGGATAGAAACACTTTACGTAGACGAGATCAGTATCACGCAAAAAAAGGCAATCATGGTATCGACCTGCGTTCTCTGACTGGAACAGAGTTTTCAAGGCATCGGTTACTGTTCGATTTGACAAGGGATCCGAGGATATCTATAAGCGACTTGTCAGGTCAGGAATGCAATGGAAGATATGCGGCACTACGGCAAGATACATCAGCCCAACTGAATAAAGGCGAGGGTAATCCCGGACTGCAATATGCCAGGATATAGGAGCAGATGCTTCGGCGCAGATCCAAAGGAACAGCGCAGACTTAACGAACCAAACCCGCTTGCGAGCCCTTTCGGTTCCTTTGGGGCGAGCAGGGTGCGGGTGAGTTTAGTCGGAGCGTTCTTACACCCCTTGAGGGGTCGGGGGTGATCAATTCCGACCTTGTGAGGAGCATCTTTCAGGCGGTCTTGGTGACCGCTAGCGACGATTGGTCTGGGAACTTGGGCAGACCTGCAAAGCTGCTGGGAATGGTATATTAACTTAAGGGAATGTTTAAAGCATATGATATAGTGCAAGCGAACCTTAAAGAAGGCCCGCTCGCAGCGAGATTGGTCTTTGGACAAGAAACAAATTATGGTTTAAACATATCGTCCAATTGGTGTGTCAATACGTAGAAATCGCAAATGGTGTTGTAAATTACCTTTTTGTATTCGTCTCTTATGTCCTTAAACATTGCAATCATTTTAGACTCATCGACAGTAGCGCGTGACAGTATGTTTAATTTTGATGCGTCAGCTAGTGGAGACTGTTTCGTATAAATTGCAGAGAAGCCCAACCTGCTTATCGGTTTAAAGAGCTTTTCTTTATCAATCTTAAAATAGCTGGATACTCTTTCCTGCGTGGCATCATCAGGCATCTCATGTTTAAATAAAGACTCCGGCTTCATCCCGCACTCAATTATCAGGGCTTCCTCCAATGTATAATAATCTAATTCGCCATCCCACGAAGGATCATGATACTTTGCGCAATCTTCTATTTCTATCGGCTCATAGACTTTTTCCAACTGCTCCAAAAAGTAATCACTGTCAAAATATTCATGGGATACGCTCAACCCCCCGTTCTTTAATTCAAAATACTCTTCGAGGAGCGTAATAGTTGCTTTTCTGGGAGTAACCTTCCCTGCCATGATGTCATAAAGGGTTTTTTTTGAGATCTTTGATTTTTTACTGATCTCTTCTATCGTTTCTCCTTCTTTCCTTCTTTCTTCAATGATTGTTTTTAGATTGTGCGCAATGTAATTCATGGCTGTTCCTCCTAATAACTAAATGTTGGTCAAATATATTATTCTATACGTTTACTATTAAATAGTGTAGTTATGTCGCTTTTAACAGTAAACGTATAGCAGCAATGTGTCATTATATTTTAACGCATTTTGGGCATTTACACAATGATTTTCTTATGATATAAAAGTATTATAAAGAATACGCGCGTATAGTTACTGGTAAATGTGAATTGATATGAAGGGAGAGGAATATCATGAAAATTAAATTGGTTGCTCTGGTGCAGGGTACTCGGAAAGACGGCAATGGCAAATGGTTTCGTGCGACTCTCAAAGGCCACAACCGCGACGGGAAGCCAATTGTGAATGAATTCTATATCAATGAGGAAGTCGGAGAGAAGGCTGTTCGGGATGGCATCATCGAGGACTGCGACGTAAATGTCAATTTCGACTTCGATGATTTTTTACGGCCTTCAATCGTTGGTTTGTCGAAAGCTTCGACAACGGCAGCGGTGCGGAGTCAGGGAGGTTTGAATGTTTGATTTGGTATTAGTATTCTGTACAGCGGTACTGGCCCCGGTAGGGGCCTATACCGTTATGATCTGGGCAGTCCAATCGTTCAAAGGTACGACCTTTGATCATGCGCGAGAATACGTCAATGAGGTCATTAAAGACCTTGTGCATCATCGCGATGCATTTCAGCTGGAACGTTCAAATTTTCCGACTTACCTGAAGAACGACATTAGCGCCTATCTCTCATCTGACGAGTTTGAACGGTGGGTGAAACGGTATCGAATGATGTCGCAAAAAAGTGAAGCGTCAGGATATACATCGGAAAATCTTCCGTACTATGCTTTCACATTGTTGTTCGTTTCAGAAGACAGCGAGTCAATTTATGAAAGCATGATAAAAAATATTGGTGAAGAGGTACTCCGGTTAGGTAACTGCACGGATTGTAGGCTTATTCTCCGATGGTTCACGACAGATGATACCAGCTTCCATGTGTGCATGGCTGTGTACGCAAGGACCGCAAAAGAACAGGAAACTTTTGCTCAACTCCTGAAAATTGCGGATAAAAAAACAGTACCAGAATCAGAGAATGTCGTGGATCCAGAATTGGAAAACTCGTTGAATTCTTTTAAAAAAGGAGGATGAAATGGTAGTGGCAAAATTAAGAGATTCAGTTGGAAGGTCAGTAAGCAATTTATACAATGACTTCGATGACCTTCAGAGGGATGTATTCTCCAGGAATACTTGCATTATATACATGATTTCTTTTCATATTTTCGGCTCGTGCTATGAAGAGAGGAAATCAAGTCTGCGCGACATAGCCGTTGAATTTTCCCACTTTGACAGTGACGGACTCTCATACTCAGAGCTGCTTACTATCTCAAGCTGGTTTCAAAAAATGGGGAGAAAATATGGATTAATGAATGAGTTTATAGAAAACGGAATCATTTAATGGATCATATAAGAATCGGGTTCAGGCTTATCGGAAGCAGTAAAATTCCGATAAGCCTGTCCTTAACAAAATATCCACATTGGCTGATCTGCGGCCCGTCCGGATCAGGCAAGTCTTACCTTGTCAAATATCTTATTTGGCATTTGCTTCGCCTATCAATGGTGGAGCTATTTGTGGCGGACTTCAAGAATTCAGGAGATTATGAATATATGGATCCAGACCATCTCGCAGTCGGAATGGAATGTATTGACATGATCAGACGATTTTACAAAAGATATAACGAAATTAAAGAGGCTAATATGGAGGACAGGATCATTTTGATCTTTGATGAATGGGCGGCGTACTGTTTATGGGCTGAATCCTGTGATAAGAAGATGGCGAAAGAAACTAAAGACATGATCGCAGAGATACTCATGATGGGTAGAAAACTCGGATCGAACGGCGGAGGCGCCTACATCTGGACTGTGCTACAACGTCCGGACGCAGCTTATTTTGGCGGTTCAAGGGAGAACTACTTCGTTAAGATCATCATGAAAGACGTGACAAAAAGCATAAGAATGATGCTAGACCTCGATGAAAAAGACATTCCGGCTGAACACATGGTTATGCCAGGACATGGCGTGTGCGTCATGGACAACGCCATATATGCCTTTATTGTCCCATCATATGACAACACAGCAATGGAAGCCCTGCTGAAGGCGGAGCGTGAGCGTAGCCGGAAGCAGGGCCCAAGGTGTTGCCATACTTGATATAGGCAACACTTCTCTATCAGAGGTACCAATATGCGCTTTAACATAAAGTTGGTAGAATACCAGTCAAACACAGCCACCATAGCTATATTCGATGATCTGGTCGGATTCGATGATGACTATGAGCGTGGCTGTTCGTGCGACACAACAGGCGTTCTATCGCACGATATAAACCCGTTCACTGGTGAAGACGCCAGTGAACTTGAGACAATAGAAAATGAGATCGAGGCTTTCGACCGGCAACAAAAGAGCATAGAAAGCTCCGTGAACAGATCAAAAAGAAACGTGCTGCATCTCATGCGGTCGCTTGACCTCTCATGCTCCTATTTCATCACGCTGACTTTCGACCAGGCGAAAGTTGACCGAAAGGACTTCGACCTTTGCTGCAAGAAAGGACGCGTGTGGCTGCAGAACCTGAGACGGTACAAGAACGCGGAGGACATGTCATTCATCTGCGTCCCAGAGCTGCACAAGGACATGGTATCCTGGCACCTCCATGCCGTCATATGCAATCCCGGGGAAATGCCGATGGCCGACAGCGGACACAAGGACCGCAACGGGCACACCATCTATAACCTCCCAGGATGGAGATACGGATTCAGCACTGCCATAAAGTTAGACGGAACAAACCCGATGACCTCCATCAAACTATCGAAGTACATGACCAAATACTTCACGAAAGAGAGCCAGATGATCTTAAGAAACCGGCACCGCTATTTCTCTTCAAACAACATCGAAAAGCCGCACGTTTCAAAATGGATGTATGAAAGCCGAGAAGAGTTAGAAATCATTCTTTCCCAGATAAAGAAGAAGGGATACGCCTTCGTGTCAGAAAGCTCTTTTGACGGATACGTCAAGGCGAATTACATAGAGGCGATTAAAACGTCAAGCCAGAAGCCATAACAGGGACAAAGACAAACCCTGTTCCGATCCCTCCCGCGCTTCCGCTTGGGCTACCGCCTTCGTCGGAATGCCTGAAGGCATTCCTCCTCAGTTGGTGGAGCTCATCATCCTTCATTTTACTGTCAGCACCGACAGGAACTTTTTATCAAAAATCTCAGAAAACTGTTGACTTCGAAGCATCCCCATGACAGACTGGTTGAGGGAGCAGGAAACGGCTTCAGGGCGTACTCTCCCTACTGATCAACAGTAGAGAGCCCACGCAAGAACATGACAGACCGTATATCGGTCACAGGTATCCGTTCCGACCATCTGACTTTGGAGTATGACTCCAACATACTTTCTCCATGCGTCTCACCGTCTGACATCGACATGGAAAGCCTTTCGGCTTTCTGTATGCTCCCCCTTGCCGCAATACCATAGACAAGAACGGATTTGCCCCCGCAGCGTACTTTTAACCAATGTACCGGATAGGGATAGAAATGCATCCGGGTTAGGCAACGGTCTTCAACTGCTCTTTAACCGTTTTCGGGAAGTGGCTTGGATGGTCTTGGTCAAGCCGCTTTCCGGGTTCATTTTCTGAATGAGCTGAACCGGACTACCATTTTTTATACTGGTGTCGTCATTCCAGATAGCGTACAATGCAGGGTAGTATGCTCTGCGAATGCCGCCTTCTCCTATTCTCCATAGGAGCCCGGATTGGCGTCAAAAAAATCGTATTGATGCTTCATATCAACACGATCACATTCACATATTTTGCGGTAAAAGGCCACAAAAAACCAACATATAGCGGTTGACTGTACCCTTGAACTTTCCTATACTAGGAAGTAGATAAAAGGTTACAGTTTATCCTGCTTTAGCAATATGTAAATATTGATTATGCTGCTGAGCATCTAAAGCTGATCGGAACGCCAATTCCAAAAAGCTGATACTTGTTATTGTAAAAAAGCGTCTCGCCAAAGGCGCTTTTTTTGTTACAATAACATCTCGTCTACAATCTTAATACTTTCCCAAATTAAAATCAATACAAAACACACGAAAAAGTTGAAAAAATACAAAAAATTGCTTGACATTTGCAATTTTTTAATGTAAATTACTATTAAATAAATTGTAAAAAACAATTTTTGAAATAGTAATTTACAAGTTATTTAATATTTTTTTACTATTGAATAACTATGACCCGAAGGGAGCAGCTATGAAAGTAATTTCCATCTCAAACATCAAGGGCGGAGTCGCAAAAACAACCACTGCGGCAACACTCGCTGCAGGACTTAACAATCGTGGATATAAAGTCCTAATGATCGACTCCGATCCGCAGATGAACCTCACCATGTGCTTTACACAGGAGCCGGAAGAGGGAACGCCGAGCCTTTATACTCTGTACAACAAAGGTGCAAAAATCGACGATATAAAAGTCGAGATCCGGGACGGTCTCGATCTTGTACTCGGAGATTTTGAGCTTTGTTCTGCAGATATGGAGTTCTTCAAGAAAGCAGGAAGTCTTAAGCTGCTTTCTAAAGCGATAAAATCACTGGGCGCAACCTATGATTTTATCATCCTTGATACGCCGCCTAATTTAGGCTTCCTGTCGCTTAACGCTTTTATGATAAGCGACTGCATTGTAACGCCTATGGCGGCAGACTCTTTCTCGCTTCGTGCGGTACGACTTCTGAAGAGGACTCTCGAAGAAGTCGCAGAAGAAGCAGAAAAAGCGATCCCCGTTGCAGGAATACTTCTCACGCGATACACCGATCGCACCAATGTAGCGAAGCTGCTGAAAGAGAGTGTGGAGAGCGCAGCGGAGCTTTTGCATACGGATATATTCAACAGCCGGATCAGACAGGCGACAGTCGTGCAGGAAAGTCAGATCGTCAAGATGGATTTATTCGAGTATGCTCCTAAAGCTCCGGTAACAAAAGACTATGAAGCATTCATAGACGAGTTGCTTGAAAGGATTTAAGAATATGGGAGTAAACAAATTATTGAAAGCGGGCATAGCGGGCGAGAAAGAGCAGCTTGCGAAAGCAAGTGCGAAGTCCGAAGCGCAGACCGTAGAGGAAAAAGAAAAGCCCTCGAAAGTCACGCCCAAAACGAATGAAGAGCCGCCCGAAAAACCAAAGAAAAAAGCAGCAGTAAAAAAGCATCCTGGCGGAAGACCTACCAACGAGTCAAAAGGAAAGATAAGCCGCAAACAATATACATTGACGCTCGTACCGGATGATTATAGCAAGATTATGGATCTTGCAGATGCAGACGGATTATCTTTTTCAAAATACATCGAAAGAGCCGTCAATGAATATATAAGCAATCATCAGACAGAGTAATTATTTACATGTTTTTTAATATTAAATATCTTGTAAATAAATAGTAGATATCAAGTCTTTCAGAAAGGAAAAAATGATATGTTTGCAGAAAAGATAGAACACGTATTGCTGAAACGGAAAATGAGCAAGCCGGAACTTGCGGCTGCACTCAATGTATCCAGTCAGAATTTATATAACAAGCTCAAAAAGGATGATTTCAAGGAAAGTGACATGGAAAAGATTGCAGACGTACTCGGCTGCAAGCTTGATGTCACTTTGGAATTGAACGACACCGGGGACAAATTTTAAGGAGTGAATTTATGAACGGATTTACTTTAATGGCAGACAGCTACCGCAAGGCTGCCGATCAGGGCGAAATAGATAAGGAGCAAGCGGAAGCAAAAATCAGGATTTTTGATTTCCTTGCGACCTGTTCACAAGATGATTTCTACTTCATGGTAGACAGCTCCGCTTTCAATGACATTATCAAAGATTATATGAAGACTGCTCTGCAGAATGCAGAAGCGGACGAAGAAATGATAAGCAATGTCATGAATGAGCTGCGGTGGCTTTTCTCCGAAAAGACCGCAAAAGAAATATGTGAAAACTGATCGGGGGGGATACTACATGGATATAAAAAAATATGTCGATGAAGAAATATTTGAAAAATTTGAATATTATAACTACGGACACGCTCTCGAAATAATACATGATGCATTTCCAACAGAATGGCATGAAATACAAGATTGCCTTAAACAATTACGACTTACGATAGCTGATATATCAAAAGCCGGTGGAAATGAGTCCCCAATTCCAAAGAAGTTTGATGATGTCTTATATCCGTATGGATGGAGAGAGATACGTATAAGTGGTGATTTAATAGTAAAAAAATATCCTCGACAAACCGCACAAAGGCGAGGGCGATTTGCAGATGAGCCATACGAAATTGAAACAATAGAAGGATATATAGACGGTCACAATATTGATTTTTTAAAAAATCGAGTAGCCTTTGACTTGGAATGGAATAGTAAAGATCAGACATTCGATAGAGATTTACTCGCAATGAGAACATATTTCGATTGCGGTTTAATAGATGTCGGAGTAATCGTCACAAGAGCAGAAGAGTTAAATGAAATATTTAAGGAAGTGAAAGATGATACCGGACAATTATTGATGAAAAAATATGGAGCAAGTACAACCTGGATGGGAAAACTTACATACAGGCTCGACTCTCGAAGAAACGGCGGTTGCCCAATATTGGCAATCGGAATAAGAAAGGAATGTGTAGAAGGATATGGGAGACTTAGCGAGTACTATACTAAACTTACAGAACTTCACAAAGGGTGAAAAATTCAATACGATCTATGCTGATCCGCCCTGGCAATTTCAAAATAGAACCGGTAAAGTTGCACCTGAGCATAAACGACTAACCCGGTATGGAACTATGACAATAGAAGAAATAAAACAACTTCCAGTCGCAGATATAGCCGGAGATAAAGCTCATCTTTATCTTTGGGTACCTAATGCATTACTTCCGGATGGCCTTGATGTTATGGATGCATGGGGCTTTGAATATAAGTCAAACATCATTTGGGAAAAGGTTAGAAAAGATGGTGGCCCAGATGGAAGAGGAGTAGGGTTTTATTTTAGAAATGTAACTGAAATAATTTTGTTTGGCATAAAGAAAAAAAGTGCCCCTAACAGAACGTTAGATCCTGCACGCTCTCAAGTTAATATACTTAGAACTATGAAGCGGGAACACAGTCGAAAACCTGATGAAATAATTCCGATCATCGAAGCCTGTAGTCAAGGTCCGAGGATAGAATTATTTGCAAGAGGTGTCAGAGACGGATGGAAAATGTGGGGCAATCAAGCAACTGAAGATTACGAACCTGACTGGAATACGTATGCAAACCATACTGTTGCAGAATCTAAAAAGGAAAAGTAATTATTGAAGTCAGATATACTAAAATACATAGATGAAGAAAATTTAATACAATACATAAATCAAGTGAACATGACGGATCGGGATAAAGAGATTGTAAAAATCTTTTTATCCGAGCATCCGACATATCGGGAGCTGGGCGACCGATATGAGATAAGCCACGAAAGGATCCGGCAGATCCTTATAAAATTTGCTCGGAAGGGTCACTACTTCTACAGAAAGGATCATGCTTAAAGCAATTTTATATGGTTCTGCAGAGCCTTTTCCTGCATCTGAGAAGATATACCGATGTATCTTTGGGTAATGGCAATGGAGCTGTGCTGCAGAAGCTGATGCACAAGCGCAATGTCATAGCCATTATCTTTATATATCTCGGTGGCAAAGAATTTTCGGAACGAGTGCGTTCCGATATTCTGATAACCGAGATAATCAACGACTTTTTTAAGATACTTCTGAACTGTCCTTTCCTGAATAGGAAAGAGCAGTTCTTTTTCATTTATGCCGTGATCAACGGCATAAAGACGGATATACTGATAGATCGGAAACGGAACAGTAAAGACACGCTTCTTTTTTGTCTTCTGTTCCGTCAGATCGAGGCGGTATCTTTCTCCATCCGAGATAATATCACGCAGCCGGAGCCGAAGTATATCCTCGATGCGAAGTCCCAGGTTCGCTTCGATCACAAGGGCGGTGGCGATCCGGTCGTTAGACCGAAAGCCGAGACCGCCATTTTTCATGGTCTGAATTATATCCTCATACTGCTGTTGAGTTAGTGCAACGGTTGTTTTATTTGCCATATCATTCTCCAAAGAGTTCGTATTTTATCAAAGAAAAGTTCGTATATATACATCAGTATATCATAAAGCAAGGAAAACACAAGAAAATAAGGTACGTATTTTATGTATTATACGAACTTTGAATAAAATACGATGCTCTGTGTGCGATTTTCAGACCATGCAACCCTATTATCATGCGCCAGAGGACGAAAAAACGCTCCTGCGGTGAGCAGGAACGGCGTTTTTTGAGATGATTACTATTTTATTACTTGTTATTTACTATTAAATAACTTGTAATAAAATAGTAATTAAATAGGAAATATTACCCGTATGGGGAATAATACTCTATTACTGTAGAGTAATAGCCGAATGGCATGGATATAGGCGGCAGACTGGATTGTTTTATGCCGCGAAAGCCGCTTGACGCAAGGGAAGCCCGTGATATAAGGAGCCGGGGCAGGCTCTCATGGATAAAGGGAGCCTGCCGCAATCCTGCCCCAATCACGGGCGCGGGTTCAATGTGTCAAGCGGATCGTGGAATAAATCTTCATTCCGCCACCCTTTCAACCTGATCAACTCTGAAAAGAAAAGCCTTTGCCATATAGAAATCTCTGTTGGTCGCTTCCTCGGTGGTATCTTCCTCATCCGTGGAAGCGTCCTTGTCTTTTCTTTTCCTTTTTTTCCAAAGTTTTGTTTCAAGACCATGCTCACCTTTCTTAACTCGGAAGGGACCGCGAGCAGCCCAGCCCTTTACGGTATGAAGTGGTATATCCTCTCCATTTTCGATCATGGTCGTAACCGCATCTTCTCCATATATTGTTGCGGCAATGTTCGCAATTATCTGTTCATTCGTCATAAAACCACCTTTCTGCCCGTATAGCCGATAGCGCAGCTTTTATATGTTAGATAGAAAGGAGACCGTCTTCTACGATGTATCTGTACGGATGGTCGCTTAATCTTTCTTCAGGAGCAACCTGTCCGGCATTGACTTCCTGTATCATTGCCGTAAGCTGCGATGTATCCATATCTGCATCAGCAGATACGATGATACATTCGTGAACACTTGACGGCAGGATATAGAAGTCTTCTCCGAATTTCTCAACGATCTTCTGCATGATATCCTTATCCAGTAATGCCGCAGCGCCATTTACTTTCTGTTTGTTCGACAGAACAAACATCAAATCATCCTGCGGTACCATATCCGCAAGGAGCCTTTCTGCATCTTCATCATCCATATCCTTGTAAAG
>JAILJC010000040.1 GCA_024694965.1 Lachnospiraceae bacterium
CGATGCGATAATAACCACGGGATTTTTAAGGGAAGCAGCCGATGAGCTTAAAAAGGCCGGGCTTACCGAAGCCAATCTCACAGGCAGGAAGTATTCCGTTACACGTTATCATATAACCGGCGATCCTGCGGGATATATAGATCACCGCGATCCGATACTGTTCCCCGAGATTGTGCACGGAAACAACGCATCATGGTCACTCTTAAACGGCGGAGACGGCGACCTGCATACCTCGCTTCTGTTAAGGAGCTCATACGGAAAGGGAAGGCTTTATGTCATGGCAGTTCCCGAAAACGATGCGGACCTTTACAGGATCCCGAGGGCAGCAGTCGATGTATTTAAGCGCGCGCTCACCTTGAAAAAATCAGATACCTATGCCTCGGGCAGGAACTTCTCAATGTTCACCTATGACGACGGCAGCATGATCCTTTACAGGTATGTAAAGGCGGATGTAAAGCCCGAGCATGTGACTCTCCGTACGGGAAACAAAGTAAAGGCATTAAAGTGCATAACGGACGGAAGAACGATCCCCGTCCATGAAATAACCCTTCATGAGGATTTTGAGGTGTTTAATGAGTATGTCGCGGATGTAATGATAAATCCCGGCGAATTTAAAATGTATAAATGGGAGTAGGCAAATGCCTACTCCTGTATTGTACGTATCTTTTCCGGAGGGATGTGGTAAAACATCATGTCCTCAAGTTCTTTAAGGTTTATGGGCTTGCTTAAGTAATCCTTAAACCCTGCCGAAATGTATTCATCCCTTGCCCCTTCATGGGCATTTGCCGTAAGCGCGATGACAGGGGCATCTGCCGACTTACTGTCCTTATCTTCCTTTATCATCTTAAGCAGCTTGGGACCTTCGATATCCGGCATTAAGTGATCGAGCAGGATCACATCATATTCATTTTCACGGGCAAGCTCCAGTGCCTCCTCGCCCGAAAGCGCGGTATCGATGTTTATCTTTGTATCCTTAAGCAGCTTCTTTACAATGACAAGGTTTACCGAAGAATCATCCACCACAAGTATCCTTGCATCCTCAGCGGTAAAGCCTGTGCGTTTGATCTTTACGGCTTTGTTCTTAAACCTTTTGCATATATCACCGACAGGTTTATCATCCACCACGCCCTGCATGATCTCAAAACTGAATTCGGATCCTTTGCCGTAGGTGCTTTCTGCGGTCAGCCTGCTGCCCATAAGCTCCAGGATCTCCCATGAGATCGAAAGTCCCAGACCGGTGCCTTCGACAGCACGGTTACGTTCCTCATCAAACCTCTCGTATTCATCAAACAGCTTATCCATATCCTCGGGCCTTATGCCTATACCCGTATCCCTGACAGCCACCGAAAGTTTAACGGGATTTCCGGCTTCGATCTGCCTGATGCTTAAGGAGACCGTACCCTTTTCGGTATACTTGACCGCGTTGGTCAACAGATTTGTGATGACCTGTTTAAGCCGCATTTCGTCTCCAAACAGCACCGACGGGAGCGTAGGATCTATATCAAGCTTAACCGTCAGCCCCTTTTCTTCGGCCCTTAAGCGTACGATATTGTACAGGTCGTTTATCACGGATGAAATTTCATATTCGATCGGGATGATGCTCATCCTTCCCGCTTCTATCTTGGAAAAGTCGAGGATATCATTTACTATGCCAAGCAGGTTATTACCCGCACTCTTGATGCTGGCGGCGTAATCAAGGATATCGGCTTCGCTGCTTTCCTTAAGGATCATCTCATCCATTCCGAGGATCGCGTTTATCGGTGTCCTGATCTCATGAGACATATGTGACAGGAAGACGGACTTTGCCTTGTTTGCATTCCCGGCCTTATCTGCCATATCAAGAAGATCCGTTGTGATCCTGCTTAAGAATGCCGACATCCTGTCAGGCAATGGCAGCGTACGCCCGTGACGCAGGCTCTCAAGCGTAGGATGTTCATACTTCTCATAGCCATCCTTCGCATCTCCCTCCCTTAATCCGATCGCAAGATGGGCACTGTTTAAGATACCGCCCCTTCCTTTATGATAAAACAGCTCGCATGAGCCGTGCATGAGCACATGATCGGGACTTATCTTATCAAACTCGTCCCACTCGATATGCGCATCCTCTTTAAGGAAACTGATACGGTTTCCGCAAAGTGTAAGGAACAGGGCTTCCGGCCTGAATTCTTCCATATTCTCAAGGGATACCCGGCTTGCGTAAAGGACCTCATCATGAGAAGCGAAAGTAAACCTTAACTTTTCACCCTCATTGACTGTCATCATGAAGTAAAGTTCCCCGTCACTGCCGCAGTCGATGGGGATCAGGCATATATTGATACCGTCACGCTCCACTACAAGAGGGAACTCACAGATATTGCTTACAAAGTACGGATCCGGATACACCCCGAGGTACTCCCTGTAAATATCCACAGCCGGTGCTCCGTTTATCTTCGTTACAACGGTTTCGCCCTTTAATGCCTTCTTTCCAAGCTCCGCATCAAGCCTTGAACCTATCGGCTTCCACCCAAGGGCATAGTTTCCCCGGACCTTAAGGTTTTCACCTGCAAATATGACGGCAACAAACCCGTCATACATGACTTCACTGCCCACGATAAACTCATCTTTTTCAGGGCCCTCTTCCCTTTCCTCCTCAATGATTATCTCGCTTTCTTCAACCGAGACCTTCTGGGTAAGGTTGCGTATCGTGGATGTGCCGAAAAGGACGGCATCCTCATGCCCCTCCATTGACTTTTCGATAAAGAGGGTTGTATTAAGGGCCATGTTGCTTCCGAACAGCTCAACGGCCCGGACGTTTTTATAAGAATCAAGGCGCGCTTTAAGCTCACCCGCAGCCTTTACCTCTTCACCCGGAACGCAGGGAACGGATATTACCTCGATGTCGGCTTCATCCGTAAGGATAAGGTTTAAATGTATGCCGGTACCCTCCGGCATTAACTCTGCTATAAGTGTTGCCGAAATTCCGGCCGTCTTAAGCTCGGGAAAGCCAAGGCTGTTTACGGATGCGATAAGTTCTTCCACATCCTGCCTTAAAAAACCCTTCTCGTGAAATGTAAGCAGGGCGGATTTATGATATGTTTCCGACAGGATGCTTCCTATCTGCCGTATCGCGTCCTTTGCCGCAGTTAAATCCTTGCATAAAAATTTCTTCTGTCTCATAAGCAGGCACCTCTCAAACGCTTTACATCAATCTGCGTTTTCCTTTAAAACACGTTTATCCTCATACATCAGCCGGTCGGCGCGCTCAAATATCTCCTTAAAACCGATATCGCCGGACGGCTCGTAATCGGCGATGCCTATGGCAATGACCGGCCCTTCATGCCTGTCACGGTTTGATACGGAAATGCTGCGTATCCTTTCGACAAGCCGGTTCCTTTCCTCATAATCCTCACTGCTGATAAATATCACAAACTCGTCGCCTCCTATGCGGAATACGGGACTGTGGTCAAATACGTCACATAAGAGCCTGGCCGAAGTCTTTATGTATTCATCGCCGGCCTTATGGCCTTCCGTATCGTTTATCACCTTAAGGTTGTTAAGATCGCAGACGGCCACGGCAAACGGCAGGTAATCCATGCCCCGCTCAAGCTCGTCCTGTATGGACTGTTCGAACTCGGTATACGCGGTCTTGTTCCTTGTACCGGTCAGTTCATCACGCCTTGCAAGCTCCTTTTCGGTATTAAGCGCGTGGATGTGTTCCCTTTCCCTTTTCACCTCATCATCGATATTCTCGACGCCTATTATAAGGTGTCCGT
>JAILJC010000045.1 GCA_024694965.1 Lachnospiraceae bacterium
ACTTCCGGCGGTACCGAGTCGGATAATTTAGCCCTTATAGGATGCGCACGTGCAAACCACAGGGCCGGTAAGCATATCATAACGACAAAGATAGAGCATCCTGCAGTCCTTGAGCCCTGCGAATATCTTGAGAAAGAAGGCTTTGAGGTAACTTATCTTGATGTGGATGAAACAGGCAGGGTAAGGCCCGATGACCTTAAGAAAGCTTTAAGGGATGATACTATCCTTGTATCCGTTATGTATGTAAATAACGAGATAGGTTCGCTGCAGCCCATTGAAGAACTCGGACAGATCATAAAGGCACATAACCCGGCAGCACTCTTCCATGTGGATGCGGTACAGGGCTTCGGCAAGGTAAGGATAAACCCAAAGAAGGAGAAGATAGACCTTCTGTCGGTAAGCGGGCATAAAATTCACGGTCCCAAGGGAGTCGGTATCCTGTATGTAAGTGATAAGGTTAAGATAAATCCGATCATGTTCGGCGGCGGCCAGCAGAAGGGCCTGCGTTCGGGAACGGAGAACGTTCCGGGGATAGCAGGTATTGCCAAGGCGACCGAGCTTATATATACTGATTTTGACTCTAAAACGGATAAGCTGTATGAGCTTAAGACGTATTTCATAAATGAACTTCTGAAACTTGACGGGATTACCGTAAACGGACTTGTAAGCTCACCTGTAAACGGCGCTGTAACAAAAGACGATATAAGGCAGACGGCGCCGCATATAGTAAGTGCTTCGGTTGACGGAATAAGGGCCGAGGTGCTGCTGCATGCGCTTGAGGAAAAGGGCGTTTATGTTTCATCGGGTTCGGCGTGTGCGAGCAACAAACCCGCGATCAGCGCTACACTTAAGGCGATAGGCGTTAAACGCGAGCTGCTTGATTCTACGATAAGGTTTTCAATGAGCGTAGAAACAACGAAGGAAGAGATCGATCTAGCGCTTGGATCCATGAAGGAGCTGCTCCCGGCGCTCAGGAGATATACAAGAAGATAAAAGGAGACAAGGAAGGTTTCCTGTCTCCCGGAGGTAACGATGCATTACACGTCATTCCTTATAAAATACGCGGAAATAGCAATAAAGGGAAAAAACAGATACATCTTCGAGGATGCCCTCGTAAGCCGGATAACCCATGCGCTAAAAAGGGTCGAGGGTGACTTTAAGGTAGGCAAAACACAGGGCAGGGTGAACATCGAGTGCTTAAGCGATTACGACTACGATGAGGTCACCCAGGCACTCTCATGCGTATTTGGCATAACGGGTATCTGTCCCGTTGTGCATGTTGAGGATGAGGGCTTTGATAAGCTGTCTGAGGATGTGATAAAGTACATAGCCGATGAATATCCTGACAGGAATAAGACCTTCAAGGTTAACTGCCGCCGTGCGCGAAAGAATTACGCCATGGATTCGCAGGAAGTTAACATGGAGATGGGCGGAAGAATACTTGATGCATATCCCGAAATGAAGGTTGACGTTCACAACCCCGATATCCTGCTTACGATAGAGATAAGGGATGACAGGATATATATCTATTCAAAGATCATCGAGGGTCCCGGCGGAATGCCTGTGGGCACGGGCGGAAAGGCGATGCTGTTATTATCAGGCGGGATTGATTCTCCGGTTGCGGGATACATGATCGCAAAGCGCGGCGTTAAACTTGATGCGGTATACTTCCATGCGCCGCCCTATACTTCCGAGCGCGCAAAACAGAAGGTCGTTGACCTGGCTAAGCTCGTATCAAGGTATTCGGGACCTATAAACCTCCATGTTATAAACTTCACGGACATCCAGCTTGAGATATATGAAAAATGCCCGCATGACGAGCTTACGATAATCATGCGCCGCTACATGATGAGGATAGCCGAGCACCTGGCAAAGGAAAGCGAGTGCTTAGGCCTTATAACCGGTGAGAGTTTGGGGCAGGTTGCATCGCAGACCATGCAGTCGCTGGCCGCAACCAACGAGGTGTGCACGATGCCCGTGTACCGCCCGCTCATAGGCTTTGACAAAAACGAGATAATAAAGATATCCGAAAAGATAGATACCTACGATACTTCAATACTTCCTTTCGAGGACTGCTGCACGATATTCGTGGCCAAGCACCCCGTAACGAAGCCAAACGTCAACGTCATTAAGCGCTCAGAAACAAAGCTTAAGGACACCATTGACGAACTGTTTGAGAAGGCGATAAAAACTGATGAAGTCATCGTCATTTCGTAAGGATAAACTGATACTGTTCCTAACAGGCTGCGCACTGGGTGCGGCCTGTTTTTTGTGGGTGTACGGCGCGCGCATTTTAAATCCGCTTTATGATGCATGGCTTTTTAACACGGATATAGATCTTAAACAGCATTATATCGGGTTCTGCCATTACAGGATGAGCCCGTGGCATTTCCCGATAGGACTCATCGACACTCTGTCGTATCCTGTAAGCATGTCCGTCATTTACACCGATTCGATACCACTCTTTGCGTTTGTCTTTAAGCTGTTAAGTCCTGTTTTGCCGCTTGACTTCCAGTACTTTGGCATCTTCGGGATCATGTGCTTTATGCTTATGGGAGGTTATTCGTCGCTGCTTGTTCATACTCTTATAAAGGGAAGCATTTTAGGCAGCAGTGATGATAATATCGCAAGGAGCCGTTTTGCCTTTGTTGACAGGAACCTTGCATTAATACTCAGTGCGGTTTGTTCCGTTGTGTTCATCCTAAGCTCCACCGTCCTTCAGAGGATGTTTTACCATACTTCTCTCGCGGCCCAGTGGATCATAATCGCCGCTATGTATGTATGGGTAAACAGGGATGAATACACTAAGCGGGGCGTGCTCATAAGATATCTGCTGCTTGGTTTTTTATGTGTGGGGATACACACCTATTTCGTGCCGATGGTCGGCAGCATACTCCTTGCATCTTCCGTTGAGACGGTCATAAGGAAGGGCCAGGAAGGAGATAAGGGAAGAATCATACGTACCGAGGTTATAAACATCCTTTCATTCTGCGTATCGGGCCTTATCACCCTGTTTGTGTTCGGAGGCTTTTACGGTGCATCCAAGGGCTTCGGAGAAGGGATCGGAAGCTTTACCGCTAATCTAAACACTTTCGTAAATCCTCTGTACGGCAGCATAGTGTTTAAGCCGATGAGGATACTGTACGGCTTTCAGTACGAAGGCTACGCATATCTGGGGCTTGGGATACTCATCCTTTCCGTTATCGCGGCAGTATATCTTATAAAGGCCGTTAAGGGAAGCGGGTTAAAGTCATACCTCAAGGCCCATTTAAGGCAGACTGTCGGCCTGTGCCTGTTTGTTGTTAATCTGTTCATTGCTGTATTCCCTACGGCAGCGATAAACGATTTCCGCATAATAGGCATACCGCTTGGGCAAACGCTTGGCAGGATACTCGGAGTGTTCCGCTCGAACGGAAGGTTCATATGGACATGCGTATATCTTATTTATCTTTGTGCGCTTGTATGCTTCATAAGGCTTATCGTATCGGTGTTTGATAAAAGGCTTAAGGGCAGGGACATCATACTTAAGATGGTGATCGTTGCCGTGCTTTTCCAGGTGCTTGACTTTACGCCCATTGTAAAGGAAAAGCAGGGATATTTCATGCCGATGCAGGCCCATATAAATCCCTGGGAAGGGGTGACTCTATCTGACGGGGATAAGAAATACGATGAGTTTGTATTTTTGTACAATGAAAACGATATCATAATGGACACGGCTTATTTCGCCTATCTTAACGGAGCTAAGCTTAACAACTTCTATTATGCAAGGCCGATAGATGATGAGGTGAACGCAAATATCGCCGGGTGGCTCGGTGAGGTAAGGAGCGGAAAAGTAAGGGATGATGTCGTTTATATATGCAGGAATGAGGATTACGAGGAGCTAAGCCCTTATACAGATGATTTGACGTGGCATAAGCTGGATAAAGGGCATATGGCAGGGGTGAAGTGACCGGATGATCGCCTGCAGGCCCAAAAAGGCAACAAAAAAAGGACCTCTGTCGTTGACAAACGTCCTTTGGTTGCTCACCACAATGGATTAGATCATATATGGCTTGATAACAGCCAAAACGTCCTCTACATTGTCCTCAGCATGGATGTTAAGGTCGATGGGCTTTGAAAGATCCAAACTGAAAATACCCATGATCGACTTAGCATCGATTACATACCTTCCCGATACAAGATCGAAATCATAATCAAACTTGGTGATGTCATTAACGAATGACTTAACCTTATCGATCGAGTTGAGTGAAATCTGTACTGTCTTCATATATAGGCCTCCTCTCATATTTTATTTGCAGTCTCCCGACTACATCCATATAATAAAACCGTAAAATCGAAAAGTCAATCGGAAAAAGTTCCGAAAAACTGAGGAAAAATCATGAAAAAAGTCGCATTTCACAATCTCGGGTGCAAGGTAAATGCCTATGAGATGGAACTAATGCAACAAAATTTCATAAAAAGCGGCTTCGAAATTGTGCCATTTACTGAAAAAGCGGACATTTATATCATAAATACCTGCACAGTCACCAATATTGCCGACAGAAAGTCGCGCCAGATGCTGCACCGTGCAAGGGCGCTTAACCCCGATGCCGTCGTGGTTGCGGCCGGCTGTTATGTGGAAACGGATCCGGACTGTAAGGACAGGGATGACGCGATAGATATCGCAGTGTGCAATAAAGATAAGGCCGAGCTGGTCAGGATCGTTTCGGAGTATTTAGAAACAACCTCCGATCAATCTGATGAGGGGTGTACCACTCTTACAACACTCACCGGCCACACCCGCGCATACATAAAGATCCAGGACGGGTGCGACCAGTACTGTTCATACTGCATAATCCCTTTTTCAAGGGGTCATGTTCAAAGCCGCGATGAGGAGGAAACGGTTAAGGAGATAACGCACCTTGCGGCAAACGGGTGTAAGGAATTCGTGCTTACCGGCATACATTTAAGCTCATACGGACTTGATAAGGCATATAACATAAGCGCAAAGGACGGAAGCTTCACCAACCGTCCGCTCATTGATATCATAAAGCGAATCTCTGAAATAAAAGGGGTCGAAAGGATAAGGTTAAGTTCACTTGAACCGAGGATAATAACCGAAGAATTCCTTTCGGAAGTATCAAACATAAAAAGCTTCTGTCCGCATTTTCACTTATCCCTGCAAAGCGGATCGGATACGGTATTAAAGCGCATGAACCGCAGATATGACACAGCCGAGTATTATGAAAAGGTTAAGCTTATCAGGCGGTATTTTGAGCATCCGGCGATCACGACCGATGTGATAACCGGTTTTCCCGGCGAGACGGAGGAGGAATTCAACGATACAAGGGAATTCCTTGAAAAGGTTGATTTTTACGAAGTCCATGTGTTTGCCTATTCGAGGCGCCGCGGGACCGTGGCCGATAAGATGCCCGGCCAGCTTACACAGCGGGTAAAGGCTGAGCGTTCAAGGCTGCTCATAGATGATTCTGCAAAAAGAGCCCTTAAATTCAGGGAGTATTATCTTCACAGGGAGACGGATATCCTGATCGAGGAGCCCGCGGTTATAGGCAAAAATACATTTCAGGTAGGTTACAACAGGGAATATGTCCGCTTTGCCGTTGACAGTAAGAAGGACCTGACAGGAAGCATAGTGACCGTAAACGCTTCAAAGATCTTTAACGGTGAGATATTGTGTTAGAGGCCACAGGTAGAGGCCACAGGGACGGTTCTTTTGGCACGTTAGTATTTCGGTTAAAACTCGTTGATTTTCACCGGTCTTTTTGTTACACTGTAATTGAAAATGGGTGCGTAGGCGCATTATGCTCGTGATATGAGCAGATTGCGCTTTTTTATACTTTCGTAACCCGGACGAAGCATCATTAATAAACAGACTTACGCAGTATAAATTAATAAAGATCGGTGATCGGTAAAGAACAGGAGGATAAGGTAATGAAGAAGACTAATGGTTTCCTACGACGCATAACGAGCATTATTCTTACAGCTTCCCTTCTGCTTCCATTAACAGGGTCGGAAGCGTATGCGGCGGATGATGTGGAGATAATCATAAAAAAGCCATCCCCGCATATCGAAAGGGCAGAGTTAACCGGTATCTCCGGGGACCTTATTACCGGCTATCATGTCACCATTACCTATAATGATCAGGAATACAGAAGCGATATTACAGACAGTAATACAAACTATCAGCTTTTCCTGAAGCTTGATAAAAAGGGGCGGAAGGATGTCCTGAAAAACTTTCTGGCGGATCAAAAGCAGCTTAAGAAACAGTTTGGCGCTGCGAATGTGGAAGCCATGAACCAGCAGTACCGCCTCGATAACGGGATAGAGCAGAGCCAGGCCCTGTTTAAGGAGCGCTTGGTCAAACGGAATTTCCCGAGGGTAGCCACCTTCCTTGAAAAATCCTATTCGGAACGGGCAAAGGTGGAGCTTAAGGAGACGGATATCGATCTGGACAGCTATGCCTTCTTACCGGAGGTACAGGAGTACAAGGCCCTGGAGAGGGATATGTACCACTGCTACAAAGCCGTAAGCGAAGCCGCAACCGCACTGAAAAACTTCAAATCCATCCAGACAGCAAATGCCGTGAATTCTCTTTCCAAGGATCTGATCAGCCTGATCGTGAGCAAGGTGATGACGCCCGCGATCACGCCGGGAGGATTAAGT
>JAILJC010000099.1 GCA_024694965.1 Lachnospiraceae bacterium
GTCAAGGCCGGTATCCTCGATCCCGTTAAGGTTACGAGGTCAGCTCTCCAGAACGCTACAAGCGTAGCTTCCACCTTCCTTACAACCGAATCCGTAGTTGCCAACATCAAGGAAGATGCTCCCGCAATGCCCGCAGGCGGCGGAATGGGCGGAATGATGTGATCGAATAACGAGACATGCTGACATAAAACAGGAGAACCCCGACGAATGCTTGCATTCACGAGGGGTTCTCCTGTTTTGTGTCAATAAGTTGACAAACGACATGAGCGAAGCACAGCGTAGCGAATGGGATGTCTCGTTATTCGCTCAGCATAGCGAATGAGCGAGGGCGACAAACGGTATTAGCGAAACGAAGTGGAGCGAATACGGTTTCGTTATTCGCTTAGGATTGACAGTATGTTTTTGTACATTTAATATATTTACGGTTGTTATGAACACTGTGTAGGAGAAAGAATGAAACCGGCAGTTTTTTTCATGAACGGAAAATTTATATCGTTTCAGCCGCCGTTGCGCTTATTGCAGCGCTGTTTTTTTCGTTTTACAGCCCTGTCCCGGATCTGCAAGTGTCTGTAATGAACGGTGAATGGTTCTTCGCACAGGAAGGTGACGATCAACTGTTCAGGACATGGGAGACCGATGGAGTTATCCATTTTTTGCTCCCGGGTTACATGAAGGTAAGTAAACTCAGTTTCATAAACGGCGATATAAACCAAAAAGGCAACAAAAGTGTCAGGATACAATTTGAAAAGACAGTGCATTTGGCATTGCTGGGTGAAGACGGCGCCGTTTATGAGAATGATGTGTGCATACACAGGGGAAGTGCCGTATATACGATGTATGTGAAGCTGCCTGAGGGGCTGGAAGCGGCGGCGATCAACAAGGAAGAATCCATATGGGCCAGTGTAAGGACCACAAAGGCGGACGGATCTGAAGAACTTCGTGATGTACCTGTACAGATCAAGGGAAGGGGAAACAGTACATGGCAAGCGGATAAAAAGCCGTATGTGTTGTTTTTTGATGATAAAGTCAGCCTGACAGGGCTTAATAAGAATGATAAATTCATCCTTCTCTCGAGCCAGTATGACGGTACGAAGATACTCAATAAACTTATACATGATCTTAACAGAAAAGTGGGCCTTAATTACGCGATTGGGACCGAATTCGTTGACCTGTATATAAACGGTGACTACCGAGGCTTTTATACGGTTTGCGAGCCGGTGGATCACGGTGTATCAAAATTGGGCAGCAGGCTGCAAAAGCTTAATGAATCATATGTGAGTGATATACATGTACATGATAAGGAGAAAGGGATAAAAGCGTTTGAATCCGACGGAGATCCGGAAGATATCAGCGGTGTATATATGATCGAAAAGGACATAAAGTTTTATTATTCGAAAGAACCGGTGGGTTTTGCATTTGGGGACTATGCTTTCTCGGTAAAATACCCCAATAATCTGACTGTTAATGAAGCGGCTTTCTTACGCGGCAGATTCCGCACTATTGATGAGCTTCTTGAAAATAAAGACCCGGAGGTGTTTAAATACATAGATGTTGACTCGTTTGCAAGGAGATATCTGACCGAAGAGTTTGTGTTCAATTCAGATGCGGGAGTTACAAGCTGGTATTTTTATTACAGATCAAAGGATCCCCTTTTGTATGCGGGTCCCGGCTGGGATTATGACGGAGCATTCGGGGAGAGCAACGACGGTTTCCAGGATTATACCAAAAACAACTTTGAAGTTGAGGATCTTCACGGGATACACGAAACCCTGAAATGGGATGAAAGACTTTTTGATATGCCTGAGTATAAGGAATATCTTATAGAAAGATACAGACAATTAAGACCGGTATTTGTGGACTTTTATACCGGAGAAGCAGACAGGTATCTTAACCTTGTTGAAGCTTCGGTCAATATGGACACTATAAGGTGGAGTGAATCTGAAGCCAGGGGTGACTCGGGCCATTACAGGGAATACGGCAGTACCAAAAAGTATCTTAAGTTTTTTATGTATCAGCGGATAGCTTTGCTGGACGAGAGGATCTTAGGACACAGGGAAGAGCTTGCCGAACCGGAAACAGAGGATACCGTTCATACGCTTACTTTCCGTTATGATGACGGAAAAACGATAAGTATGCAGATAAGGGATGGGGAAGAGCTATCTTTGGACAGCCTGCCTCCGTTTGATAAGGACAGATATGCTCATTGGAGGTATGAATACAGCGGGAGAAAGGTAAATGAATTTCTGCCGGTTTATGAGGATATGGATCTTAGTCTGGAACCATGGGAAGAATGACCGGGGCGTATTTGCTAAATCCCGTAAACTGTGATAAATTTGTACTGTTGACCGTGCTGTTAAAGTTTGATCCATTTATACCATGATCGTAAGAAAAGAACTTAAATTCCTGTGTGATGACAGGTTGCTCATACAGATTGAAAACAGGATAAAGGGCATCATGAAGAAGGACATCCATCAAAGCGGAGGTTCTTATAATGTCCGGAGCATATACTTTGATTCACCTGATGACAGCTGTTTTTATGAAAATCAGGCAGGTCTGGGGACTCGCAGTAAATACAGGCTTCGGATCTATGATCATGATGATTCGTTTATAAGGGCAGA
>JAILJC010000119.1 GCA_024694965.1 Lachnospiraceae bacterium
CCAAGGGTTGGGCTGTTCGCCCATTAAAGCGGTACGCGAGCTGGGTTCAGAACGTCGTGAGACAGTTCGGTCCCTATCCGGCGTGGGCGTAGGATATTTGAGAGGAGCTGTCCTTAGTACGAGAGGACCGGGATGGACGGACCGCTGGTGTATCAGTTGTATACCAAATGCATAGCTGAGTAGCCAAGTCCGGCAGGGATAAACGCTGAAGGCATCTAAGCGTGAAGCCCCCCTCAAGATAAGATATCCCATCGCAAGAGTAAGACCCCTTGAAGACTACAAGGTAGATAGGCATTAGGTGTAAGTGTGGTAACACATTCAGCTGAAATGTACTAATAGGTCGAGGGCTTATCCTTAGAGGTTTCTTGCTAAATTCGGTTGATTGTTAAGAAGGCAAAGCTTTCTGTGTGAAGTTCTGAAGGTTCATAAAACCTTTATGCGGGTAGCTCGCACAACGAAGATTCGCTTCGCGAATGAGTGCTCGCGTTATATTAAGGAATTCTCCCACTGCGTGGGTCCCTCCTTAATACCAATCCTCGATAGCTCAATGGTAGAGCACTCGGCTGTTAACCGAGTTGTTGTAGGTTCGAGCCCAACTCGGGGAGCGAGTAGGAACCGTATGGCTCAGCGACTGTTGCTAAGTTCAATCGTCGCACAAGTGCTCGATTTCACTAAGCAACGCTGCAGGGCCTGCTGACTAAACTCAGACTTCGCGCAGACGCTTGTCTTCGTTAAGTCATCAGGCTCCGTGGTCAAGCGGTTAAGACATCGCCCTTTCACGGCGGTAACACGGGTTCGATTCCCGTCGGAGTCAGCTGTGAGAACTTTACCGAGGTGCTTTCGAGGTTAGTTCGAACGTGTTCTGTCGAGGCTGTATGCCGAGAGCAGAACTTCCTTTTTTTATGGTGCCATAGCCAAGTGGTAAGGCGTGGGACTGCAACTCCCTGATCGTTGGTTCAAATCCGACTGGCACCTCTTAAGGCTTCAAGCGTTGAATTTAGCGGCGTTTGGGGCTTTATTTTTAATTTTCATGTAAAAGCAACTGATAATTATAAGCTATAGATACCGGGAATATGAAATTACCAAAGAAAACCAGTTTAATTAGATATACAGCACTTCTTATACTGTTATTAACTGCGCTGCTTTTGCACGGATGTGAAGAAGAAGATGAAGATTTTAAGATATCCACGATAAACAAGTCCGAGAAAGAAGAGAGCATGGAAACAGAAGAAGAACAGGAAGAGCCAAAGGTCATTATCATAAACGACAGCAGCGAACCGCTTATTTCCGAAGATGCTATTGAGATAGACACTGATGAAACCGTAAGCTCGGACGAAGTAAAGGAAGAAGAAGTAAAAGAAGAAAAAGAGGAAAATACGGAGGAAGGTACGGAAGAAGGTACCGAAGAAAAGACGGAAGAGGCCGATACAGAAGAAGATAACAAAGAAGAAGTAAAGCCGGCAGCGGCTCCGAACGGAAGGCTTATTGCAATAGATGCAGGACATCAGTCCAAGGGTAACAGTTCAAAGGAACCCGTAGGTCCCGGCTCTTCCCAGATGAAAGCCAAGGTTACCGGAGGAACAAGGGGAACGACTACCGGACTTACCGAATATGAACTTAACCTGCAGGTTGCGTTAAAGCTAAGGGATGAGCTTAAGGCCCGCGGTTATGATGTCCTTATGATAAGGGAATCAAATGATGTGAACATATCAAATGCCGAAAGGGCAGAGATAGCAAATAAGGCCGGAGCGGCAGCGTTTATCAGGATCCATGCCAACGGAAGCGAGAATTCATCCGTGAACGGTATGATGACTATATGCCAGACGGCATCGAACCCTTATAATGCAAACCTTTATTCATTAAGTAAGGAATTGTCTATGGATGTGCTTGACTGTACGGTGGCGGCAACAGGCGCAAAAAGGGAAAAAGTGTGGGAAACCGATACGATGACCGGCATAAACTGGTGCCAGACACCTGTCACCATAATAGAAATGGGATACATGACAAATCCTACGGAAGACCAGTTAATGGCATCCAATGATTATCAGAATAAACTCGCAAAGGGCATAGCAGACGGAATAGATAAATTTATGGCAGGCCGCTGATACGGTCAGAGCTTAAGTCCGCGGTATCTGTTGACCATAGCCCACAGTTCGTGGATCCTCACAAAAGCATAATTTCCGGGTATATTACCCTGTGAGCAGACGGCGGAAAAGCCGTCTGTTTTAAGTTTTTCATATAATCCGTTCACGCATTCCGTAAGGGGCGTGCGTCCGTTAAAGTGCTTCTCTTCCAGGGTCCTTAGCATTGCACCGAGAAGATTGGTCTGTTCATTATCCACTACCTGCTCTACGAAACGGAGCTCAACCGATTCATGATTGATGCTGACACTGTCTGTACCCGAACCCCTGACCTTTACCTTACGGCTTTTCGTGACGTTACTGTTAGGAAAAGGCAAGCGCCTGTCGGTCCACGGAGCCGGCTTGTCGGTTTCCTTAAAAGAATCAGGGAAATCTTTGGCAGCTTTTTTGGCTGTTTCGGTTATATTAACCGGATTGTACTCCTTCATTTGTATGATCGTATCGGAAACCTCGAAGAAAGCACCGGAGCTGCCGGCAACAAGGATCGTTGAGATACCAAGATCCTCATAAAGACCTCGCATCCTCGATATAAACGGGATTATCGGTTCCTCGCCGGGATGTATCACTTTATGCATAAGAGCATCGCGGACCATGAAGTTTGTAGCACTCGTATCTTCATCTATGAGAAGGGTTTTGCTCCCGGAAAGGATCGCTTCGACCGTGTTGGCAGCCTGCGAAGTGCTGCCGCTCGCATCTTCGGTGGAGAACTTCACTGTATCCTTTCCGTTTGGAAGATTCCTTATAAAAACGCTGATATCAAGCTGTTTTATGCTTCTTCCGTCCTCTGCACGAAGCTTCACGGCAGTGCATTCTGTAATAACATATTCCCTGCCGTCACCGGGGATGTGGTCGTAAACTCCCCTCTCAAGAGCCTTAAGAAGAGTGGATTTACCGTGATACCCTCCGCCTACGATAAGGGTTATGCCTGACCGTATGCCAAGACCGGTGATCGACCTGTTTCCCGGAAGATTCAGCGTAACTTCGTCTTCTTTGGTACTTTTAAACGGTACGGCATCAGCCATCGGCCTGTCGTCAACGCCACTTTTCCTTGGAAGGACGGAGCCGTTTGCCACAAAGGCGATAAGACCGTTTTCTTTAAGCTGTTCACGGATGGCCTTCTGGTCATCGGAAAGCAGGATGCACTTAGTGAGCTCTTCTTTGTTTATCGCATTGTACCTAAGTGATTTTGCCACGGTAAGAGGAACAAAATCAAACAGCATCTTTTTAAGTTCCATTGCAAGGGTAGTGCGCCCTGCAGCGGGAAAACCCGCAGAAAACCTTAAGATCAGGGAACCGTCGGAGGGTGAGATCACAAGTGCCGAGCGTTCAAGGACCTCCTGTCCGCAGGTGCTTACGGACAAGGTCCCGCTTTTCCCGGATCCGCCTGCCTTATGTGAGTAGCGGATAAGCTCACGGTGAAAAAGCCTTAGCAGGTGGTCCTGCAGCATGATGCGCCTGTGCGGTTCCTGTATATATTCCATCGGAAAACCGTGCTGTTTTAAGCTCATCCTTATGCTTAGTGAGGATGGTGCCGCAAAAGGGTCTCCCTGTACATGGTCTATGGATAATATATATGTGGGAAAGGTGTATCTTCCTTTTAAACTTTTATATGCGGGATAGGGTTTATGATCATTCTGGTTAAGCAGCTGTTCGAGTTTGTTCATATTATATACACCTCTTCCGGGATCTGATACGGATACCTTAATAGGTTTTAAAGCCTTTGTCAATTAGCACGGGGTACGGGAAATACATATATGAAAAAACGGCGTATTATGATAAAATATGTCATAAGGATTTGCATACGATCATGATCAGGGAAGGCAGGTGATCTGATGAGGCAGATGAACATGCTGGTTTCCGGACTTGTCGGAACCGGGGAACATAAGAGAATATGCGTGTATTTCAGTGATAAGGATAAGCATGCCGAGGGTTCGATCCCTGATTGTAAGATAACCTCAAGCAAAGGCTTTACGGATGATGAGTTAAGAGAGATCGAGGATTATCTTAAGGAAAACAAGGATCATATAATAGAGGAAGCAAGAAAGGTCAATCCCATGAAATCATTTCTGGGAAAGTAAAGAGCAGGACCGCTCAGGTGTGCGCAATGAGCGGTTTTTTGCTGTCATTAAAAGGAACCATGCAGGTAAAAATACAGAACATGGACCTGTCCCAGATTGCCGACAGCGGGCAGTGTTTCCGCTGGAACAGGCTTAATGAAGGCGTTTACGAGATCATCGCCTTTGACAGGTATCTGAAAATAGAACAAAACGGCAGTGTTTTTAACTTCTCCTGCAATGAAGATGAATGGAAAGAAGTATGGGCGTCTTATTTTGATGCCGGGACCGATTACGCCGCTATCGGGAAAAGGATAGAAGGCTCCGGGGATACCTATCTTAAGGAAGCATATGCTCACGGCAGCGGCATAAGGATATTAAGGCAGGATTTATGGGAAGTGATCGTATCGTTTATCATCTCCCAGAATAACAATATTAAGAGGATCCGCGGCAGTATCGAGGCCATATGCGATAAAGCGGCACTTCCCCTTTTAAATGATGCGCCTGCCGGAAAATACCGGCTTCCCGGACCTTTCGACGTTGCAGAGGACTTCTTTATTGACAGGGAGCTGGGACTCGGATACAGGGACGAATATCTGACAAAAATGTATGAATATGCACGAATGAGTGATTCTTTCCCGGATAAGCTGAAACTGCTTGATAATAAGGGAGCATTCAATGAGCTTAAGTCATTTAAGGGGATAGGAGATAAGGTAGCTAACTGCATCTGCCTGTTCGGGCTTCATCATATTGATGCCTTTCCGATAGACACACATATAAAACAGATACTTAATGCGCATTATCCCGGGGGATTTGACTTTGAAAGATATAAGGGATATGCGGGGATAATACAGCAGTATATGTTCAATTACAAGCTTAACGGATAGGAACCGTTACCGATATAAGAAGAATATACGGACAGGAGAATATAAGGAGAATATTATGAAAAAGGGACTGATAATGGAAGGCGGTGCAATGAGGGGGATATTTACCGCCGGAGTAACGGATGTATTCATGGAAAAAGGCATTAAATTTGACGGCGGAGTGGGAACATCGGCCGGTGCCGCATTCGGATGCAACTATAAGTCCGGTCAGATAGGCCGTGCCTTAAGATACAATAAGGAATACTGCGCGGATGACAGGTATGTAAGTACAAAGGAACTCTTAAAGACAGGAAACCTGTATTCCGAGGATTTCTGTTATAAGGATATACCTTTAGTCCTTGATAAGTTTGATTTTGAGGCTTTTAACGAAAATCCGATGGAGTTTTACATCACCTGTACGAATATTGAAACGGGCCGTGCCGTGCACCATAAGCATGATGAGAAAAACGATGACCTTGCAACATTCCTTGAATGGGTCAGGGCTTCGTGCGCAATGCCCATGCTCCAGCAGATAGTAGAGATCGGCGGGGTTAAGATGCTTGACGGCGGGGTCGGTGATTCCGTGCCGTTAAGGTTTTTCGAGGAACTGGGATATGACAGGAACGTGGTCATACTTACACAGCCCCTGGGTTATAAAAAGAAGAAGATAAAATACGGACTTATGGCCAAGGCAAAATATATGAAATACCCCAAGCTTACGAAGGCCATGCTCGACCGTCATGTAAGATACAATGAAACCTATGATTATATAAGGGAAAAGGAACTTAAAGGGGAGATCGTGGTGGTTAGGCCGCCCGAACCGCTTAACATAAGCGTTTCACATGATAAGAACGAGATCCAGAGAGTGTACGATATCGGAAGGCGTGAGGGACTTAAGGCACTTAAAAGAGTCACGGAGTTCCTGGAAAAAGAGTAAAGGCAGAGAAACAAAAGATAAAGAAAGGCAGTTAAACAATGGCAGCAGGCGGAAACTCTCATGCATATGAATACGGTACAAGGATAGGCTTCAGCAGGTGCGATGTAAACAATACCCTGTCGATAACCTCACTCATAGATGCATTTCAGGATGCTTCTATATTCCAGTCGGAGGATGCGGGAGTGGGGTTTGATGTGCTTAGGGAGCATGATCTTCTGTGGGTGCTTAACTACTGGGAAATTGAGATAGAAAGGCTTCCGAAGCTGTGCGAGAACGTTATTGTGGGAACCTATCCCTACGATTTCAAAAGCTTCATGGGATACCGTAACTTCTATCTAAAGGATGAAGCCGGTAACTATATGGTAAAGGCAAATACGACCTGGACCATGGTGGATACCAAAAAGATGACTCCCGTAAAGGCACCGGATTTTATAGTAAATGCTTATACATTGGGGCCTAAGCTTGAGATGACATACAGTCAAAGGAAGATATTGCTGCCCGATAAGGAAGGCTTTAATGTAACTGAAGCGGAAACAAGGACGGTTGAGCTCCATCACCTTGACGGGAACATGCATGTAAACAATTGCCAGTATATAAATTTTGCGCTTACGGCAGCAGGGGAAGATGTAAATATCCGCTCACTCAGGGCCGATTACAGGATGCAGGCCCATTATAAGGATAAGATATATCCTGTCGTATATAAGGAAGAAGAGGGATTTACGGTTGCCCTTAACGATAAGGAGGGCAAGCCGTATTCGGTCTTAAAGGTGGTCACCGGGTAAGGGAGATAGCGGACAGCATTATAAGGAAGGTATGACATGGCCGGTAAATATGAGATAGATATGTTAAACGGGCCGTTATTCGGCAAGATCGTAAGATATGCTCTGCCGCTCATAGCTGCGGGAATCCTGCAGCTTTTATTTAACACTGCCGATATGGTGGTCGTAGGTCGGTATGCGGGAGCCAATGCCTTAGGTGCGGTCGGTGCCACGGCTTCCCTTATAAACCTTCTTATAAACGTGTTCATGGGACTGTCTGTCGGGGCAAATGTTGCGATCGCCCACTATTTCGGTGCCGGGAGGCACAAGGAGTTGTCAAGGGCGCTGCATACATCCATAACCTTGAGCCTTGTATGCGGAGCGGCACTGCTTGTCATAGGACAGCTTGTATGCGGACCGATGTTAAAGCTTATGGGAACGCCGGAGGATATACTCCCGCTTTCCGTAAGTTATATGAAGGTGTATTTCCTGGGCATGCCTGTAATGCTTCTTTATAACTTCGGAGCTGCGATCCTAAGGGCCATAGGCGATACGAGGCGGCCGCTTTATTACCTGCTTACGGCCGGGGTCATCAATATAGTATTAAACCTTATATTTGTGATAGGGTTTAATTTAAACGTTAAGGGAGTTGCGTGGGCAACGATCATTTCGCAGGCTGTAAGCGCATTCCTTATCGTGAAATGTCTTATTAAGAACAGCGGTCCCTGCAGGCTTGAGCTAAAGAAGCTTTGCCTTGATAAGAGCATGGTAGCAAGGATAGCAAGGGTCGGTCTTCCCGCCGGTTTCCAGGGAGCGGTTTTTTCGATTTCAAACGTACTCATACAGTCAAGCGTAAACTCATTCGGTGCCGTCGCGGTCGCGGGAAATACGGCGACCTGCAGCCTTGAAGGCTTCGTATACAATTCCATGAATTCATTCCATCAGACATCGCTTAGCTTTACGGGGCAGAATACCGGGGCAAAGCAGATGGGCAGGGTGCAGAAGATTTTGTGGATGTGCGCCCTGTGTGTAACTGCGACAGGGCTTATTATGGGGCTTACTGGACTTCATTTCGGAAGACAGCTGCTTTCGATATACACGGATGACAGTGCGGTAATAGAGTACGGATTAAGAAGAATGGCTATAATCTTCCCTACATATTTCCTGTGCGGGCTTATGGAAGTGGTGGTCGGAAGCTTAAGGGGAATGGGATTTTCGGTAATGCCGATGACGGTTTCGCTGCTTGGAGCATGCGGGTTCAGGATACTGTGGATAATGACGGTATTTGCCGCAGACCATACGCCGGAGGTACTGTATGCTTCGTATCCGATATCATGGTTTATAACGGCACTTACGCACCTTATCTGCCTGCTTACGGTTGCTAGGATGAAGTACCGGACTCAAAGTCCGCAAGCCGTTCGTTAAACTGTTCATAGAAGGGCCTGTCAGTCTCATAGGGTGTCTGGTAGAATAGCTTAAGAAAGGATACGATATATTTTGAGCGTTCCGACTGATCGGTAACATCAGACAGTTCTTTCCTCGCATCATCAAGGACATCGTGCCATTTAAGGACGAAGGCTTCGTAGGCCGGGAGGTTTTCCACGCCGAGCCATTTTTTTATCTTGACCTTGGTCTTGTTTGGATAAGGACATTCGTTTACCTGGATGAAGTAGGTAAAATCACCGTTTTCATATATCCGCCCAAGAGGATATAAGCGGCAGAAGCCGGGGCGGAAACCATGTATGGTGCAGCGTCCGTCGCTGCCAAGAAAGGAGCAGGCACCGGCTTTGGTATTTATCTTAAGATGCGGCAGCAAAAGCCCGTCGGCATGCCCGAGTTCGATCGCGGATTCATCGTCGGCCATCAGGGCATCAAAGGTCATATCAAGGCCTTTCCTTAACTGAAAGATATCATATGGATCAAGGATAACGGTGTCGTCGACCTGTCTGCAGCAATCACTGCAGCCGTCACAGTCAGAGCAGCCGATCTTTACCATATCAGATGAACGGTAACGCCTGCCGTCCGATATTTCATTTATATCTACTTCACGGTTCATATTTGCATCCCCTTTGGGAACAATGATACATTCGAAGGGTTTGAAAAGTCAAATTTAAGGAGGAGTCATGAGAGCAGTGATAACAAGGGTGCTTTCCGCATCGGTAAGTATCGACGGAAAGACGGTATCCGAAATAGGAAAAGGATTCCTGGTACTTTTGGGAGTTCATACAGATGACAATGAGGAGAAGGCGGTAAAGACGGCGGATAAGATATGCGGACTGCGCATTTTTGAAGATGAAAACGGCAAGATGAACATATCACCCTCCGACGCGGGAGCTGAGCTCCTTATAGTAAGCCAGTTTACGCTGTATGCGGACTTAAGCTCAAGGAGGCCGGGATTTACTCAGGCTGCAAGGCCGGAGTTATCAAAGCCTTTATATGAGCTGGTGGTGTCGGAGTGCAAAAAGAGGGGCTTTAGGACAGTAACCGGTGAGTTCGGTGCGGATATGAAGGTCGCTTCGGTAAACGACGGCCCCGTGACCATAGTACTTGATGTATGATCCTTCAAATAATTAAGAATCACCTGTATGCATGAAACGGCAGCAGGCGGAGAGATAATGAAAGACGAAAGGCATATCAACATAGGAATAGTGGCCCACGTTGATGCGGGAAAGACGACTCTTACGGAGGCGCTTTTGTATAAAGCCGGGATATTAAGGCATTTGGGGCGGGTGGATACACGGGATACCTTTCTTGATACAAACGAACAGGAGAGGGACCGCGGCATCACTATCTTTTCAAAGCAGGCAAGGCTTAAGACGGAAGGGCTTGATATAACGCTCCTTGATACCCCGGGGCATGTCGATTTTTCGGCTGAGGCCGAAAGCGTGCTCCAGGTGCTTGATTACTGCATCCTTATAATAAGCGGAGCGGAGAAGGTAAAGGGGCATACCCTTACTCTCTGGTCACTTCTTAAGGAGTATAAGATCCCCGTTTTCATTTTTGTAAACAAAATGGACCAAAGCGGCACCGACAAAGATGCGGTGCTTGATGATATAAGGTCAAGGCTTGACGATAACTGCATTATCCTGCCCGAATTTGAGAAAATGACGGATGAGGACCGGGAGTCTGCCGCCATGTGTGACGAGGCCCTGATGGAGGAGTACCTTGATACGGGCAAGGTGGAGTTATCCCGTATTGCAGGGCTTATAATTGACCGTAAGCTGTTCCCGGTCTACTTCGGCTCGGCTCTTAAGCTTGAGGGCATCGATGAACTTATGCACGGTCTTAATGAGTATACCGATAATAAGGAGTATCCCGGTGATTTTGCGGCAAGGGTATTTAAGATAACCAGGGATCCCCAGGGAAACAGGCTTACCCATTTAAAGGTAATGGGCGGATCGATAAAGAACCGGGAGATGATAGGCGATGAGAAAGTCAATCAGTTAAGGCTTTACTCGGGTGATAAATTTGAAGCGGTTTCCGAGGTAGGTGCCGGATATATATGTGCGGTAACAGGACTTAACGAAACAAGGCCAGGAATGGGACTCGGAACGCTTACGGGGACCAATATCCCCATCCTTGAGCCCGTGCTTAACTACAAGGTCAGCTCCGATGACGGGACGGACAGCGCCGTGCTGCTTAAAAACCTGCGTATCCTTGAGGAGGAGGACCCGCAGCTTAATATTTCCTTTGAGGAGAATACGAAGGAGATACGGGCACAGGTAATGGGAAAGGTACAGCTTGAAGTGCTTGAGCGTACCGTAAGGGACAGGTTCGGGATAAGTATCAGATTTGATACCGGATCAGTAGTTTATAAAGAGACTATAAAGTCACCGGTTGAAGGGATAGGGCATTTTGAACCGTTAAGGCATTATGCGGAGGTCCATCTCCTGCTTGAGCCCCAGCCAAGGGGCAGCGGACTCAGCTTTAACACCGTGTGCAGTGAGGATGTACTTGACAGGAACTGGCAGCGGCTCATACTTACCCATCTTAAGGAAAAGATGCACAGAGGTGTGCTTACGGGTGCGCCGGTGACCGACATGCGGATGACTCTTATTGCGGGAAAGGCTCATCTTAAGCATACAGAAGGCGGTGATTTCAGGCAGGCGACCTACAGGGCCGTACGCCAGGGCCTTATGTGCACGGAGAGCATCCTGCTTGAGCCTTATTATTTTTACAGGATAGAACTGCCCGCGGGTAATGTCGGCAGGGCAATGAATGATATAGAGAAGATGTCGGGCAGCGTGGAAGCACCGCAGATCGAGGGAGAGATAGCCGTGCTTACCGGGCGTGCGCCCGTTGCATGTATCCAGAATTACGCCGCAGAGCTTGCTTCATATACGGGCGGTGCGGGTACCGTGTCCTTAAGTCTTGCGGGTTATGATGAATGCCATAATGCGGCTGAGGTCATTGAAGAGGCGGATTATGATCCGGAGGCTGATCTTAGGAATACCCCTGATTCCGTATTCTGTGCGCACGGGGCCGGGGTCGTGGTGCCGTGGAACGAGGTAAGGGAGCATATGCATGTTGAAAGCCCGGATATCATAAAGGCTTTGAACAAAGGAGATGCCGAAGCTTTGGAAAATGCGGACAATGCGGGATCGGAGGGCTTTCGGGCAAGGGCCGGCAGGACAGGAGAGGATGCAGCACCCAAAGCGATGGGAACGGATGAGGTTGATGCGATCCTTAACAGAACGTTCTATTCAAACAGCTCCACATCGGTAAGTGCCGAGGCGGAAAAGCGCAAGGGAGTGGGCGATAAGGGAAGGAGCAGGGTCGTATCAACGGGCGGAAACTTAAAGAATGCGTATGATGATTATAAGTACAAACCCGTTGAGAGGAAGAAAAAATACCTTGCAGTGGACGGATATAACGTGATCTTTGCCTGGAAGGAGCTTAAGGAGCTTGCAGCGGTAAACATCGATTCCGCTAGGGACCGGCTTATAGACATAGTATCGAATTATGCGGGGGCAAGCGGCGAAGAAACGGTGATAGTATTTGATGCATACAAGGTAAAGGGCAGGGATACATCAAAGAGTACTCTCGGAAACCTAACGATCGTATACACAAAGGAAAACGAGACTGCGGACCAGTATATAGAAAAGTTCACTTCGGAAAACGGAAAGAAATACGATATCACGGTTGTTACTTCGGACAGCCTTGAGGGTACCGTGGTAAGGGGTAATAACTGCAGTATCATATCATCCCGCGAGTTTGAAAAGCTGGTCGGGTCGGAGCTTAAAAAACTCACGTCGGAATATGCCGCGGGCAACGAGTCGGGGAAGGCTTATATCGGGGATATATTATAAAAGAGGATAAATGAAGGATGAAGGCAGGGCTTTAGGGCTCTGCCTTTTTGATTTTATCAAACACTTTTTGAGCAAGTGTCTGATATGTTGCGGTCAATTTATACGGAAGTGTCCATTAAATGGAAAGGGGTATGGAAGTGCCGGAAATATCGTGATAATGTTCCCTGAGTAATGAAACGGACGGGAGGTTAAGGTTCATGAGGAATGAGTATCCGCTGACCGCGGCACAGAACATGCACCATCAATGGATACGGGAGTACGGTACGCAGCAGGTATCGGGCGTGAGCATCGTGGCATCGCTTAAGGCAGAGCTTGACTTCGGGTTGCTTAAGAAATGCATTCAGCTTGAGATTAAAAGATACGGCTGCATGAGGGTGAGGTTTACAAAGCCTGACGAAAACGGAAAGGTCAGGCAATATATCATAAAGCATGATCCAAGGGATATACCGCTTAAGGATCTTACGGGATTAAGCCTTGATAAAGCGGATGATGAAATGCAGCAATGGGCTTATCAGACCTTTGACGGGGATAACAGGCCGATGTGCGAAGTTACCATGGTAAAGCTTCCGGAAGGATACAACGGTTTCTTCGTGCACATGGATCACAGGCTCATTGATTCTTGCTCACTTGTGGTCATGATAAACGATATCATGAAGCTGTATACGCATTACAGGTTCGGATCTGAATACCCGGAAGACCTTGCCGATTACGAGCAGGTACTTAGGAATGACCTTGCAAAGGCAAGCAATGAGAAGAGATTTTTAAAGGATAAAAAGTTCTGGGATGATCAGCTTGACCGGCTGGGGGAGCCTCTGTATTCGGATATTCAGGGACCGTCGATGCTTGAGAAAGCAAGAAAGGATCACAAAAATAAGAAGCTGCGATCGGCCGATATCGAGCGGAAGGATCTGTTTGTTGCGGTAAAGGATTACGTGCTTGAGCCGGATGCAGCAAAAGGGCTCATTGATTTTTGCTTAAACCACCAGCTGTCGATGACAAACCTGCTGCTCCTGGGTTTAAGGACTTATCTTTCGAAGGTAAACAACGGGCAGGAGGATATCACGATAGAGAACTTCATATCAAGGCGTTCCACGCATGATGAGTGGACCTCGGGCGGAAGCCGGACGATAATGTTCCCCTGCAGGACCGTGATTAGCGGGGATACCGAATTCCTGGCGGCGGCATATGAGATACAGAATGTACAGAACCGGATATATATGCACGGTAATTACGATCCGGCTCTTATAAGGGATGAGATAAAAAGAAGGTACAAAACACCGGATGACACGACATATGTAAGCTGCTATCTGACTTACCAGCCGATGCCGGTAAAGACGGACAATCCGTTTATAAAGGACATTCCGATGCATTCGAAATGGTTCGCAAACGGTGCCGCAACAAAGAAGATGTACCTTACCGTATCGCATACGGAAAACGGCGGAATGAATTTTTCATATCATTATCAGACGGCAAGCCTTACGGAAAAGGATATGGAACTGCTGTATTACTATATGATGCGCATTCTGTTTAAAGGGATATCGGAGCCTGATCTTAAGATCGGGGATATCATTAAGCAGGTGTAGGATAAAAGCATAAGAATGAAGGAGGAAGATCATGGATAAGTTAACACGGTTTAAGGAGATAATCGCACAGTACTGCCAGGTGGCAGCAGAGGATATGAGGGAAGATATGCGCTTTCGGGAAGACCTTGGATTCAGTTCTCTTGACTTTATGTCTTTCTTAGGTGAGATCGAGGATGATTTTGATGTGGAGCTGGATGAGGAACGCCTTATCGATATCAATACAATAGGCGAGGCCATGAACATGATCAACGGTTTACAGGGGGCTTAGCATGAATAACTTACGTGAACTCTGGGATGAAAGCGCCAATAAGTATTATAACCTGCCTGCCGTACGCTGGCTTAAGAAAAAGGAGATATGCGAAAAAACCTACGGAGAGCTTTCGGATGATATCGCAAAGATCCGAAGGGGGCTTAAGGCGGCAGGATTTGAAGGATCGCATATAGCACTTATCGGAAACAGTTCGGTTTGCTGGATACAGGCCTACCTTGGGATAACCACGGGAAACAACACGGCGGTACCTCTGGATGCGGGACTGCCGGCAGAGGACCTTACAGACCTTATAAACCGTGCCGATGCCGAGGCGCTGTTCCTTGGTGAGAAGCAGGCAGTCCTTGCCATGCAGATAAGAAAAGAGTGCAAAAAGATAAAAAAGATATGGCTTTTAAGCGATGATGATATTGAGGACGCCCTGACTCTTTCAGACCTTAAGGCAGCAGGCGGGAGAGCGGAGGATGTTCCGGGCAGGGGAGAGGATGAAGTCGCTACCATCATCTATACCTCGGGTACCACAGGAAAGAGCAAGGGAGTGATGCTCACCCAGGGAAACCTTGCCCATAATGTAGAATCAGTGGATTATACGGTTGAACCCGGAGCGGTGCTTTTAAGCGTGCTTCCCATACATCATGCATTCTGCCTTGTTATGGACTGGCTTAAAGGTTTTTCGCTTGGAGCGGTCGTATGCGTGAATGATTCTTACATGCATATGGTAAGGAACATGGGGATATTCAAACCCGAAGTAATGCTTATGGTGCCTTTAATGATAGAGACTATATACAAGAAGCTTTCATCATCAGGCCCGTTGATCCCGAAAAAGATCGTTGCGAACAAGGCTTTCGGAGGCAGGCTTCGCATAATTTTTACCGGAGGGGCGCATTTGGATCCGTTCTATATAGATAAGTTTAAGGAATACGGCATAGATGTTTTGGAAGGTTACGGAATGTCTGAGTGCTCACCGGTTATAAGCTCAAATTCGCCGGAAGATCATAAACCGGGATCGATAGGAAGGCCGCTTAAGAATGTGGAGCTTAAGTTTGAAAACGGTGAGATCCTAGTGCGCGGCAGCAGCGTAATGAAGGGATATTACAGAATGCCGGAGGAAACGGCAAAGGCCTTAAAGGACGGCTGGCTGCATACGGGAGACAAGGGCTATATCGATGAGGACGGGTATCTGTTCATAAACGGGCGTGTTAAGAACCTTATCATAATGTCAAACGGGGAAAACATCTCACCCGAGGAGATAGAAAACAAGCTGGCACTGCATCCGCTTATCGGGGAGATCATAATAACGGGCGAGAACAACGGACTTGTTGCAAGGATATATCCGGATGAGGAAGTGGTAAAGTCAAAACGCCTAAAAGAGGAGAGTATAAGGACGGCACTGCAGGCCGTTATAGATGCATACAACAGGGAACAGCCAAGCTACAGGCAGGTTACTGGGCTCATAGTCCGTAACGAACCTTTCCCACGCAACGCAACGGGCAAGATAAAAAGGCAGGAAGCTGCGGCGTAACCTAATTTCCGGTGGTTAAGTAAGGAAGGATGCCGGAAACGAAGATCTGAGACAGAAGATCGGCAATTGTTTCGGCGGGGGTCTTGAAATCCTCCGCCGTCCATTTATGCAGGATGCCGATAGTTGATCCTATTGCACCGGCGATCATATATGAAAAGGCAGCCTGCGATTTAAGAGTCACGATATTTGAGGGGGTAACCTCTGAGACATAACGGTGGAACATGGTTATCGCCTTTTCGAAGAACGCATCACCCCTCGGGGACTGCAGGAGATTTGCAAGGAAGGGATTCTTCCTTGTATAGTTGCAAATCGCAAGATAATAAGAACGGCACATTTCACGGTCGTTCTTTGCATTAAAGCTTTCCATCAGCTTAAATATATCGTTGATGGTCTTATCCTCCGCCGCGTTTACAAGGGCGGGTATATTTTCATAGTGATTGTAAAAGGTACTGCGTACGATACCGGCCTTTTTGATCACATCGGAAACAGTGATCCTGTCTAAATCCTTTTCCTTTAAAAGAAGAAAAAAGGCCTCATATATCGCTTCTTCCGCAGTACTGTAGCGTTCGTCCGATTCGTTCATGGCTGTCCCCTTAAGATATTGACCATTATAGCATTAAGCAGGTAAAATGAGAACAATATGAATGACATATTATTGAATTCGGCACTCATCGTTTTTGAAACTGCCGGACTGTATTTAAGTATTAAAAACCGTGGTGTAAAGATTGTAAGATATTACACACAGATCTCAAATATCATAGCGATGTTATCATCAGTGCTGTACCTTGCTATGGGCAGATATGCGGCACCGTTTAGATATACGGCGGTATGCATGCTGACGATGACATTCTTTGTAACCGTATTTGTACTGATCCCGATGGGTGGCGGGTTCAAAAAGCTGATGCTTGAGGGCAACGGACTGTACCACCATACGATCTGTCCCATACTGTGCTTTGTTTCATATGTGTTTTTTGAACCGCATGCATCCGTATGGTATGTTCCGGTGATCATAACCGCGGTATACGGAACGGTTATGCTTATACTTAATTACAAAAAAGTCGTTGACGGACCGTATCCTTTCCTTAAGGTACATGAACAGGGAAAGAAGGCATCCGTCATGTGGATGACGGTACTGACTCTGGTGATAATGGGAATAGCGCTTCTTTTTTCGTTTTTCGTTAAATAAGGAAGTAAAGAAAGGATTTTAAGATGACGGATAATAAGATCGATATAGTCATCACGATGGGAGGACTGGGTTCGCGATTTAAAAAAGCGGGTTATACGGTCCCCAAATACATGATCGAGGCAAAGGGAAAGTCACTGTTTGAGTGGTCTATGATAAGCCTTGAAGGTTACAGGGACAGGGTGGATAAATACATATTCCTGGCCCTTAAGGATGATTCCTGCGATGTTGATTCTTTCATAAGGGATAAATGCAGGATATTAAGTATAGAAAACTATCATATCACGATCCTCGAAAAGCTTACGGACGGACAGGCTACGACCGCCATGCTTGCCGGGGAATACTGGGATAAGGACCATGCGCTGCTCATCTATAATATCGATACCTATGTTGAACCGGGTGAGATGAACAGCAAGGAGCTTTGCGGTGACGGGTTTATCCCCTGTTTTAAGGCTGAGGGCGACCACTGGAGTTTCGTCCGCCTTGATGATGAGGGAAAGGTTGTTGAGATAAAGGAGAAGAAAAGGATATCCGATCATTGCACGCTTGGCGCATACTATTTTAAGACCTGCGCCCTATATGAATCATTGTATGATGAATATTACGTAAAGGGTGAGGCAAAAGAGCTTGTAAACGGGGAGAAGTATGTTGCGCCGCTGTATGATCATCTGCTGACAAAGGGCGGAAAGATATACATTTCGGATGTTTCGCCTGATAAGGTGCATGTACTGGGAACGCCCGAAGAGCTGAATGCATTTCTTGATGAAGCTTAGGTTTGACTAGGTTAAACGGCGGGTATAGAATCATAAATACGAGATGGTATTTCATACAAAGGAGGGCTTAACATGAACACGAAGGCAATGTATGCATTATCTTACGGACTGTTTGTTGTATCGACAAAGGTCGGGGACAAGGACAACGGCTGTATCACGAATACGGCGATCCAGGTCACTTCCGAACCAAATCAGATCGCTCTTGCCGTTAACTGTGCGAATTATACGAATGAGCTGATGAAGCAGGCCGGTATCTTCAATATTTCCGTGATAAGCGAGGAGGCTGATTTTGAACTGTTTAAGAGGTTCGGCTTCCAGTCGGGAAGGGATGTTGATAAATACGCGGGATTTGCCGATTACGCGCGTACTGCTAACGGACTTACATATATAACCAAGGGTACGAATGCATTCCTGTCGGCCAAGATCACAAAAGAGGTTGAGCTTGGAAGCCATACGCTCTTTATTGCAGAGGTCACGGATATGGATGTGTTAAGCCAGGTTCCCTCGGCCACATATTCCTATTACCAGTCAAATATCAAGCCGAAGCCGCAGGCAGTCGGTGAAACGAAGACAGGCCAGACCATTTGGCGCTGCACGATATGCGGTTATGAGTACGTTGGCGAGGAGCTGCCGGATGATTTCATTTGTCCGATATGCAAGCACCCGAAGGCTGATTTCGAGAAAATAGTAAAGTAGGAGGATCAAAATGGTATACGACAGAAGACCTGATGATATGAAAAGAATCACGACAGGCGAACTTGCGGATGAATTCATCGAGGAGCAGATATTTGCGCTGCGTGAACAGATAGGAGATAAAAAGGTACTGCTCGCACTTTCGGGAGGCGTTGATTCCTCAGTTGTTGCGGCATTGCTCATAAAGGCGGTGGGAAACCAGCTTACCTGTGTGCATGTAAACCACGGACTGCTCCGTAAGGGTGAACCCGAGCAGGTAATAGAAGTTTTTAAGAATCAGATGAAGGCAAACCTTGTTTACGTGGATGCAACGGACAGGTTCCTTGACAAGCTTGCGGGCGTAACGGATCCCGAGCAGAAGAGAAAGATAATAGGCGGCGAGTTCATTGAGGTATTCGCCGAGGAAGCACATAAGCTTGACGGTATCGAGTTCCTTGCACAGGGAACCATATGGCCCGATATCCTTGAGAGCGAGGCAGGCATAAAGGCCCATCATAATGCAGGCGGCCTTCCCGAGGATCTTAAGTTTGAGCTGGTTGAGCCGGTCAAGATACTGTTTAAGGACGAAGTCAGGGTTGTCGGTGAGAGGCTCGGCCTCCCCGCAAACATGGTATACCGCCAGCCGTTCCCGGGACCGGGACTCGGCGTACGCTGCCCCGGCGCCATCACAAGGGACAGGCTTGAAGCCGTACGCGAATCCGATGCAATCCTTCGCGAGGAATTTGCAAAGAACGGACTTGAGGGCAGGGTATGGCAGTACTTCACCGTTGTTCCCGATTTCAAGTCAACGGGCGTTAAGGACGGCAAGCGTACCTTCGACTGGCCGTGCATCATCCGCGCGATCAACACGACCGATGTAATGGAAGTTACCGTGGAGCACCTTTCGGATGAACTTATTGACCATCTGGTAAACAGGATCATCACGGAAGTCCCCGGCATAAACCGTGTATTGTTCGACTACACCCCCAAGCCCCCGGCAACTGTGGAATACGAATAAAAGCAAAATCCCGCGAATGCCGATAAATAGGGCGTTCGCGGGATTTTTTTGCAAATTTTGACCGCACATTGACCGCAAAATACCATAAATATTTAATCAAATAATCTTGAACAAGAAAAATTATTATGGTAATTTTATAGAAAAGACAACATTCATGAGGAAAGAAATGATATGAGTGTGGAATTCAAATCCCGGCAAATTTCCCCCAAAGCAATAAAAATAAATGGAAAGATAAAAAAAGCAATTGATGCATATAAGAAAAAGAAGGTTCCTATGAATGTCCTTATGACCAATTTTCTGGCAGTCAAGTCAAAGGGAGATGAACTTGCCAAGGCAGAAAACCCATGGGCATATTTCTATAAAGGGATAGAAGGACATGAGGTTGAGAGCGGAGTATCGCTGGATGAAACTTTATTCCGTTTTGCGACAATGGAGATCAGGGATCAAAATCCTACAGATGTCATTAATGCAGCATTCTTTTCCAATAAAGTGAGAAACGATTCGGAATTTGAAATAGGATATATGATTCCTATGCTTAGGGATATCAGTAATATCGGAGACAGGATCCTTGTAGTCAATCCATCCCCGGATATTGTTTGTGAGATTGAGAACAGCAAATTTGGAGACAAGCATATATATTCGGTCGTGGACTCAACTGTTGCGAGTTTGTATAAGATCCAATTTCCTAAAGCTGATTTTTGTACCTTTGAACAGATGGATAGTATCACGGATGTTGATGTGGTTTTGATTACAAACAGGGATCAGAAGGCAGACCAGGCGTGTGTTATTTTGAGATGTCTTGAATGCTGTAAGGATTCGGCAAGAATTTTGGGTCTTGTTCCAAGTACATGGTTTGACAATCCGATGAATGAAGCATGGAAAGAGTTGTATGAGACGGGATTTGGTATAAGTAATATGCTCATAGTTACTTCCAATGCTACGGTGTCGACTCCACGAAAAAAACTTGTTGTTTATATGGAAAAAGGTATCAATGAGAAAATTGTTGTAAAACACTCATCATATGATACAAAGACAGGATTTTTCTCGGTTAGTGATGAAACTGTCAGGATAGATCAGGAAAAATATCTCAAGTCGGAGAAAACGATCCTCTGTTATTGGAAAGAATCATGTATTCCCGAAGAGATAGCAGAGGCCCCTAAATACAGAAAGGCAGAAGAATACAAGTTTTCTGAAGAAATATCTGTATTTTACAAAGTATATGGTGAAAGAAAAAACAAATATGCAGGTGTGGCGTACTACAGAGAAATCAAGGATACAAAGATAAAAACCTGGGGAAAGAAATTGACCACCGATATAGAGAAGGGACTTAGGGCTGATTCCGCAGAGATAATTACAGAAGCGCTTGAAAAGATTGTTTTTGACGATGCGGTATATCCTGTTATACGCGAGGATGTTGAGAAAAAATATATTAAAACCGGGCAGATGGTGTCACTGAAAACCATATGGTTCTATTGCTGGAACTATCTGTGTGACATGAAAAAATATGATCATGAATATATGCTTCATATGTTTGAAGCACAGTGTATTGCAGAAATAATGCCACAGATGCAGACGGGAGATGTGTTAATAGATGCAATTGCCGGATATTATGATGTGGATATTGAAGGAATTCCATACAAAGGCATAGAACAGATTGATATGATCCTAAAGGTTGCTCTTAAATATGGTTTGATTCTATTCGATCCTTTGGAGCCATATATCGGTTTATATACATCCAGAGCGACCGAAAGACAGCAGGATGTCAGAAACGCACTTGTAAAGAAGCATTTTTCAAGAGATGAGGAGGAGGAGATATTCAGCCTTATTATAGGAGCGAAGAGATCAGGAAGCCAAAATCTTTTTGCCAGCACCGAGAAAAGCCTGCTTCTTGCAGTGGCTATACGGTTTTTTACAGGTATAGCTGTTCGGGAGGTTGCTGCGCTTAAATGGGGTGATTATTCTCTGATCCCCGGTACGGATGTGTATCAGCTATCGATTTACAAGTTTGTTGATGCCAAAGGAAGATTGATATTGCATTCTGAAAGGGAGAACTGGAAGAGATTCAGACTCATTCCGGTTATGAGGACTCTCTCATATCTTCTTAATGAGAGAAAACAATACCTTTTGGATAAAGGGATTGACGAAGAATATCTAAAGAGTTGTCCGATCGTGATGTCTGAGGAAAGAATATCAGATTTGAAAGGCATGAAGAAAGTAAGTCACTGCAGACCGTCAAAAGTATGCGACTTAAGTAACAAACTCGTCAGAACGGTCATAAATACAGAGAATGAAGTGGTTTTGCCGGATGAAGAAAATGATCTGAAGACAGACTTTAACAGATATCATGGTGATATATTTCTGTCAAACTTCCGCCATAAGGCAAACCATGCTGCCTATCTGACCATGGGAGAACTGAATTACATTATTGGCATAGATGCACCGGATACTTTCTCACATCATTATTGTGATTTTACCAATGATTTCGTACAAACAGCGATCGCTCAGAAACTCAGGCGTTGGGAATGGGATTATGAAAGAGCAGTGTCCGGGAAAAGAGTATTTAAACCTTCGCATGGCGAAAAAGTCGGAAATATGGTCATGGGAGTCGGCCCATATAAACATGGAGTAGCAGCAGTAGATATGATTGTTGAAAACCATTCAGCAGATGATGTTCAGGTCGAGATAAAGTGTTCTCATGGATTTAATTTTAATAAGACAGTATATTGAGGGTTTGTTATGGCGAAGACGCTTATTGATGATCAGTGGATACGGGAGATATATAAAAACAATCAGAAGGAATATACGTTTTGCGGAGCCTTGGAATATCGGTACAAGCATATAGCTAAGAACTGGAATGCCGAAACACGCAAAAAACATGAACGAGAATATAACAGTATTATTCTCCCGGCATTAAGAGATCATAATAATAAAACCATACGCGAATACAGTAAAGAGGATTTCGAAGAAGCAATTGAACAAATAAAGGATAAAGGGTATGTTCAGGAAGGCATCCGCCATCAGTATTCAGAGTCTTCGATTAAGAATTTTGAGAATCTGATATACTATGTTGTTTATCAATCCTCGGTTTATGGTTTGTGTAATGATGTGCTTTGGGGAACTAAATTTGTTCTTGATATAGCGGATGAAAAAGAAGAGATAGAGGCGAGAGTATTTCTAAAGAAATCACTATCTGTTCAGCAGGAAAAGAACTTCCGTAACGAAGTATTAAGTGATGTGGATGAAGATGGTGCAGTGGTCGCGTTGCTCCTTATGTGGGGCCTTGGGGTAAGAAATGCTGAAGCATGCGGCCTGAACTATGGCGATATAAAACCGCTGGAAGGACATCCGGAATGTTATGTCGCTTGGATATACAAGAGTACAAAGATAGATTCAAATAAGCTCCAGTCAGGTGGAAAAACATATAATACAGGCAGAATAATCCCTGTACCTGAAAAAATAGTCGAATTCCTAAAGCTTAGGAAAGAAAGGATCCTTAAGATAATTACCGCACAGGGTGAAGAAGTTATTGATGTCGATGGATTACCGATATGTTGTGACGGTTGGATAGATGTTGATAACAAAAATTACGCTAGAAGATGTACGGCAGATAGTGTTACTGTTGCTGCTCATGATATATTCGGCAGATCCGGGATCACATCTAAACAATTGGCATATTTGGATGTTGAACTGTCGGAGGGAGATACGGCATCCTTGTTAAAGGAAAAAGATCCGACTGCATATTTACTGAGAAGGAATTTTGCTACGCAAATGTGTATATTGGGGCTTTCTAATTCCGAAATGCAATATCTTATCGGCCACTGTGTTGAAGATGCCTATGAATCGAGAAATGAATATGTGGATGATGACAGGATCTATTCCATGTATCTTAAATTAAATCAAAGAGAGCTTCTGAACGCGTCCGACATAGAATATGGAAAAACCGAGATATGCATTCACGGAAATGAAACTGTGAATATTCATATCTCGGCAATAGAATCCATGGATCGTATTAATATCAGTATAAATGGAAACGCCAAATCTTCAATGATAAGGACTAAGTGGTTTGAAGAAGAAAGAGCTTCTTCTTATGACCGTGCAGTAAATATCCTTGATAGTTATCATAAGCTATATAACTATTGATCAGGTGGTAAAAGATAAATCTGCTTGGAATTTGTGAAAACTGCCTGATACATACCAAGACAAGATTTACAATATTCTGCGTTATAATTACAGTTGTCCGGGCAAGAGTATTTATCTATATAATACCAATCATCACATGCTATCAATACGTCCTGTGCTGCATATTTCTTTTTGAAAACTGTTTTACCGGTTTCGTTCTCAACAAATGTACCGAATTTATCCCTGTAATTTTTGAAATCGCTCAATTTTGTGAAGAGTAAGCGAAATTTGACTGATGATCTTTCCTTATCATTCATGAACATGCTGAATATCAGAGCTCTGTCATTGGAATTAGTCCAAGAGAACCTTGCGTAAACGATTCTTGCTCCAAGCTCGAATGAAGGGTCAGAGAAGAACTGATAAGCATATTTGTATGTTATGATGTATTCAGATATTTTGTGTTCACCTTGCTTGGCATCAGGATTTAGTTTATTTATTCCGGATTCTGCAATTTGCTTAAGGCTTGAAAAAGACGCTATAGTCATCTCTTTGTCATCTTGTGAGACGGCAGCGCTTTCGTTACTTCCTGAATCTGTACGGATAGGGCGTTCGATTGATGCTTTCTTCGAATTAACACGACAGAGGGAAGTAATAAAATCTTCTGGTTCAAGTCCCTTGAACGTATGGTGTTTACGGTTTCTTTCTAAAGTAATGCATATTGGATTTGTATGCATGCGTCCTCTATCACGGGCAAAGATTTTCTTACCGGATTTGGTCGTTGTTAAGTGCATGGCACAGCCACAAACAGGACATGTATATTTACATCCTGCAGGTGCCTGATCTGACGCAACATAATTACCGGATTGATCAATAGCATAAAACAATCCTGCTCTTCCATCTTCCTTTAGTTCATTAAGGTTTGCTGGAGTTGAATTCATTTAAATCCTCTTATAATTGATATTAGTTTGACGTTGAGGTGTTGTTTATATATAAAGTCAGAATGACCTTAAATATATTACAACAAATGTCACTAGGTAGTCAACTTGTTAATTATGAAAAAGTAGCGGTTCGGAAGTATTTATTCTCCCTTTGTTTTAGTATATATGTTGGATACATATTTGATTGTTTCAAGAAACTCTTCGGAACAATCTCCGGAAGATTTTATCCGTTTTAGCTGATGAATTATATCATCCATTTTGTCCTTGAGGAGGACATAGGTTCTTGGACTTTTAGCTACTATTACTTCTCTGTTCAGTAATTTGTTTATGATATAGTCTTGCTTGGTAAGTCCGGAAAGATGTACTGCTTCATTTATTGCTTCACTTTCTTCCCGTGATGCACGGAATGAAACGGTGATATATCTCCAACGTCCTTTTTTATCTAATGCACGGTTTGACATAAGCTCATATCTCCTTCTTCTTTTTGGTATATATTTTGTTTAACTGATCTGCCATTGCCTGTTGTGTGTTCGGAAATAGATGCGCGTACCGATAAGTAACATGGATAGATTCATGTCCCATACGTTCTGCGATCGCTACCGCACTATAACCCATGTTTATTAGTAAAGACACATGTGAATGACGAAGATCGTGAACACGGATTTTCTTAAGACCGGCCTTCTTTGCTCCCTTTTTTATGTGCCGGTAAAGGTTACTCTTATCGATCCCGTAAAAAATACGTTCTTCCTTCATTTCATCAGGTATGCAGGTAAAGTAATCTTTAAGTTCTTCACAAAGGAAATCCGGTATAACTACATCGCGGACACTTTTGGCTGTCTTTGGTGTTGTGATGAGCTGCTTACCATCAACAATCTGAAATGTCTTTGTGATGGAAACAATCTTTTTATCAAAATCAAAATCAGACTGTAGCAGGGCTAATGCTTCACCCTCTCTGACCCCGGTCCAGTATAGAACCTGAAAATAATAGTAATAGACCGGTTCATACATCATTGTTTCACTGAAACGCAGATATTCTTCAAGTGTCCAGAAATTCATTTTGATCTCAGATTCATTTCCGATATTTCCTGCCTGCGATGCCGGATTGGCTGGAAGATTGTAATGCTTGACAGCATAATTCATTATTGCGGAGATCTGAATGTGCAGTGTTTTAAGATAACTCTTGGAATAGGGCTTTCCATCGGAATTTCTGTATTCAAGGAGTTCGTTCTGCCACTTGATAATATCCTTTGAGGTTATTTCATTTACGGGTAATTCTCCGAAGTATGGAAGAATCTTATCTTCTATTATAAATTCCTTGGATTGCCGGGTTACTTCTTTTAAGCGGGGAAAGCGCTCTTCTTTATAAATTTTTACAAAGTCCTTGAAAAGCATGTCCAATGTTCCTGCAACTCTTGATTTAAATGACTCCTCCCACGCAACAGCCTCACGTCGCGTTGCGAAGCCGCGTTTCATTTTATTCTTTGTAGTACCGGTCCAATCCTTATATCGGAATTTGGAATACCATGTACCTGCTTTCTCGTCTTTATATACTGGCATATTGTAGACCTCCTTTCTATGCAACATTTGAATATATCTTTTTTTCGAAATAAATACGACTGATCTTACCGGCAATAGTGATATAGCCCTGATGCTTAAGCTCGTCGTTCAGCTTTCGTATGACCTTATATGCTGTTGGAACAGAGATTCCCATGAATTCTGCCACGTCGGCTGCGGTCAAAAAGTTTTTTTCTTTCATAAATAATCAACCTCCTTTTCTGATTTTGTGCAGAAAATAACCGTGTAGGGGTATGTTGTCCTACACGGTAAGAGATTTACTGTATTAAATGATACGCGGCTTTGTGTTGTATTATATTCGGGAAAACAATATAATATAGCTGACGGTGCGGATCATTCCGTTGTGTAGGTGCTCAATTCACCCTCACAGGTGCAGAAGAGCTGCAACTCTTTTGCACTGCCGTTATTTACTTTCCTATGATATCAGTATAATATATATACGCATATATATCAATATACAACATCTCCAATTATATACGCGTATATATCTGTTTTTTTGTTTATTATTTCTATTATATAAAGGTGATGGATCAGTATGGGAATTTCGGATGCACAAAAAAGAGCAACATATAAGTATCGAGAGAAAATAGAAGAACTCAGGTTCCAGGTACCTAAGGGCGAAAAAGAAAAAATAAAAGAACATGCTGCCGGTCAGGGGGAATCTGTTAGCGCATTTATATACAGAGCTGTCAGAGAAACTATGGAACGAGATGCGGGAGAAAATAAGCAATAGGCTGATTCTATGGTTGTTTCGAGCTGAATCTATTGCATTTAAAATCGTTTGACAAAACATGGTAGTGGATATACTATAATAGTAGAAGGTGGCGTGCCGCCGGAGGTGGACTGACACCACAATCCGATTCCTTGCCGGACGAATGTGCCGGCCGTTGGCGGGCAACAGAAAAACCTGATTCCTTGTCGGACGAATGTGCCGGCCGTTGGCGGACAACAGAAAAATCAGTCATTAAAGGGAAGCTGATGTATCCCGAGGGATATGCGGTTTCCCTTTTAATTTGCTTATGAGGGAGTAATAATGACACCATATAATAAAAAAGAAGCTATCCGCATAGTAACGTCAGCTGCAAAGGATTATCACAGTATACTAGAAGGTAATAATTTTTTATTCATTTTCAGGGATAAAGAAAACAACAGCATAGGATTCTTTGAAACAGTCTTCTTGCCAAGAAACTATCAACATTTGACAGGGATAGAAATGCTGGATGAAAACGGTAAAATCGAAAAAAAGCCATTACTGTTTTATGAAAGATGTCTTGCGGGTAAGTTGTCAGAGAATATAATTCGGTTCCGATCAGATGGAACGACCAAAATGAAGCTCGAAGCGTTACCTAAGATCGTGAATTTTGTAAGTTCATCAAAGATGACGGGATTATACAACGGAAGTAAACCAATACTAGCTGTTGACCGGTTGGCAGGAACAACAAATTTTTGCCTGGGATTTACACGTGACTTACAGTACTATGCGCCAAGCTCATGCCTTTTGGAAGATGTGAGGAACCTGACAAATAAGCCATCTCAGGTTTTGGCAGTATTATCAAAGAAATCAGATGAGACAATCTACAAAAATATCCGGTATGTTGCTAAGGGATTACCGTTTAATGACCTTGTTCTTCCGGAAAACCTGATTAAAATTGTAGATAGAAGCAATTTTGTACCAAGGAAATAATTTATAGTAAGAGCATATACCGGTAGCTGCATTAATGGTAGCTACCGGTTTTTTTGTTTTATCAATAGTTTTCAAATACTAATGAGTTCTTTAAATATGATATTAAGAGAATTTCCGTAAAGAGCTTTTAAGAGAGGCGATAGTATCAGTTATAACCATTAATTCTTTTGTATTGCAATCATTTAGAAGTTGAGATATTTCTTCATTATATGTATGTTCGGAGTGATTTAATTCATAGCACAGGAGTTCGTCGGCTGAACAGGACAGCGCATTTATGATTGCAATAAATGTCTTGAGGCTTGGGATAGGCAAAAGGCCGGTAGATCGACTTGATGAATCAAGTGTAGTCTACCGGTCTTCTTATCTCAAGCCAGGGTCTGAACTGTAACATCCGTTTTGGAAGAAAGTGTGACAAAAAAACATTGAAGGATTTTTGTCACACCTTGAATCGTATGTGAGATTTTTCGTAGAATTAAATTGCTATTTTGTGTTGTGATCTGAAAATCATATAACCCAAGAAGGAGGATGATCAGATGAAGAAAAAGGTAAAGATCATAAGGAACATCTTAAGCATATTGCTATCAGCGGCTTTGGTTTTCGGAGAAATGAGCATGCCTGTATATGCGGCTCCCGATGATAACCCGGGAGATCTGCTTGTATATGATGATTCAGCTGATGGACTTCTTTTAGAAGAAGTTAATAATGATGCGGATATTGTTTATGAGGGAGAAGATGATTTGTTGTCAGTCGGTCATATAGATGACTTTCTTCAAGAGGATGAACTGATCCCAGACGGAGTTGCCGCCCCTGAATCAGATAAGGACGGCGGATTATCACCTAAGCTTTCCGAGGCTCAGCAGAACACTGCAATATCACTTGAGAAGGAGCTTGAACAACTCGATGGCTTGGAAGCAGGAGTGGATTATATAGATAACGAAGCCATATTCTTGGCTGATTCCAAGGCGGAAGCGCTAAGGGTTGCATCACTTTACGGCGCACAACTTAAGTATTTTGCAGATGGAGTAGCCACGCTTGAATTTGAGGATAAGAATACCGAAGAAGTCTTTGCAGATAAAGTTTCTGATGTAGAAGTCGTTAATGAAGCGGCAGCGATTGAAAAATCACTGACGGATGATGATTTTTCCAATGACCGCTCATCGGAGGAAGATATGGCAATAATTGAGGAAGCCGGAGACGTCGATATTTCCGCGCTGCCTGATGTTCCGGTTTACGCCAATTATATTTATCATGTAAGCGTTAATCCAAACGATGATCCCCTGTTCAAAAACAGTGATATGACGCCTAAAGGTCAGTGGTTCCATGAATCGATAAACAGCCAGGGGGCATGGGACAAAGGAGCTGACGGTACCGGTGTAACGGTTGCAGTCATTGATACGGGTATTGATAGTTCTAATAATGATATCGATTCCTCACAGACCCTATGGGCAGCTTCCTTCACAAACGGAGAGGATGAGAACGGACATGGTACACATTGTATAGGAATAGTTGCAGCAAGGGACAATTCGATCGGAGGTCTGGGTGTTGCACCCAACGCAACCATAATATCCGTTAGGGCGGGCGACAGGAAGGGAGCCCTTACTAATGCTGATATAGCACAATCAATAAATATGGCGGTAAATGCAGGGGCGGATATCCTTAGTATGAGTTTTGGTGGTACCCAGTATAATGAGGCTGTTAATTCTGCCATACAGAATGCGCTTGGTAAAGGGGTTGTATGTATAGCTGCAGCAGGTAATGAGGCTACAAGTACCAAAACCTACCCGGCATGTTATAATGGCGTGATTGCAGTAGGTGCTTACGATGCGGATAATCAGCTTGCATGGTATTCCAACTATGGTAGTTGGGTAACTCTTGCAGCTCCCGGCTCGGATATATTGGCAACAATGGTCGATGACCCGGGTGCCGAACAGAGAAAATACGGATCCTTCTGGGATGAGCAGACTGCAGGATGTTCATACGGCAAGATAAGCGGAACATCAATGGCTACACCGGTCGTTGCGGGTGTGGCGGCTCTGATTCTCAGTAAGAATCCTTCTTATACCGTGGAACAGGTGAAAGATGCACTTATTAATTCGGCACCCGATAAAGTATATAAGGGTAAGGGAACGGTCAAGAGAGGAATAGATGCACTGAAGGCTGTTGATACTGAAGGCGAAACCGATCAGCCACCGGTTGATACAGACAAGAAAACGGGGCATTATCTTTATGCTGCCGTCGGTCCCTCTATAATGGTCAAACAGGGCAAGAGCTCGGATTTAAAAGTACACACTTCCTTTGATACTAAAGTTAATCCCATAAGTTACGCGAGTACTTCCCCTATGGTAACAGTCAGTAAAAAGGGTGTGGTCAAAGTCGATAAGAAGGCTGTACCCGGTGAGACGGCCACTATAACCATAAGCTGCAGGAATCTTGTCGATACGGTTACGGTAACAGTGATCGCAGGCAATACGCCTTCAACAAAACTGAACCTGTTACTGTCTCCGTCAACTCCGCTTTCAACGGATCCTGAGTCTCCGGACAACACAGGCTACATTACAATGCAGGGCGGAGACCTTGACAGGCCATATTATTTTGAGATACAGAAGAGCAATATTATAAACTTCAATAACAACCTGACATTTGGATATACTCCTGCATCGGGTGTTACGGTTCCTATAAAGGCAATAGGTCCCGGAACCGCAACTGTTACAGCCTATGCAACCGATGGTTCGGGGCTTAAGGCTTCGGTAAAGGTGACGGTGATATCACCGATAAAAAGTGTTGATATAACTTATATGGATGTACCCCTGAATACAGATACTTATTCCATAAAGATGGCTCTTGGAGCCAGTCTTCCGCTTAAGGCTGTAGCCAAAGGACCTAACGGTAATAAATCAACGGGTAAGATAAAATATACCTGGTCCGGACCTCATGTTGATAAGGGCGGAAAAGTAACGGCTCCAAAGACTCCGGAAGAGTTTACGGTTTCCGTGACTGCCGAGAGCAACGGCCTTATTGTTGCAAAATCAGTCCGGATCAGGGCCGAGATGCCGTATAAGCTTAAATACCTGGGTTATTATGCCAAGGTTGCAGACAATAATTATATGTATTTCCAGAATATAAACAGTGGCGGGGATGCAGACGGAGACCCATATGCCGTAGGTTCTGTATACGGTTACGCGGATTCAAGAATGCCGGATTTCTCCGGTTGGGAATTTGAGGTAAAGAAGGGTATATATCGGCCGCTTATGGGTCCGTTTGGTTTTGTTTCCGAGACAAGTGCCAAGAAGCTTGCATACTACGGGGATGACTCGGCAAAGGAAGCTTATAAGAATAATTACGGCATTTACGTACTGAATGTCAAGGGCCCGGGTGTTACAAATGTAACGTACAATGACTTTGGAGTCCGAAGCTTCGTTCCGTCCAAGAAGGGAAACTATAAATTTATCTTCACGGCTCTTGATGGATCGGGTAAG
>JAILJC010000122.1 GCA_024694965.1 Lachnospiraceae bacterium
TGTGAAAAAATCACAGGATGCGCAGGCTGAGCGCATTGAGAAGAAGCGTGAAGAATCAAAGGCGGCACACAAAGCTGCGGACAAGAAGCTTAAGGCCAAACGGCTAGAAAAACGGAAAGCCGAGAAGAAGGAAGCCGAAAAGCTTAAAGAAGAGGCTTTGGATGCAAGGAAAGCAGACGCCGGTAAGGACTTAAAGAAGCCGGATGATATCCGCAACATGACGCCCGATGAGCTTGCGGAATACGATCCGCGCTTTGGGGAAGCTTTAGGCAAGATATGGGAAGAGAATACGCTTACGATTTCTGCTTCAAGCGTTGATGAGCTCATCGTTAAGCTGGGCGACCACACGCAGAACGAGCGTATGAACTCCATTCAGACGCCTGAAGAGGCCCAGATAGGTCAACATATCGATTTCAGAGGTTGAGATTGATGGCATGTGAGGCATGGGTGGTGGCATGGTGGCACGGGGACGGTTCTTTTGCCACCCGTTTTTGCGGTGGCAAAAGAACCGTCCCCATGCCACCGCCCCGTGCCATCCCCGTGCCACCTTGTTTCAACCGTGACTTGCATCTTTGATCGCCGGGAAAGGTATTACATTTGTAGGTTCATGCTTGCGTGCATACCAAAGGGTCAGTTTCAGCTGCATATTCATCCAGCTTTCGACGGATGTATTTGTCGCCTTACTTATTCTCAGAGCCATCTCAGGACTGAGCGAAGCCTTTTCATTAACAAATTCAGATAAAGCTTTTCGGCTTACGCCAAGCATATGCGCCGCATCCGTAACTGTCAGCATAAGAGGTTTCATTATATCTTCGCGAAAAACTGCACCGGGATGGGTCGGTTTTCTTGTCATATCTAACCTCCCTTTTAATGATAATCAATATAATCTACCAAATAAGCGTCGGGACCGATAAAGTAAAATGTGATTCTCCAATTTCCATTTACTGTCACTGACCAAATGTCTTGCGTTGTGCCTTTTAAAGAATGCAGCCTATAACCGGGAAGCCCCATATCCTGTGGGTTTGTGCTTGCGTCCAATCTGTCAAGGATTCTTCCGAGTTTAGCGGCATGTTCCGGCTGTATCCCCTTTTTGGATCCGGTTTCATAAAAGTCTTTCAGGCCTTTGTGTGCAAATGATTTTATCATACTTATTATAACCTGTAACGTTACACGTGTCAATTTGATGTAGTGTCTTGGAGTAAGCATGGGCGGTGGCAAAAGAACCGTCCCCGTGCCACCACCCCATGCCACCACCCCCGCGCAAAAGGCCCCGCCGAAGCGGGGCCTTTTTTGGAAGGAGATTGGATGTTATATGACTTAACCCATAACAACTTCTACGTTGTATTCGGTCTTGCCTTCTTCGTAAGGTATCACGCAGCCGTCTGCAGCCTTGCCGTCAACGGTGAGTGATTTAACGCCCTTCTGCACGTCAGAGGGGTTTTTAACGCTTATATTGTACGTAGCGCCGCGGAACTTACGTGTGATCTTGAAATCGCCGAATCCGTGCGGTACACAAGGGTCAACCGAAAGTCCCTTGTGCGTCGGATAAACGCCTAAGATGTACTGCGAAATGTTGCAGAAGGTCCATGCAGCGGTACCCGTAAGCCAGCTGTTCTTGCCCTCGCCGGGAAGATATGCATCGTTACCTGCAACCATCTGGCAGTAAACGTAAGGCTCCGTCTTATGACGCTCGGAGATCTCCTCGGTGTAAGCCGGGCAGGTCTTCTTATATATCTCAAACGCCCTGTCGCCGCGGCCGATAACTGTCTCGGCGATCGAAACCCACGGATTGTTGTGGCAGAAGATACCTGCATTCTCCTTGTATCCGGGCGGATATGATGAGATCTCACCAAGCTCCAAGTGGTACTTCGTGTAAGCCGGCTGGAGGATCATCACGCCGTATTCGCAGTCAAGGTGCTTCTTGACAGAATCAAGCGCCTTCTCGGCAAGGCCTTCCTTAACGCCGATGCCTGCCAGTGAACAGAAGCCGTTTGACTCTATGAATATCTTACCTTCCTCGCATTCCTTGGAACCGATCTTCTTGCTGTATGCATCATATGCACGGACGAACCATTCGCCGTCCCAGCCGTCCTTTAATACGGCATCGTACATAACCTTTACTTCCTTGCGTGCACGCTCTGCCTCGGCGGTATCACCAAGCAGCTCGGCAAGCTGTGCGTATTCCTCGCCGTACTTTACAAACATGCCTGCGATGAATACTGATTCTGCAACCGGGCCTTCGGAAGGACCGAAGCACTGGAATGATTCTCCGGGATGCTCCGAGAAGCAGTTTAAGTTAAGGCAGTCGTTCCAGTCGGCGCGGCCGATAAGAGGCAGGCCGTGAGGTCCCTTGTTGTTGACCGTAAAGTCAAACGACCTCTTAAGATGCTCCATAAGCGTTGTAGCCTTGCTCATATCGTTATCGTAAGGCACCTGCTCGTTAAGTATCGTTGTGTCGCCCGTCTCGCGTACATACGCCGATACGCCTGCGATGAGCCACAGCGGATCGTCGTTAAAGCCCGAACCGATATCGGAATTGCCGCGCTTGGTAAGCGGCTGGTACTGATGGTACGCGCTTCCGTTTTCGAACTGCGTAGAAGCGATATCGATGATACGCTCCCTTGCGCGCTCGGGGATAAGATGCACGAAACCTAAGAGATCCTGGTTGGAATCCCTGAAGCCCATTCCGCGGCCGATACCCGACTCGTAATATGAAGCGGAACGGCTCATGTTGAAGGTAACCATACACTGGTACTGGTTCCAGATGTTGACCATGCGGTTAACCTTGTCGTTGTTTGATTCGAGTGTATAGATCGAGAGCAGGTTGCTCCAGTAATCGTTAAGGATCTTGAAAGCCGCATCTACATCGGCATCCGTCTTATACTTGGCAAGCAGCTTATCCGAAGGATCCTTCTTGATAACGCCCTTGCTTTCCCACTTGTCGTCATCGGGGTTCTCGCAGTAGCCGAGAACGAAAACGAATGACTTTGACTCGCCGGGCTTAAGAGTCACATTTATCTGATGTACGGCAACCGGTGACCAGCCGTGTGCGATCGAACCGGTGCATTCGCCCTTTTCGCAAACCTCGGGATTGCTGTTGTCGCGGTAAGCGCCAAGGAAAGCATCCCTTGAAGTGTCGAAACCGTCGACCTTAGCATTTACCGAGTAAACCGCGTAATGGTTGCGGCGCTCCCTGTATTCGGTCTTGTGGTAGATGGTGGAATCGATGACCTCAACTTCGCCCGTCGAAAAGTTTCGCTGGAAGTTCCTTGAGTCGTCATCGGCGTTCCATAAGCACCACTCAACGTACGAAAACAGTTTAAGTTCCTTTATCTCGTCAGAATCATTGGTTATCTTAACCTGGTTAATCTCACAGGTATCGCCCATCGGAACGAAGGCAAGAGACTGCGCGCTTACGCCGTTCTTTGAGGATGAGAACTTCGAATAGCCCATGCCGTGACGGCATTCGTAAGAATCAAGTTCCGTTTTCGTAGGCTGCCAGCCGATGTTCCAGACGGTGTCGCCGTCCTTTATATAGTAGTATTTACCGTTGCTGTCGGCCGGTACGTTGTTATAACGATAACGTGTAAGTCGCAAAAGCTTGGCATCCTTATAGAAAGAATAGCCGCCGCAGGTGTTCGAAATCAGTGTGAAAAAGTCATTGCAGCCGAGATAGTTGATCCACGGAAGCGGTGTTTTCGGCGTGGTTATCACATATTCCCGGTTTTCATCATCAAAGTATCCGAATTTCATATGCGCGTTTCCTTTCATTATATAAAATGTTAAATGACAGGCGTGGGTTTTGAAAACGATTAAGTTAACCCACAAAAAAAATAAGAAACCTGAAGAAATTATACAACAATGAAATCAATCAATCAACAGTATTTATCAAAAAATAATGAAAACTGCACAAAAGGTTGAGGAATGCTATTGAAAAATTGGCATATTTGATATATACTAGTTTTCGAAAACGTTTACGCTATTTATGTGGGGGTAAGTATGTACATGGTTTCATTAAAAGATATAGCGTCAAGGTGCAAGGTGTCGGTAGCTACGGTCAGCAAGGCACTTAACGATCATAACGACGTCGGTGCGGCCACCAAGGAAATGATACGCAGCACCGCAAGGGAGATGGGATATTTTCCCAATTCTTCCGCAAGGGCACTTAAGACGAACCGTACCTATAATATAGGGGTGCTTTTCGTGGACGAGGCACAGAGCGGGCTTACGCATGACTATTTTGCGCACGTGCTCGACAGTTTCAAAAAGACGGTTGAAGCAAGCGGATACGACATCACCTTCATCAACTCGACCCACAACAAGCATATGTCATACCTTGAGCACAGCCACTACAGGGGCGTTGACGGCGTTGTCATCGCATGCGTTGACTTTTACGATCCCCAGGTAATGGAGCTCATACATTCCGACCTTCCCGTAGTTACGATCGACCACGTTTTTGATTACCGCATCGCGGTTTTATCCGATAATATCCAGGGAATGCATGACCTCGTGGAATACGTGTATTCCAAGGGCCACAGGAAGATAGCTTATATCGCCGGTGATGATACATCGGTTACGAAAAACCGTCTGGGAAGCTTTTACCGCAGCCTTGAGAAGAAGGGCGTGGAGGTACCGGATGAATATGTTATCCAGGCATCGTACCGGCATCCCGACATGGCGTATGAGCATACGCAGGAGCTCCTTAAGCTGCCGGATCGTCCGACCTGCATCCTATATTCGGATGACTACTCGGCGATAGGCGGTATAAACGCGATAAACGATGCGGGACTTTCGATACCCGGTGATATTTCGATAGCCGGATACGACGGAAGCTACATTTCACAGATAATAAGTCCCAAGCTTACGACGATAAAGCAGGACACTCAGCAGATTGGAAAGGTCGCGGCCGAAAAGCTGATACATCTTATTGAGAACCCCAAGACCACCCTTATCCAGAGGATGCTCATAAACGGATCGCTCATCGAAGGCGACTCGGTAGCGGATATTAATTAAATGGAAAATATTAATTGTAATATCAAATGGAAAATGAAAGTCCGGGGCTGTGACGGGTATTATCCCGCCACTGTCCCGGGTTCTGTTTATAACGACCTTATAAATGCGGGCGTACTTGAGGATCCGTACTGGCGCGATAACGAGGATGCGGCCCTTAAGCTCATGGACAACGACTTTGAGTATTTTGGGACGTTTGATGTGGATGAGGCATATCTTGCGGATGGAGCAGGAGATGCGGCCGGGAAAGCAGGCGCCGATGAGGTCATATTAAGGTTTGAAGGTCTTGATACGATCGCAGACATAACCCTTAACGGAGAATCACTCGCCCATGTGAACAACATGCACCGCACATGGGAGTATCCCGTTAAGCATATTTTAAAAGAAAAGGACAACAAGCTTGTCATTGTATTTCATTCACCGGTTAAGTTTATTGCCAAAGAGCATGAAAAGGATCCCGGAATCCTCGGAACCGAGGATGCGATGGTAGGTTTCCCCAAGATAAGGAAGGGCCACTATATGTTCGGCTGGGACTGGGGTCCCAGGCTGCCCGACGCCGGCATATGGCGTCCCGTAACTCTCCTTGCCGTACGCAAGGCAAGGCTTGATAACGTATATTTGCGTCAGGAGTTTTCTGACGATTATAAAGCGGTTAAAATTTCGGCCACGGGGACGGTTCTTTTGGCGCGTGATTTTAACGCGCCAAAAGAACCGTCCCCGTGGCTGAAACCATGGCGCATCATTGTCACTGTGATCGATCCTGACGGAAATAAACTGTACGATAAAGAGGACATAAAGCAAGGCGGCACACAGGCTGGTGCTTCCGGATTCGCCACCGGTGATCTCATCATAAACGATCCCAAGCTGTGGTGGCCAAGCGGCCTCGGTGCTCAGCCGCTTTATACGGTCACGGTGGAGCTTGCCGATGAAAACGGTGACATCTGCGATTCGTGGAGCAGGCGTATCGGCTTAAGGAAGCTTGAAATGAGCACCGCAAAGGATGAGTACGGTTCGGAGTTTGCGCATGTCGTAAACGGCGTTAAGTTTTTTGCGATGGGTGCTGATTATATACCGGAGGATAACATCTTATCCCGCACGAACAGGGAGCGGACGTTTAACCTGCTTAAGCAGTGCGCGGCTGCACATTTTAACTGTATCCGCGTGTGGGGCGGCGGTCTGTATCCTTCGGATGATTTTTACGATGCCTGCGATGAGCTCGGCCTTGTCGTTTGGCAGGATTTCATGTTTGCCTGTGCCAACTACAGGCTGACGGATGACTTTGAAAAAAATATCTTAGCGGAGCTTAAGGATAATATAAGGCGCCTTAGGCACCATGCGAGCCTCGGGTTGTGGTGCGGCAACAACGAGATGGAGCAGTTTGCCGGAGAGGGCCACTGGGGCGCCGATGACGATTTAAGGCGCGACTACCTTAAGATGTACGAGGACCTGTTCCCGAAACTCGTTAAGGAGGAAGACCCCGACAGGTTTTACTGGCCGGCTTCACCTTCGTGCGGCGGCGGGTTTGATTCTCCCAATGATCCCGACAGGGGCGACGTGCACTACTGGGATGTGTGGCATGGGAACAAGCCGTTTACGGAATACAGGAAGTTTTATTTCAGGTACCTTTCGGAGTTCGGCTTCCAGTCGTTCCCGTCGATGAAAACGGTCGAAAGCTTCACGCTGCCTGAGGATCGGAACGTGTTCTCGCATATAATGGAGAAGCACCAGCGTAACGCATCGGCCAACGGCAAGATAATGAATTACCTTGAGCAGATGTTCTTATACCCACGCGATCTTGCCACGCTGATCTATGCGTCGCAGCTTTTACAGGCAGAGGCGATCCGGTACGGCGTCGAGCATTTCAGGCGCAACCGCGGGCGCTGCATGGGCACGGTTTACTGGCAGCTTAACGACTGCTGGCCTGTGGCGTCGTGGTCGTCGATCGACTATTACGGGCGGTGGAAGGCCCTGCATTACTACGCAAAACGGTTCTTCGCACCGGTCATGATCTCCTGTGAGGAGGAGGGGCTGCTCACTCAGACGCTAAACGTAAACGCCGAGCCCTTCCCCGTGAAAAAGTCGATAAGGTTAAGCGTCGCGAACGAATCCATGAACGATTTTTCCGGCACTGTCAACTGGCAACTTCACAGGGCTGACGGCAGTATAATAAAGGAAGAATCACACGATGTAAGAGTCACTCCCATGTCAGCTCTGTGGCTTGATAAGGTTGAGTTTGATGATGCTGTCCTGTCGCCTGCTTTGGGGAGGAAGGCGGAGTCCGGCACCGGTTCCCTGAGTGCGGCCACGGGTTCATTATATGATGAATACGTCAGCTATCAGCTAAGCGGAAGCGATAGCGATGAAGTTATTTCCGAAGGAACGGTGCTTTTCTGCCCGCCGAAGCACTTTAAGTTTGCGGATCCTAAGCTTACCGTAAGGCTTGAGGGCGATGAGATAGTGGTAACGGCAGCGGCATTTGCAAAAAGCGTTGAGATAAGGAACGAAAACGACGACCTTATTCTTTCGGACAATTTCTTTGACATG
>JAILJC010000178.1 GCA_024694965.1 Lachnospiraceae bacterium
GGTGTATCAAAATCATAAAGATTGGTGCACTCGGCTTCGGTATACCAGCCGGTAAAAGAAAATTCGTCAGTAGCAGGATCCGGATAAGGCTTGCTAACCGTCAAACCGCTTATTACGTTCTCATCGGCGGGTGCTGTACCCGGCTTTCCGTTTAAGCTAAAAGTAACTGTATAGGTCGGTTTTTTCTCAATCTTAACATTATGAGAAATATGGTCTCCGGACTTGATAACACTGTTATTGCCGTCCTTACCTACAACACCATCCTCCGGTTCTGTTATCGCCATGCTGTCATCAATATTGATTGTAGAATTATTCGCTTTGATAGCACACTCCGAACCTGTGGCGATAAGCTTACCGCCCATTATGGCGATAGGTTTTTCTAAAGAAACAAGACCTTCTTTACCTTCGGCTATAACCGAACCGTCTTTCAGTGTAAAGCCTCCCCTTGCATAAATACCACACATCTTGTTGTTTTTGGATACACCGATAAGTTTTGTATCACTTCCGCCAACTTCCAATACGCATCCGGGTGTATAAATTCCGTTACCATCGCCCTTGAACGTAAACTCACCCTCAATACTCATTGTGCCGCCCGAAGCAGACACCCAGAGTCCTTCCTTATCGGTTGTTGTATTCTCTATCGTGTTGCCTTTTCCCCTTAAATTGAACGCAAATGCCGAATATATCTTGGCACCTTTATTAGGATCAACGCCCTTTACGCCCGTAACTTTATTAAGAGTCAGTGTCTGGGTGGATGGATCATAAACCGCGGTCGCACCGGTTCCTTCGACAGCCGCCGAAAGGTCATCGCAGTTAAAGGAAGAAACGCGGGTGGAGCCGATCCACAGATCATACAACTCGCCCTTTAAGATATCCACCTTTTTTGCAATATTCCCGTTTTTGTCAACGATTGTTTTTCCATCCGAACTTATGGCGCCATCAGCAGGATTAGTAATAAGCGTTCCGTTAAGTTCAATGCCGCCGTCCGCATATACAGCGCAATTTGCGTTATTATCATCCCTCAAAAAGGATTCAAGGTCTCCGGAAGCAGTAAGCTTTCCTTTGGTATAAATGCCATAACATTCACTCAGATTAGGATCAACAGGCCTGCAATCCACTGCAACTAAGGTTTTTTCACCGAAGCTTATGTCACTGTCTGCCGAAATACCGTAATACTTTGCTCCGCTTTGTGTTGCCGGCGTTTCGCAAGTTACTGTCACATCGCCTTTGGGAACGCTTAAGGAACCATCTGTCAAGATCCCATAGCTATCGTGCTCGTACTGCCCCATTGCGACTTCAACATGCGCATCATCTACATTGATGTTTCCTACGCAGCATATCTCTGCGGGGGCAGATGCCGAACGTGTACCCTTCACGTCGCATTTAAGGGTAAGTCCTTCAAAATACTTATTGTATCCTTCCTCTGGACTGCTAAGTGTCAGATTGCCGCCGCTGTAAATACAGCTGTCCCAAGATACGCCGGATTTAATATTTGATGCAATGGTAAGTGTTCCCTTCTGCCTCTTACCCGAGGAATTATTCGTGCTCTCTATGTACAGGTTTCCGTCAGCACAAATTGCAGAACTTGTACTGCCGGTGTTTCCATAAGGCTCTATACTGCAATCACCGATAACAAGAATGGTTAAATCTAACCCTGTGCCCCGAACTTCTATATTTGTGGCAGGAACTTTGTCATCAGCATACGTCGTGTTGTTCTCAGGATCATAATTTCCTTTAAGATCATAATCCTTCATCGTCAGGTACATATTGTTATACGAAATATAGCCTTTTACACTGCTGGGTATTGCTGAGATCGAATCATACCAAATACCATCCGTTCCCAGGAATTTCCCTTCACGTGAATCGGCCGAAAAATCAACACCGTTGACAAATACCTGTAAGCCGGCGCCATCCTTCCCGGCTATGGTTTCCGTATCATCAATATCCGCAAGTTCATCTGCTTTCCCGTCTGTTGCAGATGCAGTTTCAACATCAGGCACATCTTCGGCATCCGCCAAAGCTTCCGCCGGCTCAGCCAACAGCTCGGCTGCTTCTTCCTTAAGCGTCAGGCTGTCAGGCTCAGCGTCAATACCGGCAGCAAATACCGCGCTGCCCATTTCGCCCATGACCATAATGAACATTATGAACATGGCTAACAATTTCCTGGTTCTTTTCATCATTCTCATCCTTCCTTTCATTACAGATTAAATCGGTAACATTATAAAAAAGTATAAGACATCCCTTATTAAATGTAAATCCACACAAATGATGATATTGGAGGCGATAACAACCTTTCCCCCAATCCCCTCTACCACCAAAAGGAGGTAATTTTATTCCGCGTCGAAAGATACTTTTCGATAATATTAGTCTGTTTCTGCCACCGTTACCTGCAAGTTTTATACATTTCATCAATTCCTATCAACTTACACTTGCCGGAGTTTTTCTTTACATAATCGGTAAAGCCACTAAGAGAAAAAATACATATCAGCGGATTATTTGCAGGTATATACTTTACCTTATTCATCAAGTTTTCAAGTTCCTCTTTATCAAAAGGCGAGTTCCTGAACTTACACTCTCCTGCGAGAAGAATATTTTTATCATTCTTACCCAATAAATCGATTTCTATCTGCTTCGGTTTTTTTTCTTCATCAAGGACCGATGTCTGATAATCCACTATTTCCGTAAGAATCGGCAAGCCGTTGCGGCCCGCATTAAGCATAAGATATTCTTTGGCCATTTTTTCAAAGACTTTTCCCATGAAATCATGTAGATGTTCTTTGACGTTTGAGTGATAATAAACATCACCGTTACCGGCATTTATCAGGCTTATAGCCCTGTTTACGTACTTAAACCAAAATTGCAGCATGCTGTCGTTTAATACATAATATGGTTTCTTGGCGACTCTTCTCTCAAGCAATTCTGCACCTACTAAAACCTTCAAAGGATAAGTCACATCGTCAGAACCTATGTATGTTGCAATCTCGCTATTTTTAGTGTGTCCTGTGGCAACGGCAGAGATAATAGTATTATATAGTGCAGGATCCTGCTTATCACCCGTAACTACAGTTTTAACCTGTTCCTCCGTAAAATAACCTCCAACAGAATAAAACTGTTCGATTATGTTTTCTTCCAGACTGATATCGGCGTCAAACTGCTCAATATATTTAGCCACGCCATTTGTCAGCCCGTAACAGATTGCTTTTTCCTCATTCGAAAAACCTTCCAGAAATTCTGCCGTTTCAAGATAATTAAACGGTCTGAGCTTCAACTCCAAACTGCTTCTGCCGTGTAAGGGAGCTTCTTTTCCCAGAACTTCTTCTTTCATGAAACTTACCAGTGAACCACACAGAATAAAGAAGAGTTCACCTTTCTTCCACTTTTCATCTATTACTTTCTGTAACACTGACTGTATGTAAGGGCATTTCTTTGCTAAATAAGGGTATTCGTCAATAAAGAAGATTATTCTTTCCTTTTCAGCCTGCCTGCCTATATATTCAAAGAGTTTTTCAAAATCATTAAAACTGACATTTCCCACCATATCCGGTGCCAAAGCCATAAGAACAGACTCTGTCATCATAGATAGTAATTCAGATTCTTCGCGTTCAACCGCGGTAAAAGAAATATTCTTACAGTCATGTTCTTTCATGAACTTGTTGATAAGTTTTGTTTTTCCAACTCTACGCCTGCCGTATAAAACTGTCATTACAAATCCGTTTTCGTTATACTTCCTATCCAGAATCTTTAATTCCGCAGTTCGTCCTCTGAATACATCCTGCATAGCATCTCCTCTCAGCCGAAACGTCATTTACCGAAATCGATTTAGCCTAAATGCATTTCGGTTAGTTGGATTATATATCTTCTTTATGTAAAAAGCAAGTTTGTTATTTTAATGTCACGCTGCCATCATATAAAAATGCCCCATACTGTTGCAGTATAAGGCATCCCTTTTAACATGTATATCCATACAAATATTGATTTTTATGATGCTATCCCCAAAACCCTTGCTTCTATCGCAAGCCGCACCCGCGACAGCCCGCTCTTTTCGCACATATGGTTTATATGTGTTCTGACCGTTGCCTTGCTTATCATAAGTTCATCGGCAATCTCCTGGTCCGAAAGCCCTTCCGTCAAAAGGCGCAGCACATCCATCTCCCTTTCCGTGATCTCATTGTTTTTCGTCGTTCCGATATCAACAACGGGAGCCTCATCCGGGTATACCGATTCGCCCAGCATGGTCAGGTTCATTACCTTAAGC
>JAILJC010000129.1 GCA_024694965.1 Lachnospiraceae bacterium
GGCGTTCATGCCGCCGGTCGGGATGAGAGTCAGGTCGTTTCCGTCTGCGTAAACATCGGTGAAACTGTATACTGTTTTTTTGCCCGAAGGCTCATCCTTTGTACTTTCGGAAGAATCACCTGCCTGTGCCGTATCGTTTTCCGTGTCATTGTTTGCTGAGTTTGTATCAGTGCTTGTACCGGAGCCTGTATCAAATTTAAGATTATTTATCGCGTCGATCGATTTGTTGAGAGAATCAAGATCTATATCCGTATTTAAATCGTTACCGGTATCGGTGCTGTCTGAAGTATCCGAATAAGACGATACTTCATTTGAGTCATCCATAATGCTTGAACGCGGGCCGTCGTTTTTACATCCCGTAAGGGACATGGCCGCTGTAAGGATGGCTGCTGTAACCAAAGTCGTATTACGTGATCTTAAATACATGTTCATTTCATCATTTCCTTTCATTGTTCCTTCTATCGATCTTACACTCAACAAATTGATATTCTATCACAAATCTTAAGATCGGAACAGTTAATTCTTAATACTTTTTATCCGAAATAATATATGAAAGGATCCGGGTTTACCGAGAACGACGCAAGGAAGGCCGACAAGCTCCTTAAGAAACTTGACAGGCTGAGTGCATAAATACGCGTAACAGCTCATCCGCTATGATATGCTCATTGGCAATACGTCACATAATACCACATCTGTGATTATTATCATTGACTGAACAAAGCTTTAGGCGTACAATCTTCTATATTCCATTACGTTAAAGAAAGAGGTGTATTTGGTATGAAGAGAGAACTGAAAAAACTGATCATGGTAATGTTGTGCGGCGCGTTGTTTATGTGCTTAAGTCCGGCAGAAGCGTTTGCTGCGGCAGGAAGCACTATCCGTGACATTGATACTGAAGAATTAAGTGATGGTGTTCTGTCGGAATACATCAATGAAGAATCATATCCGGAAGATGCTGTATATGATGAGATCATATTTGATAGTGATGATTTTTTACCGGATATCGATAAGACCGAAAGCGATGATTTTATTATTGTCGAGAACACGGTGAAAGGTCTTTCCGCACAGGGAAAGACAAAGGAAGATATTGTAATACCCGATGGCGTGGTGGCAATTGATACTGAGGCTTTTAAGAATGAGAATTTCAAAAGTGTGGTTATCCCTGCAAGCGTAAAAAGGATAGGTGCAAGGGCCTTTGAGAAATGTTCAAATCTTGCGACGGTAGATATACGAAGTATACAATTGGAAGACTGTGCAATAGACGGGAGTTTTGGCGGGTGCAGCATAAGTTCGCTTACGTTTTCGGATGAACTTAAATATCTGCCGAAGTATCTGTTTGAAGGGGCAGGATTTGCAGACTACGATGTAGTGATCCCTGCGGGAATAGAAAAAATAGGCCCAACCTGTTTTTATAATGCAAGCGGAGTAAAAAGCCTTACTTTTGCCGGGAATAATTTAAAGGAAATAGATTCGGATGCTTTTAAGAGGCTCACAAGCATAAAAAGCATAACGATCCCTGCGAGTGTGACGAAGATAGGTGCGAGGGCATTTGAAGATTGCGAACAGCTTGCAACAGTTAATATACAAAGCAGGCAGCTTGAAGACTATACAATAGACGGGAGTTTTGGCGGGTGCAGCATAAGTTCGCTTACGTTTTCGGATGAACTTAAATATCTGCCGAAGTATCTGTTTGAAGGGGCAGGATTTGCAAACTACGATGTAGTGATCCCTGCGGGAATAGAAAAAATAGGCCCAACCTGTTTTTATAATGCAAGCGGAGTAAAAAGCCTTACTTTTGCCGGGAATAATTTAAAGGAAATAGATTCGGATGCTTTTAAGAAGCTCACAAGCATAAAAAGCATAACGATCCCTGCGAGTATGACGAAGATAGGTGCGAGGGCATTTGAGGATTGCACTTCCCTGTCAGGTGTATTAAGGATTCCGGCAGCCGTGACCAATATCGGTAATTCAGCATTTAATAACTGTGCGTATGAGTGTATAGTCAACAGATCAAATGCTGCGATAGACTTACCGCTTAAGGAGCATCAGACATGGGTGGATTATGAGAGCGGCGAGACTGTAACAAGCGTAAAAGACGGTATTGCCATAATAAAGGGTTCCACGATAGACCCCGGAGAGGATCCCGTTTTAAAATACACGGTTACATACAACGCAAACGGTGGGACCGGCACGGTACCCGTTGATGAAAACGAGTACGAGGAAGGCGCGCCGGTCATCGTTCTGGGCAAAGGTGATCTTGCTAAAGAGGGCTGCACATTCGGAGGATGGAGTGAAAGTCCGGCCGGAACGGGTAAGATATATAAAGAGGGCGACACCTATACCGGAATAAACGGAAATGTGACTCTGTTTGCCGTGTGGGTAGAAAACGGCGAGGTACCCGCAGCAGATGTCGTCATGGTCCTCGGACAGAAGTTAAACCTTAAGGAAGTCTGCTTTGCAGGCATAACCGAAAACATAGACAATTATGCGGTCGATGATAAGAAACTTGCGAGTGTTTCAAAAGGAATGCTTTCAGCTAAAAAGCCGGGTACTGTTAAGGTCACCGCTCAAAAGAAGATCGGTAAGAATCAGTATGAAACGATTGCTGAATGCACTATAACGATCCTTAACAAACCGAAGCTTAAGTTCGTTAAGCCTATGACATATGATGGTCAGACCATGAATGCGCCGGATCATTTCACGACGGCCGATACAAATACGCTCGGCGCGACCTCGTGGGAGAGCTCTAAGCCCGACATAGTGGCTGTTGACTCTGCAACGGGATTGCTCACGGCACATAAAAACGGTACGGCAAAAATTACGGCGTACTTTGGTGAGAAGAGTAAGGCAGGAACACTTAAGGTTTCGGCGAATATTTCGGTTAAAACACCGGATTTCAAAAAGAGTGAATACAGTATAAGAACCGGAGCCACGGCTACCCTTGCGATGAAGAATGTAAACGCGGCCTCAGATCCGCAGTGGCAGATCAATGACGTAAGCATTGCCAGGGTGACAGCCCAGCTTGATAAAAAGGGCAAGCCTACAGGCAAGGCTGTGGTAACGGGATTGTCATACGGAAAAGCAACACTTACCGCAGTCATTGACGGACAGGAGTATAGCTGTACTGTTGATGTGGCGGCTCCTGTCATAAATAAGACTGAAATGACTCTTAAAGTAAACCAGTCAAAAACGGTTTCACTTAAGAATACCAAGCTTAAGAAAACAGACATAGTATGGCATTCCAACAATGAAAGCGTAGCCAAGGTAGATGCCAACGGCAAGATAACAGCGGTTTCTGTGGGAACGGCAGTCATCTATACCGAATCCGGAGGTAAAAGGAACGAGTGTACAGTGACGGTCAAGAAGTAAAACCGTCCCTGCTGACTCTTGCTTACGAGGGATTCACTGTAGTATAATAAACGAAGGCAAAGGTGCCGCATTGGGCGCCTTTGCTTTTTTTGTTGCATGAAAACGGATTGTTAAGGAGGCAGGTATGGCAGCATTTGACAGGGTACTATCGGGGATACCTAAGATGGATGAAAACTTTGACAACATCCGTCTCGGCGATAATGTTGTTTGGCGGGTCGATGATCTTTCGCAGTTTAAGCTTTTCATGGAGCCGTATGTTAAGCAGGCGATACTTGATAAGCGGAACCTTATCTACTTCCGTTTTGCGACGCATGAACCGCTGCTTAAAGAGCAGGAAGGACTAAAGATAATCGAGGTGGAACTTAACCACAGGTTTGAGAATTTCACCGTTGAGATACGCTCACATATAACCCGTGAAGGACGGGATGCTTTCTATGTGTTTGACTGCCTGTCGGAATTGCAGACGGCATGGGCGACGGACCTTATGATGGGAAATTTCTTTCAGGTAACCTGCCCGTATCTTTTCATCCTCGATACGGTCGCATTCTTCCCGCTTATAAGGGGAAAGCACTCGTTCCAGGCGATAGCAAAGATAAGGGATACCACACAGCTTTTCCTTGATGTGTATGCCGATAGCGAGAACGTGTACGTGCGTCCCGACAAGGTATGGAACAGGTACTCGGAGACCATGTTCCTGCCGCATCTTTATGCGCCGGCCACAGATGAATTCAAACCGATACTTGACGGCGTTATGGCCAGTCATTTTTACCGGGTGCTGGGGGATAATGCATCCTCGACGGACAGGGGAAACATGGACAGCTGGGACAGGTTTTTCAACATGGCGGAAACCATGTTTAAAAACGGAATGGATGTAACCGAACCCTGCCATCGTATGTGCGATATAATGATGTCCCGCGACGAAAGGCTTCGCAAGATGATAAAGGAGAATTTCAGGCCGCAGGATTACATTGCTGTCAGGAAGCGCATGATAGGCACCGGGATGATAGGCGGCAAGGCCTGCGGGATGCTGCTTGCAAGGAAGATAATAGAGAACAGATGCCCTGAGATATTTAAAAAACTCGAGCCGCATGATTCTTTCTATATAGGCTCCGACGTTTTCTACTCATTTATCGTTGAGAATCATTTCTGGGATCTTAGAATACGGCAGCGAAGCAGGGAGGAGTACTTCACGGTTGCCGATGAATTTGCGGAGAAACTTTTGGCGGGCAAGTTTTCGCGTGAGATGGAAGAACAGTTTGTAAAGCTGCTTGAGTACTACGGACAGGATCCGATAATCGTAAGGTCAAGTTCCATTTTGGAGGATGGTTTCGGAAATGCTTTTGCGGGAAAATACGAATCGGTATTCTGCTCTAATTCGGGCGATATGGACCAGCGGCTTGAGGAGCTGGAGAATGCGGTGCGTACGGTATATGCAAGCACTATGAGCAGGTCGGCGCTTGATTACAGGAGCAGGAGGGGATTGCAGGAGCGGGATGAGCAGATGGCGCTCCTTGTACAGAGGGTATCCGGTTCCTATTACGGTGAGTATTACATGCCCTGTGTCGCCGGCGTGGGATACTCGTTCAGCCCGTACCGGTTTATGGAAGATCTCGATCCCACTGCCGGGATGCTGAGGCTTGTCATGGGGCTCGGGACATCTGCGGTAGACAGGACGGAAGGATCATATCCGAGGCTTGTTAGCCTTGATAAACCAAAGGCCACCACTTCAAGGAACTGTACGGAAAAGCATCAGTATTCACAGAGGAAGCTGGAGATTATGAACCGGGTATCAAGGCAGCTTGAGCAGGTGGATCCCGATACCGTAAAGCCATATCTTCCCGATTACCTTAAAAGGCTTTTGTTTGAGCATGATTATGATACCGAAAGGATGTACAGGGAGAGGGGGCAGAGGCGCGATATCGAATTTGTTTCATGTCAGGGCATTGTCGAGAAGGAAGACCTTATGTTAAAGATGCGGGAGCTGCTCGGTGCCATCCAGAAGGAGTATGAATATCCGGTTGATACCGAGTTCACCGTTAATCTTTCAGAAGACGGAGATTATGTGATAAACCTTCTGCAATGCCGGCCCCTTCAGGTTTATCAGGATGCTGAGGCTTCCGATATGCCCGAGGATGTTGATAAGGAAAGCATACTGTTTGAGTGCAGGGGTTCTTCCATGGGATTATCAAGATATGAAACGCTTGATATGATCGTGACCGTCGACCCTGTGAATTACTACAACATGCCCTACAAGGAAAAATACAGGGTAGGGCAGGCTGTGGGCAGCGTAAACTGGGCGATGCGCGGAAAGAATAAAAAGATGCTCTTAATGGTACCGGGAAGGATAGGAACTTCATCACCGGAACTTGGTGTTCCGGCATTGTTCTCGGATATCAGCGAATACGAAGCGATATGTGAGGTTTCGGATTCAAGGGCAGGGTATAATCCGGAGCTGTCCTATGGAAGCCATTTCTTCCAGGATCTCGTTGAAGCCGGCATCCTTTATAATGCGATATTTGAAAACGAAAAAACGCTAGCGTTTAATCCCGGTATTTTAAGCGGGTACGATAACCTCCTGTGCGACTATGCACCGCTTGCGGAAGATTTAAAGGACATCGTACGTGTCATTGATGTATCGGATAAAGGTTTTGTGCTCTGTAACGATATGAAGAAGGAAAGGATACTGTGCTTTGTAAGCCGCAGTGACCGATGAGTCATCCGGAGACGTCTCTGTTGACTCATGGTATATAATAAGTCTGTAGAACGGAAAGTACATTTAAGATCATTGATCGGGCATGTGTAAAGGCCGGTACGTTGAGGACAGGCCGATCCTGCTGTATTAGGATTTCACTGTTCTGTTACAGGCATTATGAATTCGTAGACATAATTCCCGGCTTCAAGGTCGGGGTTGTCGGAGGCTGAGAATACTATGAGCCTTAGCGGACCTGCGGGCTTAAGCTTTCTTTTGTCGGTTTCCTTATATAGCTGCTTAATAAGCTCCGGCAGGATGGAAAAAGCGCCGAATCCGCTGAGAGAAATGCTGTCGCTTGCCGGGAAATGGCGAAGGCGGGCGTCGGCTGACTGTTTTGGATTTGTGATCACCGGTATGCAGACCGTAAACCGGCATCCCGAAGGAGAATCCTTGGGAAGAGACTGCCAGGCATCGGATATTATTACCGGCGGCCTGCGGGGGATCACGCAGAATCCTCCGGCAATGACTTTTTCGTAAGTTTTATAAGCAGCCATCCCGAGCTCTTTGAACGAAGACGCTGAAATATCTTCGCAGCAGCAGGTCATTTCGGGGAGTTCTCCGAAAGCACGGAGATACTTTTTATGTCCGTGACTCAGCTCGAATTCATTGATAAACCGTTGCATTTCATTAAGCCTTTGACGCTGCTCTTCTATGAACCGGTCGGGATCGATGCGGTTATGGTAAATATCGGATATCTCATTTCGATTCAATCCTATGGCCTGAAAGCGTTTATATCGGCCTACTTCCACAATGTTATTAACATCATAATAGCGATATCCCGTAACGGGATCGACATGACACGGCTTAAGAAATCCGCACTCTTCCAAGCGTATCAAAGAAGTGCGGCTTATTCCGCACGCACGGGATACTTCCGCTACTGTAAACAGCTTATGTTCATCGGGAAAAACCATTGCAAACACGCCTTTCTCTATTGACATGACCATGGGTGGTTATGTTTTGATTGTATAGTAGGAATACTCATGGGTCAAGAGTAATAAAACAAGGAGGAAGCGGAATATGAAAATGAGATCACGTAAGGGCGCGGGATTCCTGGCTATTATCCTGGCGGCTGCGCTGACTTTTGAGGGGTTGTTCCCCCTGCCGGCATATGCATATCTTATATCCGACGAACCGGTGGGAGAATCATATGATGCACTTAATGAACTTGATGAAGAGTCATGTGGTGCACCTGGTGAACTTGCGGAGGTATCATATGATGAAGCCGGTGATTCTGCCTTGTCGGAATCGGTTGATGAAGGCAAAGCGGCGGCTGATGAAACCGAAGATGTGCTGACATTAGTCGGGGATGATGAAACGGTTTCGCTTGATTCTTCAGACAATACCATCGACACTAGTGATGATACAGCCGATATGACGGTAATGCTGTATTCGGTGGGAAGCGACCTCGAAGGAAAGAGCATGTCGGCTACGGTCGATATACTTGAGATCATGGAGGGACTTTATATATCGGATATAGAAGAGCCTGAAGTGAACTTTATAGTTGAAACCGGCGGAGTAGATACCGGACTGAAAGACAGACCCCGCAGCGAAGTCATAGAAGAACGCAGGGTACAGATCAAGGAAGAGTATGATAAGGTAGCTGCCGGAAAGGGAGACAGGTACCTTGAAAGGTATAATGATATAACAGGTAAGATAGCCTGGAACAAGAACGAGCGTTTTGAGATACATACCGAAAGCCTCGTGCCTGCGAAGTCCCAGCCTTCAAACCCTGACAGGTTTATGACAAAAGCTGATGGCAATGATGTCTTACAGGAACTTGCCGAGTTTATAAAGACTACTAAAGCAGATTATCCCGCAAAACAGTATATGCTCATACTCTGGGATCACGGCGGCGGACCGCTCGGAGGTCTGGGTTATGACGAGCGTGATAAGGACATGTCGACTTTCCAGGCCTGGCAGATCGCTCCTACGATGGAAGCTGCAGGCGTAAGCGCGAATGATAAATTCGCATTTATTGATTATGATGCATGTCTTATGGGCAGCCTCGAGAACATGCTTGCATGGTCTCCTTATACGCGTTATTACTGCGGATCGGAAGACCTGGAATCAAATAACGGAGATTTCTACGAAAACTGGGTATCGGAGCTTTGCCTGACAGCCGACGGAAACATGGTTGATTTTTCCAAGGATTCTGTCGTTGACAAGCAGATGGAGGCCATCGGTAAGAAGATAGTCAATGACTACTATGAATGGTATGAGAAAAGTGAGGATATAGGAACAAAATCACTTGTAAAGACAAGCGAAGCGGCCGCACTCGGCAATTCACTTTCTGACTATGCTGAAGTGTGCCTGGATCTTTTTGAACTTGATCCCCTCGAAACATATTACGGGGTTTATTATTTAAGGAGTCTGTCACAGGATTTCCACGGACGTGAAAAGGGCATAACGGATCTTGCGGATTTTGTAAGGAACATGGATAGTCTGTTTGATAAGTGCATAATGGAGGATGTTGCCGCAAATTCCGAGATCAAAAGCACCGTTTCGAGGATGAAAAAGGCAGGGACCGGGCTTGAAAAGCAGTTGAAAAAGGCGGTACTGTTACATAAAGAGACATCGAAATACGAGCTGACCAATCCCGGCGGCCTTACGGTGTTCCTGCCATATATTGCGACGTATGAAGTAAAGAACTATTTCGACGGTTATGCAGATGTCGAGCCTTCGGATATACTGAATGATTATAAGAATTTTGTCGGAGTTTTCAGTGCCATACATACAGCCGGAGAATTGATCGTAGAAGATGGTAAGGGAGAAACGGATGTAGACAAGGCATTACAGGAGGTGCTGAATAATTACGGCCTTCAGGATATCTATAAAGGCAAAATGGCGGAAATCCCGACTGAGATCGCAGACCACAGGCTCCAGAACGAAGGTATGAAGATCTTTGAGGACGACGGAAAGATCTATTATAAGCGCCGTGATTATAAGCTGGTATACAGTGTTGACCAGTCACCCAGTGTCAAAAAAGCGGACGGAACCGAACATTACCTCGGTTATCTGCCTGCAGGCGGTTATGAAGTGGTGGACGATGCGTGGAGGCAGAGGCTTACCAATTACAACGAGAAGAAATGGTTCGCTTTCAGGGACAACAACGGAAAGTATATACCCGTTGCGATATGCGACATAGATTCGGGCTTTGTAAATACCGAAAGTCAGGAGCGCGGCGATCAGTTTGCGGCAGCGACGGATGCCATGGTACCGGTGTTATATGACGGAATGCTCTGTCTTCTTGATGTCGGTTTTGAGCAGGGGAGTGATACGGGTACCGTATACGGAATGTGGCCGTTTGAATTTGACAGCAGGAACTATGGCCGCTATATAAGTGTTGACAGCCTGAAGGAAGGCGGAGAAGAGATATCGATACTTGCCGATGTTCCGAATGTGCTCGAAGGTGATAAAGATGCTATATTTGATAGTGGTGAGCCTGAAAGCTCGGTACTCGGAAAGATAACCCTTAATAAATCTACGGTACTGTACAGGGGTGTGCAGCTGTGCGACGACAGTGCTGAGCTGGCGGACGGTCTTACATCGATGGATATGCTGTACTTCATGAGGGATCTGTTCGGGTCGCTCTATCTGTTCGATAATCTGACCGAAGAGGTTAATGTTTCTCTTGCGGCAAACAGTGCGAAAAAGCCGAAAAATTCTACGCTCAACAAGGATGACTTAAAGCTTGAGTTTACGGGTGAAAAGGGCGTATATGAAGATTCGGAATTTGAGGATGTAACCTATTACTATAAGGATGAAGACGGAAATCAGAAGGAGCTCATCGAGAAAGACGGAAAATTCTATACGGAGGAAGAAGGACCTGACGGCTTAGAAGGCATTTCGGGACAGGACATCCCTGAATCCGTATCCGGGAAAAATCTCAAGGAATTCAAGATTGAGAGGGATACGGAAATAATGGTTCTTCCTAAGGACATAACCATTAATAATGTTGCGAAGATCGATGAAGCAAATATCGACCTTTCCAAGTATTTCACACTGAATGCGGGAACACTCTCCGTAACGATCAAAGCCGGGGATGCGACAGTTAAACCGGTGGAGGACAGTGACCAGTTTACGGATATGAGTAAGAAGGATGCGAAGAGGGCTATGGTGTGTGATATAGCACCCGTAACATTTACAGGAAGGAAACTTATCACTACCCAGTCAGGCTCAAAAGGTTCCAAAATGATCGAGCTTGCGCTGTATTCGGAAGACGGCACAAGGATGCTCAGGGAAGGTGTGGATTACACGGTATCATACAAGAACAACAAGAACGCGGCTGACAGTACTGCCGGAAAGAAGGCACCTTCAATCCTGATCTCCGGTAAGGGTGATTACGCGGGTATGAAATATTCTGCAGCGTTCACGATCAATAAGGAAGATCTGTCAGAAGCCGATATTTCCTTTAAAAAGTACATCGGACCGCTTGCCAAGAAGGGATTATCCATGTCGCCCACCGTGGTCCTTAATTCCGGAATACGAGTTCCTGCAAAGCAGTACAGCCTTTTGTATTTCGATTCAGATGATAACCCTATCACTTTCGAGCAGCTGACGGCAATGTATGCGTCTGCGGATGATGGGTTCATGATAGGTGTCAGCGCACAGGCGGTTCAAAGCTCTAAGGATCTCGTTCCCGGCAGTAAGACGGAGATTGTTCACGTAGCGTTAACACCCAAGAGTAAGGGAAGCCTGAAAGTAACCCTGACGGATAATAAGATCAGCGTTAAGGAAAATAAATCGGCGTCTGATTTTATTAAGGAAAGGCTGAAGAAGGCTGCTATCGGGAATAAGGAATATAACTATGAGGATCTCGTGATCAGCGGTGTCTTCCGTGACAGCAAATTATCGCAGGTCACGGGGCTTGAAATTCTCGATACGGCGGGAACATGCTATATCGGAGTCACCCTTACCCCCGAAAAACGGAAGGAATCCGGGTGTTTTTCGATTGCTGCCGTAAAAGTCGGTGTTACGGACGGAATAAAGCTTAAAAAAGGTGACGTAACGCTTGAAAAAACAGAGTACAGGATAGATGATCTTGAAAAACTGACGGAATCCGTTCCCGTCACGCTGAAATTTGCCCCGGAACTTAATTGGGACAGGTTCGAAGTTACATATTCGACAAGGGACGGAGGCAGTGTGACAGATATGATAAACATTGCACAGACGACGGATAATAAGCTCACTCTTGACAGCATCGACAACGGTACACCCGGTGATTATACTGTCGAGATAAAGGGAAGCGGAATGAATACCGGAAGCATCAAGCTTAAATACAAGATAAAATAAACGGTTTATAACCGGCGTAATTGATAAACCCCGTGATCTATGGTATCTTATACTGTATGTCACGGGGTTTTTTAGGAGGGACCATTATGCGAAGCATAATTCTGGATGGTTCCGACGATTGGCCGCCGACTGTTTTTGAGGGGGCAATACATATTAATGAGGAGGAAAAATGATGAGAGAAAGCGGTATTTTATTTCCGGTCTTTTCCATACCGTCAAGGTTCGGAATAGGAACATTTTCAAGGGAAGCTTATGAGTTCGTTGATTTTCTTGAAGGGGCGGCGCAGGGGTACTGGCAGATACTCCCGGTAGGTCCCACGGGATACGGCAATTCACCCTATCAGCCATTCTCGGCGTTTGCCGGAAATCCGTATTTTATTTCACTTGAAACACTTATAGAGGAAGGCCTTCTGACATGGGATGAATGCACCTGTGTCGATTTCGGAAACGACGAAACAAGGGTTGATTACGGAACCATGTATGAGAACCGGGATACGCTGCTTTTAAAGGCGTATGAACGGTTTATTGAAGGCGGTAAGGAGACAAAGGAATTAAAGGCTTTTGTAAAGCAGGAAGAAGAATGGCTTAACGATTATGCGCTGTTTACTTCGATCAAAAAGAAGTTTGGCGGAGCTCCCTGGTATGAGTGGAATGATGACCTTAAGAAGCGTAAGGCCGCTGCTGTTACAAAGATGGAAAAGGAGCTTAAGGACGATATAAGCTTCGAGTATTTTAAGCAGTATGAGTTTGACAAGCAGTGGAGGAAGCTGCGCAAATATGCAAACGATAAAAACGTTAAGATAATAGGTGACCTGCCGTTTTATGTATCTTTAGACAGCGTTGACTGCTGGGCACATCCCGAAGTCTTTTTGATGGATAAGGATTTAAATCCCAAGGTGGTGGCAGGCTGTGCGCCCGATGCATTCTCTCGTACCGGCCAGCTGTGGGGAAATCCCATTTATGACTGGAAGGCGCTTGATAAGTCGGGCTATGACTGGTGGGTTAAACGCATAAAGAGGAATTATGATTTTTACGATGTTATAAGGATCGATCATTTCCACGGCTTCTGTGAATATTATGCCGTGCCTTTCGGAGATGAAACGGCTGAGAACGGTAAGCTGTGCAAGGGCCCGGGCATGGCACTGTTTAATGCTCTTAAGGCTCACATTAAGGAGCTTAGGATAATCGCCGAGGATCTTGGCAACAATACTCCCGAAAATGAAGCTCTGCTTAAAGAATCAGGCTTCCCGGGCATGAAGGTATTGCAGTACGGTTTCACCAGCTGGGATAGTTATTATGTAAACCACAGGCACATCAACAACTGCGTTGTATATACGGGTACGCATGACAATACACCCACGCGCGCGTGGGCAGAGGAGATAAACGAGGGCGAGCGCGATTTCTGCCGAAGATATATTAATTCGATGAATACGGATTACGGTGCCTTAACCTGGGACATCATAAGGGAGGCGTACCGTTCGGTGGCAGATCTTTGTATCATCCCGCTTCAGGATTACTTATGCTTCGGCCGTGAGGCAAGGATAAATACACCCGGTACCTCGGAAGGAAACTGGGAGTGGAGGCTCCGCCCGAACTTCCTTTCAAATGAGCTTAAGTCAAGCATCCGCGGCCTGACCGAACTGTACAGCCGCGTACCGAAGGAGTAAATCAGACACAGGTGGGACCACGGGGACGGTTCTTCCGTCTGGTTTTTGGGACCACGCTAGGGACGTTGAAAAATAGGGCCTAAAATGATACTATTATATTAGTAAAAGGGAATATCGAACGGTAATAGCATGGAGGATAGAAATGCCGCAAATAGCGCTGTTTTACGGAATACGGATTACTATGTATTATGATGATCACAATCCGCCGCATTTTCATGCGGAATATAATGGTAATAAGGCTCTTGTTGATATAAACGAAGCGAGGGTTATTAAAGGAGCATTGCCTTCAAGACAGCTGAAGCTTGTTTTGGCATGGACGGTTCTTCATCAGGATGAATTAATGCAGGATTGGGAATTGGCTAAGGATGGTCAGCCTCTTATGGTTATCGATCCGCTGAAAATGTAGACAAGGAGTTCTTCTATGGCCCCACAAATAGTTCAGGTATATCCGACAAAAGAATACAAGGTTTATGTATATTTTGAGGATGGTAAGATAGTGTGTTATGATGCGGCTCCTTTACTTAAGATGGAGGCTTTCGCACCATTAAATGATATGACGTTTTTTATTGATAGGTGTACTATAATTAACGATACCCTGGCATGGGATGTTATGGGAGACAGAGACCCGAGTAAGTGCCTGGATATTGATCCCGAAACTTTGTATGAGTTAGAAAATGTGGTTTCTGAGAAAATTGCATGATTTAATATGATTAATGAGCGTGGGACCACGGGGACGGTTCTTTTGGCACGAAGTTTTAACGTGCCAAAAGAACCGTCCCCGTGGTCCCACCTTGTAAAAATGTATGGTTTTTGATAGAATCAGTGATATATAAATGTTTTAACAGGAGGTATTTCGATGGCAAAGTTAAATGCCGCCGCACAGGCGCAGATCAATGAAATCTGCAACAGGTATAAGGGGGAAAAAACGCCTCTTATGATGATCCTTTCCGACATCCAGAACGAATACGGGTACATCCCGCTGGAGGTTCAGGAACTGGTATCTCATAATACGGGCATATCGGTTGCCGAGATCTACGGTGTCGTGACTTTCTATTCATTTTTCTCACTCACTCCGAAAGGAAAATATGTTATTGGCTGCTGCCTTGGTACGGCATGTTACGTTAAGGGCGCACAGATTGTTATCGATCGTTTTTCGGAGATCCTCGGGATCGAACCGGGACAGACGACCGCGGACGGACTGTTTACATTGGATGCCTTAAGGTGTATAGGAGCCTGCGGTATAGCACCGGCTGTAAGCATTAACGGCAAGGTGTATCCGAAGGTAGATGTGGAGCATGTTGAAGGTATCATAGAATCATACAGAAAGGAGGCATCGGCATGAATCAGATAACATCCATGGAAGAACTGGACAGGATAAGCAAACAGTGCGAAAAGGATATGGAAGCCAAGCTCTCCGGTGCTGATGAAATACGCCATATCGTGCTTTGCGGGGGAACAGGATGCCTTTCGAGCAATTCAAAGGAAATAGCGGACGAGTTTGTAAAGCTGCTTGCAAAGAAGGGCCTTAACGGAAAGGCTACCGTAAATCTTGCGGGATGCTTCGGTTTCTGTTCGCAGGGCCCGTTCGTAAAGATATACCCCGAGGATACCCTCTACAGGACGGTTTCTTTAGAAGACGTAGAGGAGATCGTGGATTCCGACATAGGACGCGGTGAAGTTGTTAAGCGTCTTTTGTATGAGGATCCCGTAACGGGCGAAAAGGTATCAAAGCAGGATGATATCAATTTCTATAAAAAGCAGCGCAGAATAGCACTGCACGGCTGCGGAGTCATCAATCCGGAGGACTTAAACGAAGCTCTCGGCTTCGGTGCGTTTTTAGGTCTTAAGAAGGCTCTTTCCATGTCACCGAAGGAAGTCGCAGATACGGTTCTGCTTTCAGGACTCAGGGGCCGCGGAGGCGGCGGATTCCCGGCGGGACGTAAGTGGATGTTCGCACTCGGCTCCGAAGGCGATGAGAAGTACGTTGTATGTAACGGTGATGAGGGCGATCCGGGTGCGTTCATGGACCGTTCCATCCTTGAAGGAAATCCCACCGCGGTCATCGAGGGAATGATGATCGCAGGTTATGCGATAGGTGCAAAGGAAGGTTATTTCTATGTACGTGCCGAATATCCGATAGCGGTTGCACGTCTTAAAAAGGCCATCGAGAATGCAAGGGAAGCAGGCCTTTTAGGTAAGAACATCCTTGGCAGCGGTTTTGACTTTGACTGCAGCATAAGGCTCGGTGCAGGTGCGTTTGTCTGCGGTGAGGAGACGGCACTGCTTAACTCGATAGAGGGTAAGCGCGGCATGCCGCGTCCGCGTCCTCCTTTCCCTGCAGTGAAGGGACTCTGGGGCAAGCCCACTATCGTTAACAACGTTGAAACACTTGCATGCGTTCCCTATATCATGAGGGAAGGCGCAGCCGAGTTTGCAAAGGTAGGTACGGAAGGTTCAAAGGGAACCAAGGTATTTGCACTCGGCGGCAAAGTCAACAACGTAGGACTTGTCGAAGTTCCCATGGGAACGACTCTGCGTGAGCTCATATTTGATATAGGCGAAGGCATACCTAACGGTAAGAAGTTCAAGGCCATCCAGACTGGCGGTCCTTCGGGCGGATGTCTCACCGAGGAATTCCTCGATGAGCCCATCGATTTTGATAACCTTGTACAGAAGGGATCGATGATGGGATCGGGCGGTGCCATTGTCATGGATGAAGATAACTGTATGGTGGATGTTGCCAAGTTCTACATGGAGTTCATCTGCGATGAATCCTGCGGCAAGTGCTCACCCTGCCGTGTCGGTACCAAGAGGATACTTGAGATCCTTACAAGGATCACTGAAGGAAAGGGCGAGATGGAGGACCTTGATACCCTTGAGGAGCTTTCAAAGACCATCCGCAAGAATTCCCTCTGTGCACTCGGACAGACGGCGGCAAATCCCGTTAATTCGACCCTCAGGCATTTTAGGGATGAATATATAGCGCATATCGTTGAAAAACGCTGTCCTTCTCATGTATGTAAGAGCCTGATGCAGTATAAGATCAATCCTGATATCTGTATCGGCTGCGGACTGTGCGCAAGGAACTGTCCCGCAGAGTGCATCTCGCGTACGCATTATATTCCGGAAGGCCACAAGCTTGCTTCCTTCGAGATCGATCAGGAGAAGTGTGCTAAGTGCGGCCTGTGTAAGAGTAACTGTAAATTTAATGCAATAACCAAGGACTAAGGAGGGAGCGGATTATGTCATTGATAAATATTAAGATAGAGGGCATCCCTTATCAGGTTGAAGACGGACAGACCATTTTGGAAGCTGCAAGGACATGCGGCTATGAGATCCCTTCCCTCTGCTATTTTAACCACGGAGAATGCTCGCAGGGCTCCTGCCGTGTATGTCTTGTTGAAGTAAAGGGCGCAAGGGGACTTGTGGCAAGCTGTGTATATCCCGTTAATGACGGAATGGAGATAAGCATCTCATCGGCAGAGGCGGTTGCCGCCAGGAGAAGGAGCGTTGAGCTTCTGTTATCCGATCATAATCAGTTCTGTCAGGCCTGTGATAAAAACGGTAAATGCGAACTGCTCCATGTAGCCAATGTTACCGATGCAAGGTCGGGAGTTTTCAGCGGATCACACAGTGAGAATCATTATGATGAGGTCGCTCCCGGACTCGTAAGAGATACTTCAAAGTGTATCCTCTGCGGAAGATGTATCGAAAGATGTAAGAGTGCACACGGTCTCGGCATCCTCGGATTTGAGAACAGGGGATTCAATACCTTTGTTTCACCGGCGGATGACCGTTCGTTCAACGACAGTCCCTGTATCCAGTGCGGACAGTGCGTGCTTGTATGTCCCACAGGAGCTCTTATGGAGCACTCGGAAATAGACAAGGTGGATCATGCCTTAAGGTACGGCAAGAAGATAGTCATCGCTCAGGCTGCACCCGCAGTAAGGGCTGCACTCGGTGAGGAATTCGGATTTAAGATCGGAACTCCGGTGACCGGCAAGATGATAGCCGCAATGAGAAGGCTTGGATTCCACAGGATCTATGATGTTAACTTCGGTGCCGATCTTACCATCATGGAGGAGGGAACGGAGCTCCTTAACCGTCTTAAGAATGACGGAGTGCTTCCGATGATCACATCATGTTCACCCGGATGGGTAAACTATGCCGAGTATAAATACAGTGATCTTCTTCCTCACCTTTCATCATGCAAGTCACCCCATCAGATGCAGGGTGCCATCATCAAATCATACTGGGCGAAGAAGAATGATGTCGCGCCCGAGGATATATTTGTTGTTTCGGTTATGCCTTGTACCGCGAAGAAGTACGAAAGGCAGCGTGAGCAGCTTAAGGTTAACGGCCTTTGTGATGTAGATGCGGTTATCACGACACGTGAGCTTGCAAGGATGATAAAGCGCGCAGGTATCATATTCGACAGGCTTCCCGATGAGGACTGGGATCAGGATATCATGGGCGATTACACGGGTGCCGGCGTTATCTTCGGTGTTACCGGCGGTGTTATGGAAGCTGCACTTCGTACGGTTTATTACAAGCTTACCGGAAAGGAATCGGAACCTATCGAGTTTAAGGATGTCCGCGGCCATGATGCGGGAATAAGGGAGGCATCCCTTGACATTGACGGAACGGTCGTAAATGTTGCGATCGCATCCGGCATGAAATCGGCAAAGGTTCTTCTTGATGATATAAGGGCAGGTAAGTCCAAGTATCAGTTCATAGAGATAATGGGCTGCCCGGGCGGATGTATAAACGGCGGCGGCCAGCCTTATGTACGTGAATTCTTCCTTCCCAACGAGGATGATGATATCCTCGATACCTATAAGGAGAAGCGTGCGAAGGCACTTTACAGCGAAGATGAAAGGATGACTCTGCGCCAGTCGCATAACAATCCTCAGATAATCGAGCTTTATGATAAGTTCTTGGGAGAGCCTAACAGCCACAAGGCGCATGAACTGCTTCATACGACATATGAGGCAAGGGAAGGTTACAACGATATAGACTGAAAACAGAGGTGCCGGTATGAGTGAAGCAACAAACATTAATGCGATCGAAGCGAGGCTTGATGAGTTTGCGGGCTCGGCCATGATACAGAAAACTCATGATTTCGGCTATCCGCTTAATCAGAAGAGCAGGCTGATCGGTTTTTACAAATGGCTTTCGGGCAGCGGGCTCAATATCTCGACGCTTGACAACGCGGGAGATCCATTTGATATAAGGGGAACGCTGTCCAATACGCTGGAATTTGAACGTGAAGTGATAGAGTACTTCGGTCCTTTGTACGGATTTGATCCCGATGATCTTTGGGGCATAGTAACCTTCAGCGGTACCGACGGCAATGATCACGGATTATATTTCGGATCAAAATATCTTGAAAGAAAAACAAAGAAAAAGCCGGTAATGTATGTATCCGAAGAGGCACATTACTCAAGCAGGAGGCTTGCCGACCTGCAGAACCTTGATATGAGGCTCATTCCTGCGGATGTTCACGGAAGCATGGATCCGGCGGAGCTTGAGAAAGCTATCGTACCTGACCGCCCGGCGCTTGTTGTTTTTGCAATGGGAACCACGTTCAAGGGTGGGATAGATGATATGGATGCACTCAACGCCGTGCTTGCAAAGTATCCGGAAATGGAGGTTTACCGACATATCGATGCGGCGCTTTTCGGCGGATATATACCGCATACGAAATACAGGGATATCTTAAACCGAAAGCTTCATCCGTATGATTCTATCGCTATAAGCGGACATAAGTTTTTTGGCATGGATGAACCGGCGGGGCTTTTCCTTACCACGATGAATGTGCGTAACAATCAGAATCCGTTTGACATTGCGTACTTAAACGGCGATATGCCGATGATCAACTGCTCGCGTTCCGCACTGTCTCCGCTTAAGCTTTGGTGGATCATAAATACTACGAGCAGTGAGGAGTTTGAGGAGCAGTCGGAAGGGATGCTTGAGAGGGCTGCATGGCTTAAGGATGAGCTTGAAAAGTCAGGTTATAAAGCATGGCTTGAGCATGCTTCAAACACCGTGTATTTTACTCGGCCGCCTCAGAAGGTCGTTGAGAAATATCATCTCGCGCCCGATCATGACGACAGGCTCGGCGGCGACCTTTCTCACATAGTTGTGATGCAGCATGTGACAAAGGAGCGCCTTACGGATTTCTTAAACGACCTTAAAGCATAAGGGCCGGATGAAGTGTTATAACACTTCTTTAATTGCATTCAACAGTTCAGAGTATTCTTCAAATGCAGGGTATTGCGGGTAGTCCTTTTTGATCTGCTCGGTACTGCGGAACAAAAAGCCTGCCTTGCTTGCCTCTATCATACCGAGATCGTTGAAAGAATCACCTGCGGCGATCGTATCAAAGCCCATGGCCTGAAGTCCCTTTACGGTCGTGAGCTTTGATTTTTCACAGCGCATCTTAAAACCGGTTATCTCGCCGTTTCCGGAAGCGATAAGGTCGTTGCAGAAGAGCGGGGGATAGCCGAGTTTTTTCATAAGGGGCATGCCGAACTGATAGAAGGTGTCGCTTAATACGATGACCTGGGTTATGCTGCGGAGTTCATCGAGGAATTCCTTTGCACCGTCAAACGGATCTATCGTTGCTATCGTATCCTGTATCTCCTTAAGCCCCAGGCCGTGTTCCTTAAGGATGCCGATCCTGAAGTTCATGAGCTTGTCGTAATCGGGCTCATCCCTTGTTGTCCTTCGAAGCTCCGGGATACCGGTTGCTTCCGAGAATGCGATCCATATTTCGGGTACGAGAACCCCTTCCATATCCAGACATACAATGTTCATGTTATGTTAACCTCCGCTGTATATATTTTTGATAATTAACCAAATGTTTGCATTGGAAGTGTCGAAACACCGTAAGACAGTATAGCACACATCCGATAATAGTGTAAATTTATGGAAAAAAAGTGAATAAATGTATCACAGGCCCCGAATCATGTGATATAATATTCATTCGGGGAGTGAAAGAAGGTTTGTAATGATAGCCAAGGATAAAAATGTGATCAAATGGTATGAATACGATCACTCCAAGCTGTATGAAAAGGTGGAATCGGAGGACGTGACCGAGGAGGAAAATGCGGAGCCCGAACCCGAACAGGATGAGCCCGTATCACTTACGGGGGACGCTGATATGGACGACGAAGTCGCAAGGATCATGGCGGCGTTCTCTGGAGCGAAGCAGAACAACGTTGATGATATCTTTGCGATGATGGCGGCAGAGGAAGCGGCCGCGGGAGCAGATGAAGCCGGTGATTCTGAAAGCGAAGGAACATCGGAAGAGATGGATCAGGATTCACTGATCGCATCTATATGCGCACCGAAACAGAACAACGTGGATGATCTTGTAAATATGGCAAAGGAGTCCTGAGGGACGGTTAAATGACATAAAGGAGGTTAGGCATAATGGAACGAGTTGTTAAGTTTTTGAAGGAAGCTGAAACATATTATCTTGCTACGGTTGACAAAGATCAGCCGAGGGTAAGACCGTTCGGAACGGTAAATGTTTTTAACGGTAAACTGTATATCCAGACAGGAAAGGTTAAGGATGTATCAAAGCAGATCCATGCAAATCCCAAGTTTGAGTTATGCGCATTTAAGAACGGCGAATGGCTGAGGGTTTCCGGAAAGCTTAAGGAGGATGATTCCCGTGAGGCAAGGCAGGCTATGCTTGATGCTTATCCGTCGCTGCAGGGTATGTATTCCGCCGATGACGGTAATACGGAAGTATTCTTTATAGAGGACGCCGTTGCTACCTTCAGTTCTTTCACCAAAGCACCGGAAACGGTTAAATTCTGATCGGAGTTAACAATGGTAATATGAAAAGCATTTTTGAACGGATAGATGAAATTGTTAAGGAGAACGGCTGTGTTCCGCAGGGATATGTGCTTGAAGATGCGTTAAAGCCCGGAGAGATCCCGAGCGTTCACATGGGCGAGCAGGAAGGGCTTATAGGCCGGCCGGTAAAGCCGGTAAAAAGGGAGGTCCTTTTAAAGGCGGTAAACATGATAAAGGAGAGCCTTAAGATCAATGCCCGCCTGGCTGTCCATTCCTTTGATGACAATAACCTCGGATTCCGCGTGGCGGATATAAGGGGTCAGCTCCTTAAACATATAGTAGATAACATAAAGGATTACGATCCTCACAAGCTTTCGACACTGGCGTATTCCCTGGTGATCTTCGGAAAGAAGCTTGAAACGGTAAAGCTCGGACTGCTCCTGTTAGTGCTGTTTAATTTCTCCGATGACGAGGTCGTTAAAAAGCACCTTATCACTCTCGGTCTTTATGAGGAATTCACGAGCTATGTGATCTCAAATGTGGCCGGCTGGCCGAAGCAGACCAGTGACCATGTTTATTACGTATATGCGCAGAGGCTTACGGGCTGGGGAAAGATAAACGCCATGGAGCGTATTGAGCCCATTAACGACGAGGTGAAGGAATGGATACTGTGTCACGGATGCAGCAATGACATTTCCTACGGTTATCTCGGAAAGACGGCGTACGAAAAGAGCGGGCTTGAGGAAAGGCTCTTAAAGGGAAATTTAACGAGCGAGGAAATGCAGGGTGCAAGGGATATAATGCGCGGACTCCTAACAGGAGGAGGAACCGGCGGCCTTTTGGACCTTGAGCAGCCGGCAAAGCTTACAAAGGCCTACCTTAATGAGCAGGTATCCCACACCGTGAGGCTTGAAGATATATCGAACATGTATGAGCTGCGCAAATTCCTCCTTAACTGGGATAAGCAGGGTAAGAATGAGGATGCGGAGGCATCACTTAAGCTTATCGAAAGGATCCTGAGCTTATCGGATGCGGAGGAGATGATCAGGGAAGGTCTGCTTTATGATCCTGACATAGCCGTATGCGCGGCGCGGGACGGAAGCATTGATGTTTCCGATGAACTGCTCAGGCTGACGAGGGAGGATTTCAGAAGATACTTTGCATTTGCATCGTATTTCCTTAAAGATGAGCGCCGTGTAGGCGATTATATCGATATCTGTGAGGAGAAGTTAAACGGTCGTGATTTTGATGTTATAGTCACCGACCAGGAAAACGTGGAAGTGAATACATGGCGGCTTGATCAGATACTTAAGTATCTCGGAAGATATCCGGGCATGGGAAGCAAGATCGTTGTTACTGCCATGGGTTCTGCCATACCGATGTACAGGAGCGCGGCAGCAGATGTTATAGGACAGTGGGAGGAGCTTCAGAAAAAGAACATAAAAAAGATAAGTCCCGAAGTATTCCATTCACTTAAAAAAGTCAGGAAAAAAGAATCGGACGGCGATCTTAAAAAACGCTGGGATGAGCTGGCCGATTACAAATAGGAATTAAAACAGGAGACAGGAAGTATGAAAGAAAGTTATGTATTTTTGGCGGAAGGTTTTGAAGAGATCGAGGCACTTACGGTTGTTGATATCTTAAGGCGTGTGAACATTGCGGTAAAGACGGTATCGATCACGGGAGAGTACAAGGTCACCGGATCGCATAATATCACGGTCACGGCCGATAAGCTCATAAGCAATCTTAAGTTAAACGATGCGGCACTTTTAGTGCTTCCGGGAGGAATGCCCGGAACCCTTAACCTTAAGGAATGCGAACCCCTGATGGACATGGTAAAGCAGTTTGCGCAGACGAACCGCCGTATAGCGGCAATCTGTGCGGCACCGACCATACTCGGAAGCCTTGGGCTGCTTGAAGGTAAAAAGGCCTGCTGCTATCCCGGAATGGAAGGACAGCTTCAGGGTGCTAAGGTTTTAAAGGATGAAGTAGTGACCGATGGGAACATAACCACGTCAAGGGGTATGGGGACGGCAATCCCGTTCGCTCTTGAACTGGTAAGGATATTTGATTCCGCTACTGAGGCGGGAGCGCTTAAGAACAAGATAGTATTCGGACATTAAGCTTTGCGGGAAACTATATGAACGGTATTCGTAATTCGAACTTATTCCGTAATAAACATAATGTTAGGGCAGCACTTATCTGCGTGGCCGCGGTAGCGGTGAACCTGCTCCTTGGTGCTGTTGTCTCTAAA
>JAILJC010000192.1 GCA_024694965.1 Lachnospiraceae bacterium
CATATTGCAGGCGGCGATGAAACATACACCGAGTCGACCGAAAGGTTCCTTGATGTGTTTAATTACGGTACCCTGCCGTTTTACTGGGGCATGTATGAACCGCAGGAAGGAAAGCCCGATAAGGAATTTTTGCTTAAAACAGCGGGTTATCTTAAAGAAAGGAACGTAACCGTTAAGGGCCATCCTCTGTGCTGGCATACTGTGTGCGCCGACTGGCTTTTAAAGTACGATAACGCAACTATCCTTAATAAGCAGCTTGACAGGATTGAACGTGAGGTCACGGGCTTTAAGGGTATAATAGATATCTGGGATGTTATCAATGAAGTGGTCATCATGCCGATCTTTGACAAGTACGATAATGCGATGACCAGGGTCTGTAAGGAGATGGGCAGGGTAGGGCTCATACAAAAGGTATTTGAAAGAGCCCATGAATGTAATCCCGATGCGGTCCTGCTGCTTAATGATTTTAATACGTCGATCGATTATGAAATGCTGATAGACGGCTGCCTTAATGCGGGCGTTCCGATAAGCGCGATAGGCATCCAGTCACATCAGCACCAGGGTTACTGGGGCAGGGAGAAGCTTGAACAGGTGCTTGAGCGTTACGAACACTTCGGACTCTCGATCCACTTTACCGAGAATACGATCATATCCGGTGAACTGATGCCCGCTCATATCGTTGATCTTAATGACTGGAAGGTTGAAAATTGGCCGAGTACTCCGGAAGGTGAGGAACGACAGACCCGTGAGATCGAGGAAATGTACAGGATACTGTTTTCGCATCCTCTGGTTGAGGCGATAACTACATGGGACTTAAGAGACGGCGCATGGCTTAATGCACCCAGCGGTTTTTTGAGGAAAGACGGTACTCCTAAGCCGGCATATGATATGATAAAGAACCTGATCACGCGTGAATGGCATACCGATATTACCGTCAGGACCGACGATAACGGATTTGCCACGGTAAATGCCTTTAAAGGTGAATATCTGTTAAACGGTGATAAGGGCTCGGCAACGGCAGGTTTTATTGATGATGAACCGGCAGAGATCATATTGAAAGCTTAAGATAATACGTTGAATCTAAGGAGATATAAAATGGAACAGGAAATGAACACTGGTGGAAATAAGAAGGTTGCCTTGTATGTTGGCCAGGGAGCACTCATCGCGGCGCTTTATGTGGCACTGACTCTTATTTTTGCGCCGATATCATTCGGTGCAATGCAGGTAAGGATAGCGGAAGCATTAACGATCATGCCGCTGTTTACGCCGGTTGCCATCCCGGGACTGTTTGTGGGATGCATCATTGCAAATATCATGGGCGGGGCGATAGTATGGGATGTTATCTTCGGAAGCCTTGCCACACTTATAGGAGCGGCGCTCGGATACGTGCTTCGAAAGAACCGCTGGCTGGTTCCCATTCCAGCTGTCGTATCCAATTCCGTTATCGTGCCGCTTGTGCTTAAATACGGATACGGCATGGATATGCCGCTTTATCTGCTTGTTATCTATGTCGCACTGGGAGAGATAGTCGGATGTTACCTGCTCGGCGAGCTTTTGGCGACAGCGCTTTTAAAACGCGGATTCATCGGGATCATACGGGGGAACGGGGAGAAGTAAGATGTATGTAACGGTTATTGCATATGCTCTTGTTATCCTGCTTATTCTTTGGGGAGGCAGGTTTGCAGGCTTTGGAGACAGGTTCCATGATGATTTCATGAGCATTTCGTCGACGAGGGCTTTAAGGGGACTTGCCGCCGTATGTATCATTCTGCATCACACTTCGCAGGAGGCGGCGTTTCAGGATGCGAAGGTGATACAGGCGTTCCTTAACATGGGACCCGTGCTTGTTACGGTCTTTTTCTTTTGCTCGGGCTTCGGCCTTATCAAAAACCTTAATTCAAAGCCGGGTTATCTTGACGGCTTCCTATATAACCGCCTGCTTTTGCGCCTGGCGGTTCCTTTCTATGTGAACGTCATTCTTTACGGGATTTTCCACTTGATATACGGAACAGAGTTTGAACCGCTTCAGTGGGTAACGAACCTTCTGGGTCTTACCATGATGAATAAATACGCATGGTTTCCGGTTGTGCTCATGATCCTGTACCTTGCTTTTTATTACATTTTTAAGAAGGTTAAGGATCGCAGGATGGCATTCTTTCTCATGTTCCTTGTGATATTTTTCCAGGGAGTGTTTTTCTGTGTCTGGGGGCATTTTGCGTGGTGGGCCGGTCCTAAGAACTGGTGGCTTAAGCCGAATGGATTCCTTGTGGCAAAATGGTGGATGCAGGAGTTTACCACCTGGTTTTTCGGGCAGTGGTGGGTGAATGCCACGATAGGCTTTATCCCCGGCATGCTGTTTGCGCAGCATGAGGAAAGTGTAACAAAATGGTTTAAGAAGCACTACTGGCTTAAGCTTGCCGGTGTGTTAGTGCTGGCTGTTTTATTCCACGCCCTGTCATCTTTTGTACAGTTTAAGTTCGGATACTATACCGAGTACTCGGGCAGGGGTCCCGGCATAGGCGATAAGTTCATAACCTACTTATCACAGCTTCCGCAGATCGGTATGATCATCATCTTTGTAATACTTGTCACCATGAAATACAAGGCCGATAATCCGGTGCTTGAGTTCTTCGGTAAGTATTCGCTTCATACCTACCTTATGAACCTTATACCGCTCATGGTATTCAGGCCCATGATCCAGCGCGGTAAGGCGTTCCCTGTTCCAATCGTAAAACCGGGCAACTATAACCTTGCGATCTATGCTGTGCTGGTCATTGCCTGCACTGTTATACTGGCACTTATCGAATACAGGATCACTGATCTTGTCACAGGACTTTTAAGGTCCGCACGTTCAATGAAAGCAAAGGAGGATTGACATGTCAATAGTCGGTGCGATAATGGTCCCTCATCCGCCCATCATACTCCCTGAAGTGGGAGGAGGCGAGGAAAAAAAGATAGCCGCCACAGTAAATGCCTATGATGAGGCAGCGCGTTTTGTGGCTTCTCTTAAGCCCGAAACTGTAATCCTTACATCGCCTCACAGTGTTATGTACAGCGATTACTTCCATGTATCCCCGGGAAAGGGTGCAAAGGGCGATATGGGAGGATTCCGGGCTCCGCAGGTTAAGTTCGATGTGACCTATGACAGCGAATTTACCGACCGGCTTGCAAGAAAGGCTGTCCATGACGATTTTCCTGCGGGGGTGCTTGGTGAAAAGGATGCACATCTCGACCACGGCACCATGGTCCCGCTCTACTTCATAAATAAGTATTACACGGATTATAAGCTTGTAAGGATAGGCCTTTCGGGCCTGACTCTTCCCGATCATTACCGTTTTGGCAAGCTCATTCAGCATGTATGCAACGAGCTTGACCGCAGGGTGGTGTTTGTGGGAAGCGGCGACCTGTCGCACAAGCTTCTGGCCGAAGGTCCCTACGGTTATGTGCCCGAAGGTCCTCAGTATGATGAAAAGATCATGGACGTAATGGGAAGGGCAGCGTTTGATGAGCTGCTTGATTTTGACAACAATTTCTGCGAAAGGGCTGCCGAGTGCGGGCACAGGAGCTTCTGCATCATGGCGGGAGCACTTGACGGCTGCGGAGTTACGGCTGATAAGCTTTCACATGAAGGAACCTTCGGTGTCGGCTACGGTATCTGCACTTATAAGGTAGAATCACCCGATGATAAGTCCGCCGGATCCGGCCGCGATTTCCTGTCGATCTGGGAGGAGCAGAGGAAAAAGGTACTCGATGAAAAGCGGGCCAAAGAGGATCCGTACGTAAAGCTTGCCCGTAGGACCATCGAAGAGTACATAAACGAAGGAAAAAAGATAGATGTGCCGGATGACATTCCGGATGAAATGAAAAATTCAAAGGCCGGCGTCTTTGTATCCATACACAAGGAGGGCATGCTCAGGGGCTGCATAGGTACCATATCTTCGGTATATGAAAATATCGGGCGGGAGATAATTGAGAATGCGATATCCGCATCCACCAGGGATCCGCGTTTTGATCCCATAAGGCCGCATGAGCTTGGTGCCCTTGAGATAAATGTCGATGTGCTTTCGGATGCCGAGGACATTGACAGCAAGGACGAGCTTGATGTTAAGAGGTACGGTGTGATCGTTACCAAGGGTTATAAGCGCGGACTGCTGCTTCCGAACCTTGACGGCGTGGATACTATCGATGAACAGGTATCGATCGCACTGAGAAAGGCAGGACTCAGTGAACATGAGAAAGGATACAGGCTTCAGCGTTTTGAGGTGGTAAGGCATGAGTGATGAAAGGATAACCTGCCCGGTCTGTCCTCACGGCTGCTTACTTGCGCCCGGTGCGACCGGAAGATGCAGGGCAAGAAGGCATATCGTTAAGGACGGGAAGGGGATCATAGTCCCGATAAATTACGGGACCGTAACATCGCTGGCACTCGATCCCATCGAGAAAAAGCCTCTGGCAAGGTTCCGGCCCGGGAGCTTTATCTTATCGGTCGGAAGCTACGGCTGTAATCTTGGCTGCCCCTTCTGCCAGAATCACGAGATATCAATGAAAGGTGAGGAGGACTATCCCGTGAACGGTCCTCTTGCGGATGCTGATAATTATCTGTCACCCGAAGAACTTGCGCGTATTGCCGATAATACCCAAAACCGCGGCAATATAGGCGTGGCGTTTACGTATAACGAGCCGCTCATAGGATATGAGTATGTGCTTGATACGGCTAAGCTCTTAAGGGACAGGGGGCTTAAGACGGTGCTTGTAACAAACGGCTGCGTAAATGAATACGTTGCGGATAAGGTGCTCCCCTATACCGATGCATTAAATATCGATCTTAAGAGCTTTAACGAAGATGTTTACAGGGATACCCTATGCGGCAGTCTTGAAACGGTAAAGGCGTTCATAAGGAAGGCAAACGAACAGTGTCATGTCGAGCTCACTACCCTCATAGTTCCCGGGATGAACGATTCTGAGGATGAGATACGCAGGATAGCGCAGTGGATAGCATCCCTGCCCATGGGTGATTCTATCCCCTTACATGTAACCCGGTTTTTCCCGCGTTATAAGTACAGTGACGGACAGCCGACGGATGTAAAGCTTGTGTACCGCCTTGCCGACATAGCCGGACAGTACCTTAAATACGTGTATCCGGGCAATGTATAGCGAAAAATAAGCTTGCTTTTTTAAATGAATGGTGTTAAAGTTGTTTTGTTGTTATTGGTTGGATTAAGTGGACTTGCAGGAGTCCACTTATTTTATGGAGTTTTATATGTCCAAACGCGAAGACATTGAAAACCGCACTGAAGCCCTTTTACAGCCAATCCTCGGGAAGAAAGGCTTTACTCTTTGGAGTGTCGAATATATAAAGGAAGGTGCCGACAGGTATCTTAGGGTATATATCGACAAGGAACGCGGCATCACGATCGATGACTGCGTAAGCGTGAGCCGTGAGCTTTCGGAAAAGCTTGACAGGGATGACTTTATTGAGGATGCCTATATCCTGGAAGTCAGCTCACCGGGACTTGGAAGGATACTTAAAAAGGACAGGGAGTTAAGCTTAAGCATCGGCAGGAAGGTGGATATAAGGACCTATAAGCCGGTGGAAAAGGTAAAGGAGTTTTCGGGAACCCTTAAGGCATTCGATAAGGATACTTTAAGCATAACCGTAAGGGACGGAAGCGTACTTGTCTTTAAGCGCGGTGACATAGCCAAGGTCAGCTTAAGCGTTGAACTGTAGGAAATAAAAGCACTTAACTATAAACGTTTTTAGGAGGAATGAAATGAACAAGGAGTTATTGGAAGCGCTCGATTCGCTGGAGAAGGAGAAGGAGATAAGCAAGGACTCGATATTTGACGCCATCGAAAATTCTTTGATCCAGGCATGCAAGAATCATTTCGGCAAGGCCGACAACGCAAAGGTCGAGATCGATCGTGAGACGGGCGATTTCAGGGTGTATGCCGAGAAGACGGTTGTTGAAAGTAAAGATGATATTACAGATCCGGTCCTTGAGATCGCGTTATGTGATGCCGTACTCATCGATAAGAAGGCCAAGGCCGGCGATGTCGTGCAGGTAGAGATAAAGAGCAAGGAGTTCGGACGTATCGCAGCAACCAACGCAAAGAACGTTATCCTCCAGAAGATCCGTGAAGAGGAAAGGGCTGTGCTTTATAATCAGTTCTACGGTAAGGAGAGAGATGTTGTTACCGGCATCGTTCAGCGTTATGTCGGCAGGAACATAAGCATAGACCTTGGTAAGGCCGATGCACTTCTTTCCGAAAACGAGCAGGTTAAGTCGGAGCACCTTCGTCCGACAGACCGCGTAAAGGTTTATATATACGAGGTAAAGGATACGACAAAGGGTCCCAAGATCCTTGTAAGCCGTACCCATCCCGAGCTTGTTAAGAAGCTCTTTGAATCCGAGGTTACGGAAGTTCGTGACGGCACGGTTGAAATAAAGGCTATAGCCCGTGAAGCGGGAAGCCGTACCAAGATAGCCGTTTGGAGCAATAACCCGGATGTCGATCCTGTCGGAGCATGTGTCGGAATGAACGGATCGCGTGTCAATGCGGTAGTAGACGAACTCCGCGGCGAGAAGATAGATATAATCTGCTGGGATGAGAATCCCGGTATCCTTATAGAGAATGCACTGTCACCGGCCAAGGTTGTGTTTGTTATCGCAGATGGCGATGAGAAAACCGCCAAGGTTGTGGTTCCCGATACACAGCTGTCGCTCGCGATAGGCAAGGAAGGACAGAATGCAAGGCTGGCAGCCCGCCTGACCGGCTTTAAGATCGACATCAAGTCCGAGAACCAGGCCAAGGATGCACCCGGCTTCCGTCTTGAGGATTACTATGATGACGAGGAAGAGGGATATTACGAGGATGAATACGCTGACGGTGAGTATCCCGAGGATGAATACCTTGATCCCGATGATGTCGAGGAGCAGTACGATGAAGAAGAGGGCGAGGAAGAGGTTGAATACCTTGAGGTTGATGATACGCCCGAAGGTGAATGATATCCGATGGAAACTGTTGAACATAGGGATAAGCGGATCCCCGAGCGTACCTGCATAGGCTGTAACGGCAAAAGGCCTAAACGGGAGCTTTTAAGGGTTTCAAGGCATAAGGACGGCACGGTGAATGTGGATATGCATGGAACCGGGAACGGACGAGGCGCTTATATTTGCAGGAACTTAAGCTGTTTTGATGCGGCTGTTAAAAGGAAGGGCTTTGCCCGTACATTTAAGGCTGCGATGCCGGATGAAGTGACGGATGCCCTGCGTGAGGATTTTGAAAGGGCGCTTAATAGTTAAGGAGATAATATGAAGCCCGATAAGGCATTACAGATGCTGGGCATGGCACAGAGGGCCGGAGCTGTAAAGAGCGGTGAGTTCATGACAGAGAACAGTGTAAAGGCAGGAAGTGCTTTCCTGGTCGTCGTTGCATCCGATTCATCGGATAATACAAAGAAACAGTTTGAAAATATGTGTGAATACTATAATGTCCCCATAAGGTTTTATTCTGACAAGGATGCGCTGGGGCATTGTATAGGCAAGGAATTTCGGGCATCGCTTGCGGTGACCAATGAAGGACTTGCGGATAAGATCATGAGCATTATGGACCAAGGTCAGAAAGACGAGGTGTTATAAGATTGGCGAAGATGAGAATATACGAATTTGCAAAAGAACTTGATGTGACGGGTAAGGATATAGTAGCCGTCCTCGAGGAACTGGGCGAGGGTACCAAAACGGCATCGTCGTCCATCGATGATGATATGCAGGAGAAGGTAAAGGCTAAGCTTAAGGGTTCATCCGGCGAAAAGAAGGAGAAGAAGCCTGCGGCCGAAAAGGCTGTGGAAGCAAAGCCCGCAAAGGCAGCCGAAAAGCCCGCGGCGCCTGTAAAGGCAGCACAGACAAAGGCTGCACCTGCGGCAAGAAAGTCTGAGGCGCCAACCTCGGAAGAAGCACCCGTCAAGAAGAAAAAGCCCAATATCATCATTGTAAACAGGCACAACAGCCAGGGCGGTGCGAGTGCAAGGCCCGGTGCAGGCCAGCCCCAAAGGGGAGGCGCTCAGGGACAGGGAAGGCCGCAGGGTTCAAGGCCCTCGGGCAACACCTTTGTACGTCCCGGACAGCGGCTTATAAAGCCCAATGTGCCAAGGACTGCCAACGTTATGATGAACAGGGAAGAAGAAGTGATCCCCAAGCCGGCAGAGGGAAAGAAGGTAGAGACAAAGCCGGCAGCAACAGTCGAGGCAGCACCTACGGTTGGAGGAAACGATGAGCAGGCAGCAGTTAACACCAATAAAGAAGTTGTTCAAAAATCTCAGGAAAATATACAGGGCGGTGCTCGTCCTAACAGGAGTAGTGGCAATAGTGCTGACCGTCCTGGAAGAACTTTCGAACGTCGGGAGAAGACGGGCGAAACAGGCCGTCCTTCCTTCGGCCGAGACGGACAGGGAAGGGACAGCCGTGGAGGAGCAGGCCGCGGCGGACGAGACAACTTAAGGAGCGGCATCTCTATTGCGTTCGGCTCAGAACAGAAGGGCGCAGGCAAGGATAACCGCCGTGACGATTCCAAAAAAAGCAGGGATAAAAACCGTAAGGATATAAGCTTCCAGAATGAGGACGGTTTCCGCGGCGGCAAGCAGGTAAGGGGCAGCAAGGCCGGTAAGTTCATAAAGCCGGAGAAGCCCGCCGAGGTTAAGGAAGAGGAGAAGATCAAGGTGATCACCCTTCCGGAGAGCCTTACCATCAAGGAACTTGCCGAGAAGATGAAGGTACAGCCGGCAGTCATTATTAAAAAGCTTTTCCTTCAGGGCAAGGTGGTTACGGTCAATCAGGAGGTAACCTACGAGCAGGCGGAAGAGATCGCGGTCGAGTTCGAGATCCTGTGCGAGAAGGAAGTTGTAGTAGATGTTATAGAGGAACTCTTAAAGGAGGAGGAAGAGGATGTAAGCAAGATGGTTAAGCGTCCGCCCGTTATCTGCGTAATGGGTCACGTTGACCACGGTAAGACATCGCTCCTTGATTCCATAAGGAAGACCCATGTTATAGACCGTGAGGCAGGCGGTATCACGCAGCATATCGGCGCATATGTGGTAAAGGTCGGAGATCAGAAGATCACCTTCCTCGATACCCCCGGTCATGAAGCGTTCACCGCAATGCGTATGCGCGGTGCCAATTCGACTGATATCGCGATCCTCGTTGTTGCGGCCGATGACGGCGTTATGCCACAGACGATAGAGGCTATAAACCATGCCAAGGCAGCAGGCATCGAGATCATCGTTGCGGTTAACAAGATAGATAAGCCCAGCGCCAATATCGACAGGGTTAAGCAGGAACTTTCTGAGTATCAGCTCATACCCGAGGACTGGGGCGGCAGCACGGTATTCGCACCCGTTTCGGCAAAGACAGGCGAGGGTATCGACAACCTGCTTGAAATGATCCTTCTTACGGCCGATATCCTTGAACTCAAGGCCGATCCCAAGCGTAAGGCCCGTGGCCTTGTCATAGAGGCCCAGCTTGATAAGGGGCGCGGCCCCGTTGCAACGGTGCTTGTACAGAAGGGTACATTAAAGGTAGGCGACTTTATCGCTGCAGGTGCATGCTACGGTAAGGTACGTGCGATGATCGATGATAAGGGAAGGAGAGTCAAGGAGGCAGGCCCTTCGACTCCCGTTGAGATACTCGGACTTAACGATGTTCCGAATGCGGGCGAGATCTTCGTATCACCCGATAACGATAAGGAAGCCAAGAACTTTGCACAGACCTTTATTTCACAGAATAAGGTCAAGCTGCTTGACGATACCAAGAACAAGATGTCCCTTGATGATCTGTTCAATCAGATCCAGGAGGGTAACCTTAAGGAACTCAACCTCATCATCAAGGCTGACGTTCAGGGTTCTGTCGAAGCTGTAAAGGAAAGCCTTGTCAAGCTCACAAACGAAGAGGTTGTGGTAAAGGTCATCCACGGCGGCGTAGGTGCTATAAACGAATCCGATGTAGTTCTTGCTTCGGCTTCAAATGCGATAATCATTGGCTTTAACGTACGTCCCGATGCAACGGCAAAGAACATAGCCGAAACCGAGGGCGTGGACATAAGGCTTTACAATGTCATCTACAAGGCTATCGAGGATGTGGAAGCCGCGATGAAGGGAATGCTCGATCCGGTATTCGAGGAGAAGGTGATAGGACATGCGGAGATAAGGCAGATATTCAAGGCTTCCGGTGTCGGAAACATCGCAGGTTCCTATGTGCTTGACGGCGTATTTGAGCGCGGATGCCAGGTTCGTATCTCACACGAAGGCGAGCAGATATTCGAAGGCAACCTCGCATCGCTTAAGAGGTTCAAGGATGATGTCAAGGAAGTCAAGGCAGGCTTCGAATGCGGTCTTGTATTTGAGGACTTCAATGACTTTGCGGAGCTTGATATAGTTGAAGCATACAAGATGGTAGAGGTACCCCGATAATGAAGAAAAATTCCATTAAAAATACAAGGATAAACAGCGAGGTCCAGCGCGAGCTTGCAAACCTTATAAGGTCCGAGATAAAGGACCCGAGGATCGCTCCGATGACCTGTGTTACGGATGTAGAGGTTGCGCCGGATCTTAAGACCTGCAAGGTTTGGATATCGGCTCTCGGCGATGATGCCGCAAGGGAGGATACGCTTAAGGGACTTAAAAGTGCGGAGGGTTTCCTTCGCAGCCAGCTTGCGAAGAACCTAAACCTTCGCAACACGCCGGAGCTTCGCTTCATTTCCGATACATCTATAGAGTACGGAATGAAGATGAACAAACTGCTTGATGATGTTAGGGTTCCGGAAGATGAAGAAGAATGATCGGGTGACGATCTGATCAAACGTAAGATATTAAAAAGGATAGATAAATGATCGACAATTTACTTAAAGAGATAGGAACTCCCCAAACTATAGGTATAACGGGACATATAAGGCCCGACGGCGACTGTGTCGGTTCGGTTCTCGGGATGTACGCCTATCTGTCAAATGTATATAAGGACGCTAAGATCAAGGTCTTTTTGGAGCAGCCGCCGATGATCTATTCCTATCTTAAGGGATATGACTTGATCGATACGACTTTCGCCTACCCGGGGCAGTTTGATGTGTTCATCGCGCTTGATTCGGGAGATATCGAAAGGATCGATGCAGCGGGCAAGCTGTTTTTAGGCTCCAAAAAATCGATATGCATAGACCATCATGTGAGCAATACAGGATACGGTGATGTATCCCACGTCGCTCCCGATGCAAGCTCGACCTGTGAGATACTTACCCATATGTTTGAAGATGAGTATATGGATGTTGAAGTTGCTAAGGCGCTGTATACGGGCATCGCTCATGATACGGGTGTTTTCCGCTACAGCTGTGTGACCCCGGAAACGTTTGCTGCATTGGAAAAGCTTATAAAGTATGATTTTGACGGTTCAAAGATAACCGATGAGACCTTTTATCAGAAGACCTATGTGCAGAATCAGCTGCTCGGGCGTACCCTGCTTGAAAGCATACTGTTCATGGACGGTAAGTGCATAGCGGGTTACGTTGACAGAAAGGCGATGGAGTTCTATGAGGCCACACCGCAGGATTTCGAGGGCATAGTCAACCAGCTGCAGATGACCAAGGGCGTGGAGGTTGCCATATTCATGTATGAGACCGGTACGCTTGAATTCAAGGTAAGCATGCGCAGCAACGGCAAGGTCAACGTTGCGGATGTTGCATCATATTTCGGAGGCGGCGGCCACGTACGTGCCGCAGGCTGCAACATGAACGGAACCTTCCATGATGTACTTAATAACCTGAGCTTACACATAGAACGCCAGTTGGAAGCATTATGAACGGTATCATCAACATATACAAGGAGCAGGGCTTCACATCTTTCGATGTTGTAGCCAAGCTCAGAGGCATCTGCCGCCAAAAGAAGATAGGTCATACGGGCACACTCGATCCCGATGCCACCGGAGTCCTTCCGGTGTGTCTGGGTAATGCAACAAGGGTATGCGATCTTTTGACAGATAAGATAAAGGAGTACGAAGCAGTACTCCTTTTTGGTATCACTACCGATACGCAGGACATATCCGGAACAATCCTTGAAAAGAAAGAAGTAAACATTACGGCTGATGATGCCATTTCCTGTATAGGCGGTTTTGTCGGCAGCATTGAGCAGATACCGCCCATGTACTCTGCAGTAAAGGTAAACGGGAAAAAGCTCTACGAGCTTGCAAGGCAGGGGAAGGAGATTGAACGTAAACCCCGCCCCGTAACCATACATTCAATTGACATTATCGATATTTCGCTGCCTCGTGTCAGGATGCGTGTTTCATGTTCGAAGGGCACCTATATAAGGACCCTGTGTAATGATATAGGCACACGGCTTGGCTGCGGAGCTGTTATGGAAAGCCTTGTAAGGACGCGTTCGGGAGATTTTACGATCGAAACGGCGGTTACGCTTGACAAAGTTAATGAGTGGGCCGATGCGGGAACGATTGAGGAGCATATCATTCCCGTCGATGAGCTGTTTAAGGACTGCGGGAGCATAAGCTTAAAGGAAGACGCAGAAAAACTCCTCAAAAACGGGAACTCATTTAAGAAGCGCGATATAGCTTCACTGACAGAGGGCACGGTTCCCTGCCGCTTCCGCGTGTATGATCATGACGGCAGTTTTACGGCACTTTATGATGCCGACGCGGCAGGAAATCTTTTTAAGGTATATAAAATGTTCGTTTAACATATTTATCGCATCACTCATTAAAGTACAGAAATTCTTCGGACTCTGTATGGAATATGATCTCTTCGGAAGAACCGTCATCCTTAAGCATGGTCGCACATAACCGGTCGTCGCCCCAAAAGCCGCGTTCGTATTTTAAGTCCTTTATCCATCCGCCGCGGCAGTAGAACCCGGACGTGGTTACTACCTGATCTTCTTCACTGTAAGCATTTTTATCGGCGAAATAAGGGACTTTCATGATCTCGCGGCCGTTTATCTTAACAAGGAGGTCCGTATCGTCAAGCAAAATGACGACATCGGCATAATAACCGTTACCCGTAAAATCAAACCCGGTAATGGCCTGGGTCCAGTAATATGGTTCTTCACATGCATCAACTTCTTCTCCCTCTTTATCCGAAGAAGCAGCGGGTTCGGAAGCTTTTTTGGCCCAAAGGTCGAGGAGTTTAACGGCGTTTTCCGGTTTTTCCACATCGCAGCCCTCCGGGAAGCTTGGATGATCTTCACCCGATCCGTAATAATCCGGGATATCTCCGGTAAATGTCACGGACTTAAGCTCCGTACATTCCCTGAAAGCACCCTCGCCAATGCTGCACATGTCCTTTCCGAAGGTTACTCTGCTTACAGGGCATTTCCAAAAGGCAACTTCCCCTAAATAAGTCATCCGGTCGGGGAAAACCAGTTCTCCTTTAAGTGAGTTACATCCGCCGAACGCATCATGTTTGATATGCTTAAGTGTGTCGGGGAAAGCTCTTATCGACGTGATCCCCGTGCAATTGGAGAAGCTGCCGTTTCCTATTGATTCAAGACCGTCCGGAAATACAAGCTCTCCCGTAAAGCCGGTTGCGGTAAAGGCATAATCGCCTATGACTTTAAGTGATGCCGGCAGCTTAAGTTCACCGGTCATCCCATTGCAGTTTGAAAACGAGTTGCTGCATATGCATTCGATACCTTTGGGAAGTTTGAGCGAAGTGAATCCCTCGCAGTACTGAAATGCGTGGTCGTATATCCTGGTGATGCTGTCCGGTATATTGAGTGCTCCCTTAAACGTATTGCCCGAAAAAGAATAAATCCCGATATTATCAAGACCGTCGGGAAGTGTCAGGGTTCCGTCAAAATGGCAGTTACAAAAAGCCTGTGTGCTGATCGCCTTTACATTTTCGGGTATGACGAGGTCGCCCTTTAAGTTATCGCAGTTTGCAAAAGCGGCCATAGGTATATCGGTGAGCCCCTTTGAGAGTGTGAGAGTTCCGTCAAAGCCGCATTGGTCAAATGAATAAGTACCGATGGAAGTTACGGAATCGGGGATCACAAGATCGCCCGTCAGGTTGCTGCAGATGTGGAATGCGCTTCTGTCAACGGTTTCAAGGCCGTCCGGCAATGTGAGAGTACCCTTAAGTCCGCTCATCTGGGCAAATGTTTCGACACCGATCGTCTTAAGAGATCTTGACAGGCTTATCCCTGTAAATCCCGTACATCTTGTGAACGCGTAATCACCGACATTTTCGACAGAATCCGGGATCTTAAGTTCTCCGGTAAGGCCGTCGCAGCCGTAGAATGCAAACTCGCCGATCTCTTTAAGGCTTTCGGGCAGAACAAGCTCACCCGTTAATGCATGATTGCCGTAAAAAGCATTTACATCGATAGAAGTGATGCCCTCTGAAATGACAAGCTTCTTTATCTGGTAATCCGACCACATGTATTTTTCGGGCGTTATCATATCGCCCGTTCCCGAGATAGTAAGCGTTTTCTTTGACCGGTCATAGGTCCAGGTGATGTTATCGCCGCACTTGCCTTCGTTGCCCCTGTCCCTTGTATTTCCTTTATTATCCTTGGTACCGCATCCAAACAGATTAAGCAGCATGATTCCCCCCAATATAAATATCAGTATCTTTTTCATTTACGCACTTCCTCCCGGCAGTATCCGTACAACGGTCTGTATACCTGTCTTCTATTTTACCACAACCCGGGCTGGTTATCATCATGACTGCAGGTACTGAGTGTTGATACTCTTTTTGATATATGCTATTTTAGCATAAGGATCGCGGGGGTATTTATGAAGATAATAACTGATCTTAAAGATTTTCATATAGAGGACGGAACGGTTGTTACGATCGGCAAGTTCGACGGGATACATAAGGGCCATGCGGCGATATTTGACAGGATGTTAAAGTATCGTCTAAAGGGCCTTAAGCTCATTGTATTTACATTTGATATTCCGGTTTCGACACTTATAGACGGTACCGGCAGCAGGGTACTTACCACAAACCTTGAGAAGCGGCGCATATTTGAAAAGCTCGGTGCCGACTTCCTGATAGAGTTTCCGTTTAATGAAAAGACCGCATCGATCGGCCCGGAGGAATTCATTGATGAGTACCTTATAGGAAGGCTTAATATGAAGGCGGTCGTTGCAGGGAAGGATCTTAAATTCGGACAGGGCGGACGCGGAACGGTCGAAACGCTTAAAGAGCATGCGGCCGAGCACGGCTATGAGGTGACAGTTATCGATAAGCTTATGACAAACGGATGGGAGATAAGTTCAACTCTTATCCGTGAGTGTATCGAACGCGGAGATATTGCCGATGCAAACGACATGCTTCTTCATCCGTATTTCTTTTACGGAGAGGTTGTCCATGGAAGGCGCATAGGACGGACGCTTGACATGCCGACAGTCAACCTTATCCCGAAGGAGGATAAGCTGCTGCCTCCGAACGGAGTCTATTTTTCGCGTGTGGAATATAACGGTATAACGTATGATTCCATAACCAACATCGGCCGTAAACCGACAGTGGAGGGGGACAGGGCAGCTATAGGCATCGAGACATACATCTATGATTTTGATTCCCAGATATACGGTGAGGAGCTTACGGTGAGCCTTCTTAAGTTCCTGCGCTGCGAGATGCGCTTCGATTCTCTTGATTCTTTAAAGGAGCAGCTTAAGAAGGACGTGGCCGAGGGTGAAAAATGGCATAAAAATCATCCGCAAAGAGCGTAGGCCTTGTCATTTTTACACAAAAATCAATTCCTTTTCATAAAGCTCTTGTTTATTGATTTTCCTTATCTTAAAATATTATCTGGTGAATAAGTGATACGGAAATGCGAAGCCGCAACGATGAATATTCATTGTATTTGGCAGCAGCGGCAAAAGGAGAATCATGATAGCAGCAACCTTGTTGACATTGGCGGGAGGCCTGGGCCTGTTCCTGTTCGGAATGAGCCTGATGAATTCGGGGATTGAGAAGACGGCAGGAGCCAAGCTTCGTAACATCCTTGAATTCTTTACCAAGAACCGGTTCACCGGAATGATCGTGGGTATCATATTTACCGGTATTATCCAGTCGTCAAGTGCCTGTACGATGATGGTTGTAACCTTTGTTAACTCGGGCATCATGACTCTTACCCAGGCCGTAGGTGTTATCTTCGGTGCCAATATCGGTACCACGGTTACCGCACAGCTCGTTTCTTTTAACCTTTCGGAATACGCCCCCGCTTTCGTTTTCCTGGGCGTAATAATGTTCTGCTTTATTAAAAAAGATATGATCAAAAAGGTCGGAGAGATACTGACCGGTTTTGGTGTACTCTTTATGGGGCTTGCGATAATGTCGGAGGCAATGGGAACCGTTAAGGATATCCCGGCTGTTCCGGCATTTTTCGGTTCGCTGACCAATCCGCTGCTGGCGGTCCTTATAGGAACCGTGATCACAGCCATAATCCAGTCGTCTTCGGTAACGGTCAGCATCATCCTTGTTATGGCAAATCAGGGGCTCCTTGATATAAGGATATGTCTCTTTATAATCCTCGGATGCAACATAGGTGCATGTGCAACGGCAATGATCACTGCCATGTCCGGTAAGAAGAATGCCAAGAGGGCGGCTCTTATCCATCTGCTCTTTAACGTGATCGGAACCATCATCATGTACATTATCTTAAGGATCGGCATGGAATGGGTAGTAGATATCCTTGTGAAGGCTTCGGGCAATAACCTGGGCCGTCAGGTCGCTAACGCCCATACCATCTTCAAGCTCTTCCAGGTTGCCATCCTTTATCCTTTTGCCGGTCTTATCGTTAAGATGACTTATCTTATTGTACCCGGTGAGGAGAAGGAGATCGGATACCGTGCCAACTTACAGCTTGAGTTCATCGGCGGCAAGAACATCTTCTCACCTGCGACAGCGGTGTTTGAAGTTACCAAGGAGCTTGAACGAATGGCCCTTCTTGCAAACGAGAATCTTAACCGTGCCATGAACGCCCTTGTTACTCTGGATGAAGAGGATATAAACGAGGTATATGAGGTTGAAGAGAATATCAACTTCCTTAACCATGAGATAACCAATTATCTTGTCAAGATCAGCCAGACCAACCTGCCCGTGGATGACGCCAAGAGTATCGGCGGTCTTTTCCACGTGGTGAACGATATAGAACGTATCGGAGATCATGCCGAGAATGTGGCTGATTCCGCTAAGCAGAGGATAGAGAGGGGAATAGACTTCTCCCGCGATGCAATGAAGGAGATGGGCGAGATGCTGGATATGGTAAATACCCTTATCCGCTTTGCCATAGAAATGTTTTCGACAGGTGTGGACGAACACATCCGCGATATACTGTCATTAGAGGATGCGATCGATGAGAAGGAGCGCGAACTTCAGCGCCAGCATATCGCAAGGATGACAAGGAACGAGTGTACTCCCGAGGCGGGAATGCTGTTCTCGGATGTGGTTTCGGGTCTTGAGAGGGTGGCTGATCATGCGACAAATATAGCGTTCTCGGTTCTCGATCCCGATCCGGACAACGCAAAGAAGGTTTCGGTCGCCGACAAACGTATGGTGGAGGCCGGGTAATATATAACAGGCACTTACTGATGACATTTTAAAAGGAGGCCATATGGAAAAGACATATAAAGGAACCGTAATAGGAGCAGTAAAGGGCGATATAACCAGGCTTGACGGTATGGATGCATGGGTACTCGGTGCCGATACGAGCCTGTATCTTGACAGCGGTGTATGCAAGGCTGTACATAAGGTGGCAGGAGCCGGATTGCTTGAGGCAGTAAGGGAACTTGGAGGATGTGAGCTTGGAGAAGCACGCATCACGCCTGCATTTGATGCACCCTGCAAGTCCGTTATCCATGTGGCGGTACCTAAGTGGAACGACGGAGAAGGAAATGTGAAAGATCTTCTTTATTCGTGTTATACAAGAATATGTGCCCTTGCCGCTGAGAATGACCTGGATTCGGTAGCTATGCCTTCGCTCGGCACAGGAGTCTATGCATGGCCTCTTGATGTGGCGGTTGATATCGGATTGGCGGCGATCACTGCATATATAGATGCTCATGATAAAAAACCCGGTAAGTTTTTATGGGTTCTTTTTGATGATGATACATGTAAAGCTTATGAAGACGGAATAGCAAGGCTGTAGGAGGAACTAAATGGGTATTACTGTAAACGGATCTGATAAGACATTGGATGTGACCGTAAGCGGAAGGCTTGATTCGGCAGCCGCACCGGGACTTGACAGTGTACTTGATAAGATCACATCAGACATTGACACTATTAATTTTGATTTTTCCGATCTTGCCTATATTTCTTCCGTAGGCCTCAGGAAAATACTGCAGATAAAAAAGGCACTGAATCCGGATGCAGTGATCGATATAAAAGGCGTAACCGAGACGGTGGCCGAGACTTTCCGGGTTACCGGATTTGATTCATATGTTAAGCTGCATACGGCTTTGGATAACAGCGGTTTGTCCATAAAGGATCTATTTGCGGCAAGAGTGAAAGAATATTCCGGCAATGTTTTTGTAAGTGCCGACAGGCCGTATACGTTCAATGAGATAGACAGGCAGTCACAGGTCCTTGCGACGAAGCTGTTTGAAGCAGGAGTTCATAAAGGAACGCATGTCGGATTATACAGTTTTAATTCCGTAAACTGGGTTGTTGCATTCTTCGCGGTACAAAAATGCGGTGCCATCGCGCTTCCGTTAAGTTACAGTTACACAAAGGAAGAACTCGTTTCCCTGTCACAGATCGGGGATATAACGCATATCTGTGCCGGAAATGCGGAGGAAACGGGTGACTTTGAGGGCTTTGTCTCTGCCCTTACGTCCGCTGACGGTTCACAGATCAGAAGTATTACGGATATAAGAAACGAAGTATCTTTTGATATGGATGAAGCTGAGTATGAAGGTATATCTGGGCAGTTTTCCGATGTTCTCGATCCGGAAGATGACTGTATCATGCTCTTTACATCAGGCTCGACCGGGAAGCCCAAAGCAGTGCTTCATTCATCCTACAGCATTCTCCATTCGGCTCAGTGTGCTGTGGATGTAATGGATCTTGGCAGCAAAGACAGTGTATGCATGAATGTTCCTTTTTCACATACTTTGGGTCTTGTGCGCTGCTTTCTTGCGGGACTTATCGCAGGCGCCAGGCTGGAACTGCCTTCAAGCTTTGACATAAAGGAACTGATAGCTTTTGTGGACGAAAGGAAATGTACGGTAATGAACGCCGTTCCGACTACGGTGGTATCCATGGCCAATGACAGCACATTTTCTCCTGATAAAGTATCGTCGATACGCTGTTCCATTCTTGTGGGAGCTCCCGTTACCGAAACCCAGATGCATATGCTTATTGAATGCTTTGCAAACAATCATTTCATATCGTCATACGGAATGAGTGAGCTTTCGCCGATCACCATGACAGAGTATACGGATACGACCGAGCATATCTGCTGCACTGTCGGAAAGGTCTGCGACGGAGTGGAAGTTGGCCTGTTCGATCTTAATACCGGAGAACAGCTTGATCCTGCAAAGGGTGAAAAAGGCGAGATAGCCGTCAGGGGAACCAGCGCAATGACGGCATATTACAAGATCGATCCGGACCGCCAGGCGATAGATAAAAACGGCTACATTAAAACAGGTGATTTTGGCTTCTTCGACAAGGAAAATTATCTGCATATAGGCGGCAGGATGAAGGAACTCATACATACATCGGGATATACGGTTGAACCCAATGAGGTAGCTTCCGTCATAAGCTCATATGATGCGATCGCCGATGTCAAGGTTTTGGGCATTCCGGATGATGAGCACGGAGAACTTGTCATAGCCTGCATAACGCCAAAGAGCGGAATGAAGATAGATGAGGATGACTTAAATGATAAGATATCCGCGAAACTGGATTCGTATAAACTCCCGGCAAGATATCTGATTTACGACCGCCTGCCTATATTGTCAAACGGTAAGGTGGATGCGGTTTCTCTTAAGGCAGATGCCGAAGCAAAGGTAAAAAGCTCGAAGTGATCTAAAAGGAGGAGATTAAAGATAATGAAGATCAGGAAGGATTTTCTGGTTAATGATAAAAGCATCAGCGAGATCACAGTATTTATTGAGGATACCCTTGCGGATTTCAAATTAAAGCATAAGGATATAACCAGGATCCTGCTCACGGTCGAAGAGGTGGCAGGCAGTCTTGTCGAGCACTGCGATAAGGCGGCTGCAGATGAGGATCCGGAAAACGTAATAAAAGTCGTTCTTAAGAAGGTTTACGGTAATGTGGTGATAGAACTGTCAGCAAAGGGTTCGGAATATCCTCTTGCAGACAATGTGAAATCCGCATCTTCTGATTCTATCGGTGATGAGGATGAGGGGGTGCAGGATGCGATAAGGAATATTCTGCTGCATTCTCTGGCCGATGATCTTAAATACAAGCATAAGAACGGCACTAACTATATCAGTATGACCATACTCAGGTCAAATAAGAAGATGCTGTATCAGACTCTCGGTGCCATGGCCATTGCCATTGTTGTGGGACTTATCTTTTCTTTGTGCGCACCGGCAGAGACAAATGCCTATTTAAGCAAGTTTGTACTAGGACGTGTAAAGACCGTATATATGAACGCTCTTAAAATGGTTGTTGCACCGGTGGTGTTCTTTTCCATTGTTTCCTGTATCGTACAGTTTTCCGATCTGAACTCCTTAGGAAGGATCGGCGGAAAGATAATGGGAATGTATATGTTCACGACTCTTCTTGCTGTTACGGTGGGTATCTCAGTGGCATCTGCCCTGAGTTCATCAAGCTTTATACAGACATCCATGCAGGCCGCGGATGCTACCTCGATAACATCCCAGACAATGGAAGTTTCAATTGCGGATACTCTGGTCGGGATCGTGCCTTCGGATATCATAACCCCGTTCCAGAAGTCAAATATGCTGCAGCTTATCTTTATGGCGGTTTTGTGCGGTATCGCGACAGGTCTTTTGGGCAAGTACTCACAGAGTCTTTCTGACCTCTTCAATGCGTGCAATGAGCTGTTCCTTAAGATCACGACCATCATCATCAGGTTTATGCCGATCGCCGTATTCTGTTCGATAGCGTCAATGGTAATGACTCTGGGGATATCTACCATCGTATCGCTGCTTGGTATGCTGGGACTTTTCCTGTTGGGACTTTTATGCATGATGATCGTCTATTGTCTCCTGATGGTTGTGTTCGGAAGGCTGAATCCCATTCCGTTCATAAAGAAATACTCATCAGTCATGCTGCAGGTTTTCTCGATGGCTTCCTCAAATGCTTCGATCCCGATAAACATGGAGGCGTGCGAAGAGAGGCTGGGAATCAAAAAGAAGGTATTTTCGCTGTCCATCCCCCTGGGTGCAACTCTTAACATGGACGGAACCTGTATCTATCTTGCGATATTTGCCTTGTGCCTTGCAAGGATATACGGCGTTGATGTTTCGCAGGCAGGTTTGCTTTCCATGGTAATATCCATTATCGTTCTCTCAGTCGGAGCGCCCGGTATTCCGGGATCGGGACTTATCTGCCTGTCCGTACTGCTTACTCAGATCAATGTACCGGTTGAGGCTGTCGGACTCATCATGGGTATAGATTCACTGTGCGGAATGCTCCGTACAATGAGCAACTGCCTGGGAGATGTTGCGGTTTCCACGGTCGTTGCAAAAACGGAAGGCGAGATCGATATGGAGGTTTATCGCAATTAAATAGCGTATTTTGCGTCTTTACAAGTATTGAACATTGTGTTAAAATATGCAATGTTGTGTGACCTGTGCCAGGTACGGGAATTCCGCCCCATACTTAGCATAAGGCGTAAAGTTTCGGGACATGATCCCGCAACAGGTATTTTTAAGGAGGAAGTTATGATAACAAAAGAAAAGAAAACAGAGATCATTGAAAAGTACGCGGTTAAGGAAGGCGACACCGGTTCACCGGAAGTTCAGGTTGCGGTTCTTACCGAGAGGATCAAGGAGCTTACAGAGCACCTTAAGGCAAATCCCGGTGACCACCATTCGGCACGCGGTATGTACAAGATGATCGGTCGCAGGCGTGGCCTTCTTGCATATCTTAAGAAAAAGGACATTAACCGTTACCGTACACTTATCGAGAAGTTAGGCCTTAGGAAATAATCTAAGCTTATTAAGAACGCAGTTTTGCATGTTAATGTGGACTGCGTTCTTTATTGATAAGAACTTAAGACGGAAGGGATACCCGAGACCACTTAACTGCCCACGACAGTCTGTGTGTCGTGGTCGGTTAAGTAGTTTCGGTACATATCTTCCGTCTTGAAATATCTATTCATTAAGGAAGGAGAAAGAAATGTACAAGAGTTATTCAATCGAAATCGGCGGACGTACACTTACAGTTGATGTAGGACGTGTTGCCAAGCAGGCAAACGGTGCAGCCCTTATGCATTACGGTGATACCACCGTGCTGTGTACCGCAACGGCATCGGATAAGCCCCGTGAAGGTATTGATTTCTTCCCGCTCTCTGTTGAGTTCGAGGAGAAAATGTATGCAGTAGGTAAGATCCCCGGAGGATTTAATAAGAGGGAAGGCAAGGCAAGCGAGAACGCAGTGCTTACCGCACGCGTTATCGACCGTCCCATGAGGCCTCTTTTCCCCAAGGATTACAGGAATGACTGTACTCTTAACAACCTTGTTTTATCGGTTGATCCCGAGTGCCGTCCCGAGCTTGTTGCAATGCTCGGTTCAGCTATCGCAACTTCAATCTCGGACATCCCTTTCTGCGGTCCCTGTGCTACGACCCAGGTAGGAATGATCGACGGTCAGTTCATAATCAATCCCAGCCAGGAGCAGTGGAAGACAGGCGATCTTAACCTTACCGTTGCTTCAACGGCCGAGAAGGTTATCATGATCGAGGCAGGCGCCAACGAGATCCCCGAGGCTAAGATGATCGAGGCGATCTATATGGCCCATGAGGAGAATCAGAAGATCATCGAGTTCATCAACAAGATGGTTGCCGAGGTTGGTAAGCCCAAGCATGAATATGAGTCATGTGCTATCCCCGAGGAACTCTTTGCAAAGATGAAGGAGATCGTTCCTCCCGAGGAGATGGAAGGTGCGGTATTTACAGACGAGAAGCAGGTACGTGAGGAGAATATCCGTAACATCACTGCCCGTCTTGAGGAAGCATTCGCCGACAATGAGGATTGGCTTGCAATTCTTGGCGAGGCTATATACCAGTATGAGAAGAAGACCGTACGTAAGATGATCCTTAAGGATCACAAGCGTCCCGACGGTCGTGAGATAACACAGATCCGTCCTCTTGCGGCTGAGGTTGATCTTATTCCCCGTGTTCACGGTTCCGCAATGTTCACGCGTGGACAGACTCAGATCTGCGATATCTGTACTCTTGCTCCTCTTTCTGAGATGCAGAGGATCGACGGACTTGATTCAAATGAAGTAAACAAGCGCTACATGCATCATTATAATTTCCCGAGCTACTCTGTAGGCGAGACCAAGCCTTCGAGGGGACCGGGACGTCGTGAGATAGGTCACGGAGCACTGGCTGAGAGGGCTCTCATTCCCGTACTTCCTTCGGAAGAGGAATTCCCTTACGCTATCCGCTGCGTATCCGAGACATTTGAGTCTAACGGCTCAACGTCAATGGCTTCAACGTGTGCATCCTGTATGTCTCTTATGGCTGCAGGTGTTCCGATAAAGAAGATGGTTGCAGGTATCAGCTGCGGTCTTGTGACCGGAGATACGGATGACGATTTCGTTCTCCTTACCGATATCCAGGGTCTTGAGGACTTCTTCGGAGATATGGACTTCAAGGTAACGGGTACTACGGAAGGTATCACGGCCATCCAGATGGATATCAAGATCCACGGTCTTACAAGACCTATCGTTGAGGGTGCCATCGCACGCTGCCGTGAGGCAAGGCTGTTCATCATGGACAACTGCATGAAGCCTGCGATAGCCGAGCCCAGGAAATCGGTTAACGAATATGCACCCAAGATCATCCAGATCAAGATCGATCCCGAGAAGATCGGTGATGTTGTCGGCCAGCGCGGCAAGACGATCAATGCCATCATCGATGAGTGCGGAGTTAAGATCGATATTACGGATGACGGCTCCGTATCTGTATGCGGTACCGAGCAGGCCGGCATGGATAAGGCTATAGAGTACATCACGATGATCGTATCCGAGTTTGAGGAAGGCAAGATGTACACCGGTAAGGTAGTGAGCATCAAGGAGTTCGGTGCATTTATCGAGTTTGCTCCCGGCAAGGAGGGCATGGTACATATCAGCAAGATCGCCAAGGAGAGGATCAACCGCGTTGAAGACGTGCTTACCCTGGGTGATGTTGTTAAGTGTAAGTGCTTAGGCAAGGATAAGATGGGAAGGATAAGCTTCTCAATAAAGGACGCTCAGTAGTTCATAAATAATTATTTGCCACGGGGACGGTTCTTTTGGCGCGTGATTTTAATGCGCCAAAAGAACCGTCCCCGTGGCGGTTATATGTAAACTAAGTTTTCTGACAACTTTTAATAAAATAACACCCTACACAAACAAATCTCAAAAAAAGTACTTGACAATCAGAAGGCGCTTAAAAACTGTATTCACAGACTTATCAACAGGTTTCATAAACATTAAGACATAACTTAACGAATGGCTTGATTATGTAAATTGATGCGTGAAACGCCCTTAAATGTGCGTTTGACACATTGTTGACAATGTGGATATCTGTAAAAACGAATGTTTCAAATTTGAAAATTTCCGGGATGTGGATAAGTCTGTAAATATATCTGGCCCTCATGTTATTGTAGCTCAATTCATCGAATTGTCTGATAATGATAACAGGGCGGTATCGATGTGACATTTGCCCTATCATGCCGTCAAATATGGCAATAAAACCCATCCTGTGGTATCATAAATGCGTTTGTATGGCAATTTAGTGCGGAGGTGGATGATTATGGCTAAGCGGGTGATTCTTATAGTCATGGACAGCTTCGGGATAGGAGATGCTCCCGATGCGGATAAATTCGGGGATCTTGGGACGAATACGATGAAGTCCTGCTACGGAAGCAAGGAGTTTTGTGCCGACAATCTGCGCAGGCTCGGCATATTCAATATTGACGGGATAGATTACGATCCGGGTACGGATGCTCCTACAGGGGCTTATGCGAGGCTTATCGAAGCATCTGCGGGTAAGGATACCACGATCGGGCACTGGGAGATAGCGGGGCTTATCTCGAAAGATCCTCTGCCGACCTTCCCCGACGGATTCCCTAAGGAAGTACTTGACGAAGTCAAAAAGGCAACGGGCAGGGGCGTTCTCTGCAATAAACCGTATTCGGGGACCAAAGTGATAAATGATTACGGGGATGAGCATGTAAAGAGCGGGGATCTTATCATATACACATCGGCCGATTCCGTGTTCCAGATAGCGGCGCATGAGGATGTGGTCCCGCTTGAGGAACTGTATGAGATATGCAGGACCTGCCGTAAGGGGCTAAAAGGCAAGTACGGAGTGGGCCGTGTTATCGCAAGGCCGTTTATAGGAACGAGCGGTAATTATACAAGGACCAGTAACAGACATGACTTTTCGCTGATCCCGCCCGATAAGACCATGCTTGACCATATTAAGGATGCGGGTAAGGACGTGATCGCGATCGGTAAGATATTTGATATCTTCGCCGGAGCAGGTATTACGGAGCATACCTATACCACCGGGAATCCCGACGGGATTGAGAAGACGATCGAATACATGGATAAGGACTTTGAAGGCCTTATGTTTGTAAACCTTGTCGATTATGACATGCTGTACGGCCACAGGAGGGATATAGACGGATATGCGAAGGCTGTTGCATATTTTGACAATAAACTGTCTGAGATATTTGCAAAAATGCGGGATGACGATGTATTAATGATCACCGCGGATCACGGCTGCGATCCTGCTTATTTAATGACCACTGACCACACCCGTGAATGTGTGCCCCTGCTTGCATATGGGAAAAATGTAAAGCCGGGAAACTGCGGCACTCGTAATACATTTGCCGATATAGCTGCCACCGTGCTCGATTATCTTGGAGTTGATGGAAAGTCGGCAGGAAGAAGTTTGTTTGAGTAGATTATTAAAAAGAACTAAGGAATAAGATATGTACGAAACAGAGATCAACAAGCGGCGCACGTTTGCGATAATATCGCATCCCGATGCCGGCAAAACAACATTAACTGAGAAATTCCTGTTATACGGAGGCGCTATCAACCTGGCGGGATCCGTAAAGGGTAAGGCGACCGCAAGGCATGCCGTTTCCGACTGGATGGAGATCGAGAAGGAGAGGGGTATTTCGGTAACCTCATCCGTCCTCCAGTTTGAATACGGCGGTTTTTGCATAAACATACTTGATACGCCGGGCCATCAGGATTTTTCGGAGGATACCTACAGGACTCTTATGGCGGCCGATTCCGCGGTCATGGTCATCGATGCCAGCAAGGGTGTTGAGGCTCAGACGAGAAAACTGTTCAAGGTATGCGCGATGCGCGGTATTCCGATCTTTACGTTCATAAACAAGATGGACAGGGATGCCAACGATACTTTCGAACTTCTTGATGATATAGAAAAGGAGCTCGGTGTCGCCACCTGCCCCGTGAACTGGCCGATAGGCTCGGGAAAGCGCTTTAAGGGTGTGTATGACAGGAACGAAAAGGCGGTGATAACCTTTTCGGATACCGAGAAGGGAACGAAGGAAGGACATACGGATGTACTTCCGCTTGAGGATGAAGGGCGCCTCAGGGAGTTTATAGGCGATGAAGCCTGTGACACGCTGCTTGAGGAGATCGAACTCATCGATGGTGCAAGTGCGGAGTTTGATATCGATGAGGTAAGGCGCGGCAAGCTGTCGCCCGTGTTCTTTGGATCGGCTCTCACCAATTTCGGCGTTGAGGTGTTCCTTAAGTATTTCCTTAAGATGACAACTACACCTCTTGCAAGGAAGGCGGATATAGGGGTGATAGATCCGGTTACAAATGATTTTTCCGCATTTGTGTTTAAGATACAGGCAAACATGAATAAGGCCCACAGGGACAGGATAGCCTTTATGAGGATATGCTCAGGAAAGTTTGATGCGGGCATGGAGGTTAAGCATGTGCAGGGAGGCCGTGTAATGAGGCTTTCCCAGCCCCAGCAGATGATGGCTGATTCACGGCATGTGGTGGAAGAAGCGTATGCCGGCGATATAATCGGCGTGTTCGATCCCGGTGTTTTTTCTATAGGCGATACTATATGTATGCCGGATAAGACCTTTGAATATGAGGGCATCCCCACCTTTGCTCCCGAGCATTTTGCAAGAGTCACACAGATGGATACGATGAAGCGCAAGCAGTTTGTCAAGGGCATCAACCAGATCGCGCAGGAGGGTGCTATCCAGATATTCCAGGAGATCGGATCGGGAATGGAGGAGATCATCGTAGGCGTTGTCGGTGTCCTGCAGTTTGAAGTGCTTAAGTACAGGCTTGAAAATGAATACAATGTTGAGATAAAGCTTGAGAACCTGCCTTATGAGCACATCCGCTGGATCGAGAATAAGGATGAGGTGGATGTCATGAAACTTACGGGGACCTCTGATATGAAGAGGATACAGGATCTTAAGGGTAATCCGCTCCTTCTGTTCGTTAACAGCTGGAGCGTGGGTATGGTCCTTGAGAGGAACGAAGGGCTTAAACTTACCGAATTCGGGCGGAACTGAGACGCCTGCCGGAGTGACCTGATGAAGAGAGATAAGGGGTTTGTGAACTTAATAGAGAAAGCGGTGCCGGCCGCGGTCTTATGCCTTGCTTCGTTATGTCTTGCAGGTTGTGAACTGCCCGGTTTTCTGTATGATGCGAAGTGCTTTGTAAACGATATCGTCGATGATGTTAATTATCTGCTTTCCGACGAGGAGGAATACGAGCCCGTAGTCATCGCAGACAGCGGCAGAAAGGATGCAAAAAACGATGTGTCAGTCGGAGATCCCGATACAGAGGTGACGGAAGAGGTCATTCAGCTTGAGGATGCCGATCCGGGTGATATGGGCGATGAAGCTTCGTCTGCAGAAGACGCAGCCCTTGAAGAGCTGCTTAAGGATGAGAGGTACTATGCGTATCACACATTGAGCGACGGGGAGCGCAAGATTTACAGGCTTCTGTACAATTCCTTCTTTGATTTCGGAAAGAAGGTCAACATGCCGACCAGAAACCCGGAGATGATAGATAAGGCCTTTGACTGCCTGCTTGCCGACAATCCGGAGCTTTTCTATGTCAAGGGATACAACCTGATAAAATACGAGCGCGGCGGTGTTGTGGAACAGCTTGCCGTTTCGGGCATGTATACCATGACACAGTCGGATGCGAAGATCCATCGTGAGCGGGCGGATCAATACGTTGATGCCTGCCTTGCCGGTATGCCGGCAACGGCGGATGATTATGAAAAGATAAAGTATCTTTACGAATATATCATAAAAAACACGGAATATGACCTTGCGGCGCCGAACGGGCAGAACTTTCTTAGCGTATTTGAGGGCAGGAGAAGTGTTTGCCAGGGATATTCGACCGCAATGCAGTATATGATGAACAGGCTTGGTCTGTTCTGTACCGTTGTCCGGGGGATCACACACGGCAGCGAAAGGCATGCATGGAACCTTGTAAAGGCCGACGGTGACTATTATTATGTCGATGTTACCTGGGGCGATATGTCCTATGAACTGACGGCTGACAATGATATGTCCGCACTCCCTGTGTCTCCCGAGATAAGCTACGATTACCTGTGTGTGACTACGGCAGAACTCAGTAAGACTCACACGATCGACTCTGCATTTCCCGTGCCGGAATGTGTTTCGATGAACGACTATTACTATGTCAGGGAAGGCAACTATTTCACCGCTGTTGACGATGAACGGTTGTGGAGCGTCTTTTCTAAGGGTTACGATAACGGTGATGCAATGGTTACCGTAAAATGCAGTGACGAAAGTGTGTATTCCGATATGTCATCCTACCTTACGGAAGACGGACGCATCTTCGATTATCTGCGTGGCTCAAAGAATGTAAATTACGTGACTCTTCCCAACCTCAATGAGCTTATATTTTACCTGTAGAAGCCCTATGTTGGACTTTTCTTTTGAGTGCACTTTTGATATACTAATGTAAAAATATTTTGGAGGTATGATATGGCTAAGGAAGCGGATAAGCCCAATAACATAAATGCAGGTTCATACGGTGAGGTACGCATTGCGGATGACGTTGTCGGCAACATAGCCGCGATAGCAGCGACCGAGATAGACGGAGTCGCAGGTACGGTTTCCAATATGACCAAGGAACTTACAAAGAAGATGGGGATAAGGCCGAGGGCCAAGGGTGTCCGTGTTGCGATCGAGGACGGTGCAGTTACCGTAGACCTTGCTCTTATCATGAAATACGGCTACAACATACCTATTACCAGCAAACAGGTCCAGGAACGTGTCAGGACATCTATCGAGAGCATGACCGGGCTGACCGTTCTGAACGTGGGCATCAGGATAGTCGGGATAGACATGACTAACGAGGAGTAACGCAGGGTTATGACGAGGAGTGAGATAAGGGAGCATATATTCAGGCTTGTGTTCAGGCTTGAATTCGGTTCCGAAGGGGATGTGAGGTCACAGCTTACACGCTATTTTGAGGACGGATGCACATTTGAAACACCCGAGGGCAGCGATGATAACGGACCGTGGGTCTTCAGTGAGGATGACGAACGCTACATCAGGGATAAGTACGACAGGATAGTTTCCGTGCTTGATAAGCTTGACGTTACGATAAACGCCAATTCAAGGTCATGGGACACCAAAAGGATGGGAAAGGTCGATCTTGCGATACTGAGGCTGGCGGTTTTTGAAATGCTTCACGATGATGACATTCCCGTCGGCGTGGCCATTGACGAAGCCGTTGAACTGGCTAAGAAATACGGGCAGGATGAATCGCCCTCTTTTATAAACGGAGTACTTGCCGGCATTGCCAAGTCCGAGGGGGGCTCGCCCGGATGAATGCGTATTCGGTAGGACAGGTCAATTCATACATCAGGAATATGTTTGAGCAGGATTACATGCTGCGCTCAGTCAATGTCAAGGGAGAGGTATCAAATGTCAAGTACCACTCCTCGGGTCACATTTATTTCACCATGAAGGATAATACAGGCACGCTCGCATGCGTGATGTTTGCGGGCAATCGCAGGGGACTTGATTTCACCCTGCGTGAGGGCCAGCAGATAATTGCCGGCGGCCGTATAGATATTTACGAACGTGATGGGAAATACCAGCTTTATGCGGCAAAGATCGTCCTTGACGGTGAAGGGCAGCTGTATGAACGATTTGAAAAGCTCAAAAAAGAGCTTGAGGAAATGGGCATGTTTTCCTCCGAATACAAGAAGCCCATTCCCAAATACATATCAAAGCTCGGGGTGGTGACTGCCCCTACGGGAGCCGCCATACATGATATAATCAATATAACAACCCGCCGGAACCCCTATGTATCCATCATTTTGTACCCTGCGAAGGTACAGGGCGAGGGTGCGGCCGAAAGCATTGTTGCCGGCATCAGGGCACTTGAGGAGCAGGGTGTGGATATTATGATAGTGGGCCGCGGAGGAGGTTCGATCGAGGACCTGTGGGCGTTTAACGAGGAGCCGGTCGCAAGGGCGATCTTTGATTGCAGCATTCCGGTCATCTCGGCGGTCGGCCATGAAACCGATGTTACGATAGCGGATTTTGTGGCGGACATGCGGGCACCGACGCCGTCTGCGGGCGCAGAACTGGCGGTGTTTGATTTTGCGGCATTTACCGAAATGACACAAAGCCTTAAGCAGGCCTTAAAAGACCAGCTTGCCGCATCCGTTAATCGTAAGAGGGACAGGTATGAAAAGCTGACTCTTAAGATGCAGGGTTTAAGCCCCGGCCACAGGCTCAGGGAGCAGAGGATGAGGTATTTATCGCTGCTTGACCATCTTAAGGATGCAATGGACGGCACCCTGAAGGATAAGCGGCATTTACTGGATATAAGGGTGGAGCGCCTTGAAGCACTGTCCCCGCTCAAGCGTCTGAGCAGCGGGTATGCATTCGTGCAGGATAAGAACGGGCGTGTGATAAAGAGTGTTAAGGATGCCGGGGTTTCCGATGAGCTTAAGCTTAGCTTAAGGGACGGTGAACTCATTACCGAGGTTAAAAACAAGGTGATCCTTAAGGACGAAAGGTGAAAGGAAGTGAGCCTATGACCCGTGAGGAAATGGAGGCGCTGACTCTTGAAGAGGCGCTTGAGAATGTTGACAAAACACTTGATAAGCTGGCAGAGGATATTCCCCTTGAGCAGTCGTTTGATCTTTACAAGGAGGGGATGGAGCTGCTTAAATACTGCGACGGGAAGCTTAAGAAGGTTGAGCAGCAGGTCATGGTTTTGGATGAGGAAGGTGAGCTGAATGAATTTCAATGAGGAACTTAGGGACCGCGTAAGGAATGCCGAGGAAATGGTGATAAAGTACGGTGTGTCTGCAGAGGAGGGTTACCAGAAAACGGTACTGTCCGCGATGAATTACAGCCTCTTATCGGGCGGCAAAAGGTTAAGGCCCGTGATGATGAAGGAGGCATGCACCCTGTTCGGGGAGGAGCATCCCTGCCTCGGTGCGTTCATGGCAGCCCTTGAGATGATACATACTTATTCGCTTGTACATGATGACCTGCCGGCCATGGATAATGATGAATACAGGCGGGGCAAGAAGACAACACATATCGTATACGGCGAAGATATGGCAATTCTTACAGGCGATGCGCTTTTAAACAAGGCATATGAGACGGTCGCTCATTCGCTCGATCTGTGTGCGGGAGATCCCGTGCTTACGGGAAGGGCACTTGCCGCGCTTAAGATACTTACGCATAAATCCGGTATTTACGGAATGGTTGGCGGACAGGTTTTTGATGTAGAGGCCGAGGATAACAACATTGCATTAAGTGAGGACAGCATCCTGTTCATTTTCAGGCTTAAAACAGGTGCCCTTATACAGGCCGCGCTTACGATAGGAGCTGTACTCGGCGGCGCAACGCAGGAGGAAACGGATGTAATGGAACTTGTCGGCGAGGCAGTCGGCATAGCTTTCCAGATAAAGGACGATATCCTCGATGTGACCGGTAATCCCAAGATACTCGGCAAGCCTGTGGGTTCGGATGAGAAGAATCACAAGACCACCTATGTTACCTTAAAAGGGTTAAAAGAGGCGGCCGAGGATGTTGATTCTTACTCAAACAGGGCAGTAAAGCTGCTTGAAACGCTTGATAAGAGGAATGAATTTCTGGAGGAGCTCATCAAGTTCCTGATAAACCGTGACAGGTGACCGGTTAAGAGGTATGTACCGTGGTACTTGACAGTATAAAGAAACCCAATGACATAAAGGACATCCCTCCCTCGCAGTATGATGAACTCGCACGCGAGATAAGGGAGTTCCTGATAAATAAGATAAGCGTTACCGGAGGCCATTTGGGCTCTAATCTGGGTGCCGTCGAACTTACGATGGCACTGCATCTTGTTGCGGATCTTCCGGATGATAAGATCATATGGGACGTGGGCCATCAGTCCTACACCCACAAGCTGCTCACCGGAAGGCAGGCAGGGTTTGAGAACCTTCGCAAATACGGAGGTATGAGCGGATTCCCGAAGCGCAAGGAAAGCCTGTGCGACAGTTTCGATACGGGGCACAGTTCAACATCCGTGTCAGCGGGCCTTGGTCTTGTAAAGGCAAGGGATCTTAAGGGTGAAGACCATGCGGTGTTTGCGGTCATCGGAGACGGGGCGCTTACGGGCGGCATGGCCTATGAGGCGCTCAACAATGCTGCAAGGCTCGATACCAACTATGTCATAGTTTTAAATGATAACAATATGTCCATAGCCGAGAATGTCGGCGGTATGTCAAAGTATCTTCGTAAGATACGTACCGCGGAGGCGTATAAGGACTTTAAGATAGTGCTTGAGAACAAGCTTAACAAGTTCCCGAACGGTCCGCAGCTTGTAGATACACTGAAGCGTTACAAGAGCGGTGTCAAGCAGCTGGTGGTGCCGGGGATGTTCTTTGAGGACATGGGTATCACATATCTCGGGCCGGTTGACGGGCATGATGTCGGGGCCGTTGTCAGGATGCTTAAGGAGGCAAGAAAGCTCCCCAAATGTGTGCTGGTCCATGTCATAACCAAGAAGGGAAAAGGGTATATGCCTGCGGAACGCCATCCGGCAAGGTTCCACGGAGCGGAGCCCTTTGACATACAGACGGGCCTCCCGCTTAAGAGGGGGAGGAAGGCTAATTACACGGATATTTTCTCAACCGTAATGACAAAGCTCGGGGCGAGGAATGAAAATGTCGTGGCGATCACTGCGGCAATGCCTGACGGCACCGGGCTTAAGCGGTTTGCCAACATGTATCCGGACAGGTTTTTCGATGTCGGAATAGCGGAGGAGCATGCGGTCACTTTTGCGGCGGGACTTGCCGCGGGAGGGCTTAAGCCGATAGTGGCTGTTTATTCTTCCTTCCTGCAGAGAGCTTATGACCAGATACTGCATGATGTATGCATACAGAACCTGCCGGTTGTATTTGCCATAGACAGGGCCGGTCTTGTGGGAGCCGATGGCGAGACTCACCAGGGGATATTCGATATTTCCTATATGTCTTCCATCCCGAACATGACGATAATGGCGCCCAAGAACAAATGGGAGCTTTCCGATATGATGAAGTTTGCAGTCGGCTTCTCGAGCCCGATAGCAATACGATATCCCAGGGGCGAAGCATATGACGGACTCGAGGAATTCCGTGCACCTGTAGTTTACGGCAAATGCGAGGTATTATATGAGGAGAACGACATAGCCCTGTTCGCACTCGGAAGCATGGTAAAAACCGCAGAGGAAGTACGCAGGGAACTTAAGGAAATGGGGTATCCGTGCAGTCTTGTAAACGCACGTTTCGCAAAGCCTGTTGATACGGATGCCATTGATATGATATGCATGGGGCATTCGCTCATAGTTACTCTTGAGGAGAATGTGTTAAGCGGCGGCTACGGCGAAAAGGTACGCGACTATGTATTCGATAACAAGCTGGAATGCGATGTACTTACGATAGCCCTTCCGGATGATTATGTGGAACACGGAAATGTCGACATCCTTAAAAAGGAAGTCGGTATAGATAACGAAACGGTGATAAACCGGATCGTGACGCAGTATATAAGCTGGGGCAACAAGCACAGAAAGGACACCTGACCGTTTTAGATATGAAACAGAGGCTGGATGTTATTCTTGTTAATAAAGGCCATGCACCTTCAAGGGAGAAGGCAAAGGCCATAATAATGGCCGGAAATGTCTTTGTTAAGGGCCAGAGAGAGGACAAGGCCGGCGCGACTTTTGAAGAAGAGGGGCTTGAGCTTGAGGTACGCGGACCGGTGCTTAAGTATGTAAGCCGGGGAGGGCTTAAGCTTGAGAAAGCACTTAAGAGCTTCCCTATTGTGCTTAAGGATAAGATATGCATGGATATAGGTGCATCGACCGGAGGTTTTACAGACTGCATGCTGCAAAACGGCGCGGCCAGGGTTTATGCGATAGATGTTGGGCACGGCCAGCTTGACTGGAAATTAAGGAGTGATGACCGTGTGATCTGCATGGAGAAGACGAACTTTCGGTATATTAAGCCCGGTGATATTGAGGACCAGCCTGATTTTGCTTCCTGTGACGTATCCTTCATATCCCTTGAAAAGATACTGAAGCCGGCGTATTTACTGCTTAAGGAAGGCGCATTTATGGTATGCCTTATCAAGCCGCAGTTTGAAGCCGGAAGGGATAAGGTGGGCCATAAGGGCGTGGTCAGGGATAAAGAGGTACATGAGGAAGTCATAGGCCGGGTTATAGGATATGCAGCCGATGCGGGATTTGAGCCGCTCGGACTTACTTATTCTCCGATCAGAGGCCCCGAGGGCAACATCGAGTACCTGTTATATATGTCGAAGAGTCAAAATTATGTAAACCATGGCAAGGATCAGGCAAACCCATCATACAGTTATGTAAACCAAAATGGGGATAATCCGAACCCACGGGTAACTATCACGGAAGATATTATCAGAAATACAGTGGATGAAGCCGCTGAGAGCTTAAATTAGGATGGGGTATATATGAAAAACTATCTTGTAGTATACAACAGGGATAAGGACGTGGGAGGAACCGTTACCGGATCTATAGCCGGATATTTATCCGAAAGGGGCTGTAAATGCAGCTCTCTTGCGGTAAGTCATGATGCCATCCCGGCAGCGGAGCTTAATGAGAGTGCAAAGGATGCGGAATGCGTGCTGGTGCTCGGCGGTGACGGAACCCTTATACAGGTGGCGGGAGCACTCGCCGGCAGGGATATACCGCTTTTGGGCATCAATCTCGGGACGCTGGGTTATCTTGCCGGAGTTGAGAAAGACAATATAATGCCAACGCTTGACCGTCTGATAAATGATGATTACGATGTTGAGGAGCGGATGATGCTTTCGGCCGTTACGGGCGGCAATGAAAGCACTGCGCTTAACGATATAGTCATATCGCGCCTGGGTGATCTGAGGATAGTAAGGTATATGATATACGTAAACAACAGGTGTTTAAGCGTATACGAGGCGGACGGTATCATAGTATCGACCCCGACGGGTTCTACGGGCTACAACCTTTCGGCGGGAGGCCCTATAGTAGAACCGAATGCAAGCCTTATACTTGTCACTCCGATCTGTCCGCACACCCTTAATACAAGAGCGGTTGTGTTATCGGCGGAAGATGAGATAAGGATCGAAGTGTTGAGCAGTAAGTACAGTCACGAGTACGAGGCTTCCCTTTCATGTGACGGTGCAACGGCGATCGATCTAAAGGCCGGTGACAGCGTTGAGATAAAGAGGGCCGAAGGTGTTACCAAGGTAATAAAGATGAGCAGGGAAGGTTTCCTTGACGTATTAAGCAGAAAGTTCGGAGTAACGACATGAGCACAGACAGGCGGAGCAAGATACTTGAAATAATATCGAATAACGTGATCCAGACGCAGGAGGAGCTTAAGGACCGGCTTAATGCCGAGGGCTTCCATGTTACACAGGCTACCGTATCAAGGGATATAAAACAGCTTAACCTTATTAAGATCCCTTCGGGTGACGGGAGGCAGAAATATGCGCTCCATTCCGACGGACCGGGTGATATCGACGACAAATATACGGGCGTTTTACGGGCCGGCTTTAAATCCATGGATATGGCTCAGAACATACTTGTTGTAAAAACTTATTCGGGTATGGCTATGGCTGTCGCTGCCTCGATAGATGCACTTAAGTTTCCGCAGATAGTCGGATCCATTGCCGGTGATGATACGGTGATGTGCGCGGTAAGGACTGCCGAGGATACCGTAAAGGTAATGAACGAGATAGAAAAGCTTTTGGGATGAGAGGACAAGATGTTATTAAACCTGCATGTTAAGAATATTGCACTTATAGATGATGTTGAGCTTGATTTTGCCGGCGGTTTGAACATACTTACGGGAGAAACCGGTGCCGGTAAGTCGATCCTTATAGATTCAATTAATTTTGCGCTTGGTAAACGGATGCGTGCGGATGTCGTAAGAGACGACGCACAGTATGCCCTGTGCGAGCTTACTTTCAGCGTTGATTCTGAGGATGTAAGGGATAAGCTTGCTTCCCTTGATATCCCCTGCGAGAATGACGAGGTCATCATGCAGCGCAGGATAATGAACGGAAGGAACGTGATCCGCATAAACGGTGAGTCGGCATCGGCTTCGATGTTAAAAGAGCTTGCCTCGGTGCTTATCGATATCCACGGTCAGCACGAGCATCAGTCACTGCTGTATACGAAGAAGCATAAGGAGATACTTGACAGCTTCTGCGGAAATGAACTTAAAACCCTTAAGGAAAAAATATCTTCGGTATATGCTGAGTATTCGGAGGTTTTAAAGGAACTTAATGACGCGAAGGCTCCCGGGAGGGATATGGATAAGGAAGTTTCCCTGGCCCGGTTTGAGGCAGACGAGATAATTGCTGCCGCGGTTAAAGAGGGCGAGGCGGAAGAACTCGAAACGCTGTACCGGAAGCTGTCCAATGCAAAAAGGATCGCGGAAGCGGTAGGGTATGCCCACCTTATCTGCGGATATGACGATGAAGGTGCGGCAGGTTCCGCAGTGGGACGTGCCCTGTCAAAGTTAAGCGGTGCGGCCGAATATGATGAAGGTTTACAGCCGCTTATCAACGAGCTTGCCGACATAGACGGGCTGCTTAACGATTTTAACAGGTCAGCTGCGGCTTATGAGGCTGAGATCGACTCTTCACCGGAAAGGTTTCAGGAGGTTGAAGACAGGCTTAATACGGTAAACCGTATAAGGGAAAGGTACGGCGATACGGTTGATAAGATAAATGAATATCTTGAAAGGCAGCAGGCTCTTATAGAAAGGTATTCTGACAGAGAGTCATATATAGCCGGGCTTGAAAAACGCCACGACGATTTAAAAAAGGAGCTGCTTGACCTGTGCGGCAGGGCTTCGAAAGTGCGAAAGCGTGAGGCAGAGGTTCTTGCCGGGAAGATCAGGGAGGCTCTTATCGACCTTAATTTCCTTGATGTGAGCTTTGAGATAAGTGTAAAGCCCGATGAGGATGCGCTTTCATCTTCGGGTTATGATCTCGTTGAGTTCCTCATAAGCACAAATCCGGGCGAGAAGATAAGGCCTCTTACCGAGGTCGCATCGGGCGGCGAGCTTTCACGTATAATGCTGGCACTTAAGTCGGTGCTCGCGGACGAGGACAGTGTGGGGACACTTATCTTTGATGAGATAGATACGGGTATCAGCGGGAGGACCGCACAGAAGGTTTCGGCAAAGCTTAAACAGCTTTCGGGGGCACATCAGGTTATCTGCATCACCCACCTTCCGCAAATAGCGGCAGCTGCCGACAAGCATTTTGAGATAAGCAAACAGGTTGAAGGAAGCCGTACGGTTACGGACGTTGCCGCGCTTGATGAGGAAGCATCCGTTAAGGAACTTGCAAGGATGCTTGGCGGTGCGAAGATAACCGATAATGTTATAAATAATGCAAGGGAGATGAAGATGCTCGCGGGGAGTATCGAATAAGGGGAAATTATGAGAAAATTATTGATCATTCTGCTGATCCCGCTGATCGTTGCGATCGGGGGAGCGGCGGTGTATGTTGCGGTAAATGCGACGGAAGGCGACACGCTTGATTTAAGCGATTACTTTGAGATAAGCTACGAGGGATTCAACAACAGCGGAACCGTAAGCATTAAGAGGGATGATGAGAGCCTCTTAAATGATGTGAGGGTTATAATGGCAGCCCGCAGGGAAGCCGTTATAAAGGATAAAAAGGTTACCGATGATGATTTTTTAAGGTTTGCGGCCGGTATCGAAGCTATGCCGGATAAGGATGGCAGCCTTAAAAACGGTGATGAGATAGCCATATCCTATCTGTTTGATGAGGAACTTTCAAGGCGGCTTAAGATAAATGTCAATTCATCCGAGGCTGTTTATACGGTAAGCGGACTTTCGAATGCGATGCCGCTTACTGTTGATGATCTGTTCAGGGATATCAAGGTGTCTTTTGAAGGCACATCGCCTGACATAAAGATGACAATATATAATAACAGCACCAATCCGCTTATCCGTATGCTTAACTTTGCGCCGGTTGAGGAAAAGGAAAGATATGCGCTCGGTGATGTTGTCAGCATAAGGTGTTTCTTTAATGACGGCGAACGCCTGCACGACAACTATTATATTGATGCACGTTCCGAAGACTGCGTAAGGGATTATACAGTGGAAGGCTGCGGAAAGTATGTGACGTATGCTTCCGAACTTCCGGACAGCGCAGTTAAACAGGCTGTAAAGGAGGGGCTCCGCGCCTTTGTGGATGCAAACGAATACGGTGTAAGGGTATTCTGTGAAGCACACCTGGTACCGGTTTACATAAATCAACAGGCAACCTTCAGATATTTAAGCCCGAACATTGAGGAGATATATTTTAAGTCAGTTGATCCGGGAGAGGCGGGAAAGTCGGGAAACGATTATAATGAACTGGACCTTATTTACAAAGTGCAGATAACGCAGGCTGACGGGGTGACCTGCCCCTGCCATGCTGTTGTAAGATTTTCCAATTTCAAATTAAGTTCCGACGGGATACTTGCATATGATATGACCGAACCGACTATAATGTCGGTTTCGTACAACCATTCATCTATCATAAAGAACGTGATAACGAAATATGAGGACTCATACAGCATAGAAAAGCTGGAACTGTCAAGGTACAGATAAGTATGGCAATTTGATCGGATATTTAGTATAATAAGCCTGTATTTGTGACAGTTTTGGGATGTATTGGAGGGCTATATGAAAAAAGTATTGTTTGTTGCATCCGAATGTGTACCGTTTGTAAAGACAGGAGGCCTTGCCGACGTTGTGGGCTCACTTCCGCAGTGTCTTGACAAGAAGTATTTTGACTGCAGGGTCGTGCTGCCCAAATATATGTGCATTGCCCAGGAATTCAAGGACCAGATGGAGTATGTCGGCCATTTCTATATGGATATGGACAATAAGACTTTATATGTCGGTATTATGAAGATGGTCTATCTGGGCATAACCTATTATTTCGTTGATAACGAACACTATTTTGCGGGTCCCAAGCCCTACGGCGATGTGCTCTGGGATATAGAGAAGTTCTGCTTCTTCTGTAAAGCCGCGCTTTCGATTCTTCCCGTTGTTGATTTCAGGCCGGACATTGTGCATTGCCATGACTGGCAGACGGGTCTTATTCCGGTTTATCTTAAGGAACGCTTCCATGAGGGTGATTTTTACAGGAATATGAAATCCATTATGACCATACATAACCTTAAGTTCCAGGGGGTATGGGATGTCAAGACAATAAAGGCTTATTCGGGGCTGCCGGATTACTATTTCACGCCTGATAAGCTTGAGGCATATAAGGACGGTAATATGTTAAAGGGCGGTATCGTGTTTGCGGATGCGATAACAACGGTGTCCGAGACCTATGCCGAAGAGATCAAGATGCCATTCTACGGCGAGGGGCTTGACGGGCTCTTAAAGGCTCGCAGTAATGACCTTCGCGGTATCGTAAACGGTATCGATTATTCGGATTACAATCCTACTACAGATAAGTTTATTGATTTTCCGTACGATGCGCGTGATTTCCGCAAGGAAAAGCTTAAGAACAAGAGGGCGCTGCAGGAGGAGCTTGGACTCGATAAGGATGATAAAAAGTTCATGCTTGGCATAGTATCAAGGCTTACCGACCAAAAGGGCTTTGATCTTATCGCCTATGTGATGGATGAGCTGTGCCAGATGGATATACAGGTGGTTATCCTCGGTACGGGCGAGGAACGCTATGAGAATATGTTCAGGCACTTTGACTGGAAGTACGGCAACAAGGTATCTGCGAACATCTATTATTCGGAAGGATTAAGCCACAAGATATATGCGAGCTCCGACGCATTCCTTATGCCTTCGCTGTTTGAACCCTGCGGCCTGTCACAGCTTATGGCACTGCGTTACGGAACGATACCCATCGTGCGTGAGACAGGCGGCCTTAAGGATACGGTAGAATCATACAACCGCTATGAGAGCACGGGAACAGGTTTTTCATTTGTTAACTATAACGCACACGAGATGCTCGGCACCATCCGTTTTGCCTATGATGTATATACAAATCACAGGCGCGAGTGGAATAAGATGATCGACCGGGCAATGGCGGTTGACTTCTCATGGAAGGTCAGCGCCCTTAAGTATCAGGAAATGTACGACTGGTTGATAGGATAGCCGCCAGCCCAGTGTTTATGCGGGTTGAAGGGGTATAAGAATCTGAGGTACGCCAAAAGTACGCCAATGAACCGAATTTGGATTAAGTAAAGCAACAAGTAACAGAGTCATTTGAATATTGTTATGAACAAGGACACTATTTCGGAAGAAAAACCGGGAGAGTGTCCTTTTTGCGTGGTCTATCAAATAATCCAAAGGAGGAAAACAGCGATATGAATGCAGCAAGTGAAAAGTCATTGAACCAGATACGAAAGCTTCTGGAAGAAGATGATGAGATGAGAAAGTTTATCCGCCCGAAGGAGGGGATACGGATATACAGTCTCAGCAGAACTTTTTTTGATGAGATTGCCAAGAAATCCGGTGCCATGTACAAG
>JAILJC010000196.1 GCA_024694965.1 Lachnospiraceae bacterium
AACAGCCCCAGCACGCCGATAAGGACTATCGTTCCGCAGAAGAAGGTATTTACCATCCCCACTCCGCCGCCCTTGCCGGAGCCTATGTAATAATTCCTTATAAGATCAAGCGGGTTGCCCTTAAGAATGTCTTTTAGCAGGTACCAGTCGATACCGCCGCTTGCCTTTCCAAGCTTAAGTTCATACAGCGTGGGCACAAAATACACGCATGATATGAGTACGCCCGGGAGCATGGCCCTTGCGTAGTTAAATACGTGGCAAAAGAGGCCCCCTTTAAGCTCCTCTTTCGGTCTTTCGATAAGGTCAAACACTGCTTCAAGAACAAAATAAAAGAACGAAAATACGCAGTTAACGCAGCCCGTATACCAGGAAAACAGGATCGATAAACCTGAAGTCACCGACAAAAGGCCTGTCCGCTTATCCTTAACCGTCCTGTAAACCCCGAGCATCATAAGAGGCAGCATTACCATACCGTCCAAATAATTAATGTTATAAGCCTGATGCAGGTTGTACTGCATGAGCCCGTATCCAACGGAAAGCAGCACGTTAAAATACGAGGGAAGCTTACCTTTATACCTCGCGGATAAAAACCACGAGGCGGTAAACGCACACAGTGATAACCTGAGCAGTATTATGATGTCAAAAAACGCGGGGATCGCACTCTTGTCAAAGAAAACCAAAAGGAAGTTGACCGGAGATGCCAGATAATACGTAAACAGTGCGAAATTCGACTGTCCGAGATAGTTGCTGAAGCTGTATCCAAGGGACTGTTTCCCTGACAGGACGTCCTTAAATAAAGCGACGTAATCAATGAACTGGAAATAAGCATCGTCATAAGCAAGCGAGGAAGCCGCCGGATCATGCGAAAACGGCACGAGCTTAAGAGATGAGAACACTATGATAAGAATAAGCATCGCCGCCGCAAAAGATACGCCGGCGGTAAGCAGCCTTATTCTTTTATCTTTTATCGTTACAATATCCTCCATCGGAGTATCCTTAACAAATTCATTGACAAAGCGCATAGCGCTGTGATATAAATATTTAGTCGGTTTTAAACGACCGTACAGGGGATTGGTCAAATGGTATGACAAGGGTCTCCAAAACCTTTAGCGGGAGTTCGATTCTCTCATCCCCTGGTTACATCGTAAATCATTATAATACAAAAGATTCCCCATCGCAAACCTGCGATGGGGATGTTGTTTACATCAATTGTTTATTACTATCTGATCTCTCCTATTATATCGTTGCCCTTAACTATTCCGACATCTTCATACCGGCCGTCTCGGCTCGACGATGTATTATCTCCGAGCACTATATACTCGTCTTCGGCAAGTTCAATACTGTGCTCCAATATACCGGCGTATTCAAAATGCGTATCTTCATTGCTTTCAATACCGTTAATGTACAATGTTCCATCCGTTATCCTCAGGATGTCGCCCGGAACTCCCACCACTCTCTTAACAAGAAGCTCCGAAAGCCCCTGACAATAAAATACGATCACATCACCGGCCTCATAGTCTTTTGAATGCTTATCGACCATAGCGATCTGCATGTTGTGATATGCCGGAAGCATTGAATCCCCGTTTATCACAGCCAGTTGAACATAGTTGTCAGATAAATACTTTGCAAATGTTGCAACCAGACACAACAACAGAAGCCACGTAATCAGTGTATGATCATCTACATCATAGTGTTTGATCTTCTTCACTTTTTCCATCAGCCCATCCCCTCACATTCTCTTGCGCCAACGAAGCCCAACCGCTGCACCTATGGCAAGCATCAAGCCGGCAATGGCCTGTATGCCATAAGTCATCCCCTGCGTATCGGTATACGCCCTGACATTCATACTAAAAAACAGCATTGTGCATGTAAACGTATAACATATTGCAAAAACCGCCAACATAACCCTTCCGAATCCCCTCATACAAACTCCTCTCTCATGAATCGTTAACAAACCCCAAAATATTGTGTTTTCCAATTTGGCACATACACTAGTCAGTATATCTAATACGATACTGTAAATCAAGTATCATCAATCATTCTCCGGCGGCACCCCTCATCATTATTGTCATGAAGCTTATAATATATATCGGCTACTGTGCGAAAGTACCGTAGCCCCCAACTGCCTCATCTATCGTCATCGTGCCTGTAGAAACTCCGTAAACGGCCTGTCTTAACTGTATTACCGAATCATCCAACAAGCCGAATTCCTCGGGTGATAATATCCTCTCCTTAGGAACAGCTGCGAATGCGGCATACATGCTGTTAAAGGTAAGGTCCTTTGTCGGCGACATAAGGCCCTTCTTCTGAGCCATCTCATTAAGCTCCTCAGAAGTTATAAGAAACCGCATGAACTCATTTGCCATATCAAGGTTCGCACTGTCCTTGTTTACCGAAAACTGCAGGTT
>JAILJC010000002.1 GCA_024694965.1 Lachnospiraceae bacterium
TTTACATACATCATGGTCTTCGGCATGCGGAGAATCAGACGGGCCGGAATACATAGAAGGCTATAAGGTATTGGGATATGACGGTATATTCGTTACCGAGCATTTTTATCTTGGAAACACCTGTATCGACAGGGACCTGCCGTGGGAGGACTGGACATATCAGTACTGCCAGAGCTATTTTCGGACAAAGGAAGCCGGCAGGGCCGCAGGCCTTAAGGTGTTCTTCGGATGGGAGACCACTTACGGTACGGGAGAGGATTTCCTGATATACGGTCTCGATCCCGAATGGCTAAGTAAACATCCGGAGATAATCCGCCTTAACCAGGAGGAGCAGTATGAACTCGTCCACAAGGAGGGAGGGCTTGTCGTTCAGGCGCATCCGTTCCGCGAAAGATATTACATGAACGAGATAAGGCTGCATCCGAACCACTGCGATGCATGGGAGGTGGCAAACAGCACAAACCAGCCCTACCAGGACAAGCTGGCTTATGAATATGCACGCATGCACGGGAAGACCATGACGTGCGGATCTGATATACATTCGGCACATGACTTGAAACCCGGTTTTCCGTTTGCGATGGAAACCGAAAAACCGCTTGAATGTGAAGACGATTATGTCCGCCTCATCTTATCGGGGAAGGGATTTAAGGCGGCATTTCCCGGCGAGCGTATGAACTGTGAACTTAAGCGGCCCGAACTTCCGATATACTGGTGCTTTTGATTAAAATGTGATAAAATTATGTGATACATAAAATAAGGGATTTTCCCATAAGATAAATCGGAAGATACGATATGGGTATAAATGAAAAGTCACAACCAAAAAGCAGTAAATATCTAATTTTTCAAATCCTTTTCTTTGCGGGGACGGTGCTTATAAATTTTGTACTGCCCCGGGCAGCAGGCCGTTTGGGCCTTCCTCTGTACCTTGATAATGTGGGTACTCTTCTTGCCGCCGTACTGGGCGGATATCTTCCCGGCATAGTAGTCGGATACCTTAATAATATAATCAACATGCAGGGCAACCCAGGTAACGCATATTATGTGGTGCTTTCAACGATGATCGCCGCAAGCGGCACATACCTGGGACGCAAGGGCTATTTTGATAAGTTCGGAAAGGCCCTGCTCACGATCCCCGTATTTGCTTTTATCGGCGGTGCGTTCGGATCCATACTTACATATCTCCTTTACGGTTTTGGCATGGGCGAAGGGATCAGCGCTCCGTTTGCGAGGGCACTGCTTCGCAGCGGAAAGCTTAATATCTTCTGGGCCCAGATGGCTTCCGATATAACTATCGACCTTATCGACAAGGGCATCACGGTTGTCCTTGTGTTTGTGATAATAAAGCTCATTCCCGACAGGTTAAAGCCCGGACTGTGGCTTACCGGATGGCGTCAGGCTCCCATGTCGCAGGATGCGCTTACCAATGTCAGGAAAAACGTGACCAGGTCATTCTCCTTAAGGAGCAAGATCATCACCATCATTTCCGTTATCATGGTGTGTGTGGCGGTCGTTACGACGATCATCAGCTACATTCTTTTCCAGAACTTTGCCATGAAGCAGTATACCTACAGCTGCACAAGCGCGGCCAAGCTGACGGCAAACCTTATCGATCCTGCAAAGGTCGACGAATATCTGACTCTCGGCGAGGCAGCCCCCGATTACAAGGCGGTCGAGAATAAGATGCGCAGCATTAAACAGGGTAATAACGATATCGAGTACATATATGTTTACAGGTTCTTAGAGGACGGGGTAGAGGTCGTGTTCGATCTTGACACTCCCGATGTTAAGGGTCAGGATCCCGGAACCGTCATAGAACTTGAGGAATATTTAGAGCCTTATAAAGAGGACTTTTTAAGGGGCAAGTATGTTGAGCCTCTGCTTGACGATACTATTTACGGCAGGCTGCTTACGGTGTTCGAGCCGGTATACGATCAGAATAAGAACTGTGTATGTTATGCGGCGGCCGACATTAAGGTCGAGGACATAAGGCTTTCGACTCTTAATTACATGACCAAGGTATTTTCTCTGTTCATGGGATTTTATATATTCATACTTTCACTCTGTATCTGGCTTGTGGATTATCATCTTATCTATCCCATCGCTGCCATGACACTGTCTGCAAGGAAGTTCGCATATGACAGCGAGGAGGCAAGGGAGATAAGCGTTGACAGGCTGCAGCACCTTGATATCGCAACGGGTGATGAGATCGAGAACCTGTATGAGTCTCTTTCAAAGACGATAGCAGAAACGGTAGGTTATCTTGAGGATGTGGAGGCCAAGGGTGAAGAGATAGCCCATATGCAGAACGGCCTCATCTATGTCCTTGCGGATATGGTCGAGAGCAGGGACAAGAACACGGGCGATCATGTGCGAAAAACAGCCGCGTATGTCCGCCTTATCATGAAAAAGATGCGTGAAAAGGGAATGTATGCGGATATCCTTACGGACGAATACATGGAAGACGTTGCCAATTCCGCACCTCTTCATGACGTCGGCAAGATAATGGTATCGGATGTCATACTTAACAAGCCGGGCCGCTTAACGGACGAAGAATTTGCCGCAATGAAGATTCACACGACCGCCGGAAGCAAGATAATCGCAAGTGCCATGTCTCTCGTTTCCGACAGCGGTTACTTAAAGGAGGCCAAGAACCTTGCGACCTACCATCATGAAAGGTGGGACGGAAAGGGTTATCCGAGCGGAAAGGCAGGAGAGGAAATACCGCTGTCCGCACGTATAATGGCAGTTGCCGATGTATTCGATGCACTTGTTTCCAAGCGCAGCTACAAAGAACCGTTTACTTTTGAGCAGTCGATGAACATCATAAAGGAAGGTGCCGGTACCCAGTTTGACCCGCAGATAGCGTTATTGTTCGTGGAATGCGGGGAAGAAGTAAAGGAGATCACCGCTGCGCATGAATCCATGCTCGGCCAGGGGATGTTCAACGAAAAGGGCGAGTAAGTCACAATAAGGAAGCAGGATATGGAAATACTTGTAAATCCCGAATCCTCATCCGGAAACGGTATCAAAATATGGAACAGGGTCAAGGAAACGCTCGACAAGGAAGGGGTCAGCTACAATGTGCATATATTAACTGCGCCCCGCCAGGCCGAGTACATTACCGCAAGGCTTACGAAGGACCTTACCGAGGACTGCCATATCCTTGTTATCGGCGGTGACGGTACACTGAATGAAACGCTTAACGGTATAAGGGACTTTGATCATACGATCCTTTCATGCATAAGGTCGGGATCGGGAAATGATTTTGCACTTAATATGGGCGTTGACAAGGATTTGGATAAGTCCCTTGATCATCTGATAAACGATCCCGATGAGTGCTTAATAGATTACGGCGAGGTCAGGGCCGACAATTATCCGCCCAGGCGCTTTCTTATTAGCTGCGGCGTGGGTTATGATGCGGATATCTGCAGCGAGGTTTCAAAAAGCAGGCTTAAAAAGGTGTTTAACAAGCTCGGCATAGGCAGGCTGGTATATCTGTTCATCGGTATCAAGCAGGTATTTACCAGAAAGAAGACGATGGCTCTTCTGTATCTTGATAACGCCAAGCCGATAAGGATAAAGAAACTGTTCTTTGTAGTCGGCATGAACCATATGTGTGAGGGAGGCGGGGTACCGTTCTGCCCCGGTGCCGATCCTACAGACGGAATGCTTGATGTGTGCCTTGTAAGGGATATGCCCAAGTGGAAGCTGCTGCTGGCAGTGGCGATGGTATACAGGAAAATGCATCTTATGTTCCGCAAGATAACTGCCCACCGCTGCAGTGCAATGTACCTTGTTACGATGAAACCGCAGCAGGTACACCTAGACGGTGAAACGCCTTACGAAGCAAGGAAGATACGCTGGGAGAGCAGGGGTAAGCTGCGTTTTGTAAAATAACTGCGTTCCATGTTGTTAATCCGTCGATTTTATAGTAAAATGTAACTGTTCCTATAACCAAAATAAAGAAGGGAAGGAAAGACCATGTTAGCTACTCTTATTCCTTTATTTGATGAGAATATGTCGGTAAAAGCTTATTCTCTGTTCACTCAGAAGGCCAATTATCTTATGAATCCCACCTTTTTGGGAACCGGTATCAATGACGGAGCGGGACATATCACAGGCCTTGAGATCATCAATTCAATCGGCATCGAGAGTCTTACTGCAGACAGTGACATTTTTGTACCTGTTACAAATGTTTCCCTGTTTACCGCGATCGATGAACAGTGCGATGCGCCGCATAACCGCATCGTTATTCTGATCGACAGGAATGTTAAGCCGGAGGATATGTATGTTAACCGTATAAGGGAGCTTAAGGCAATGGGTTACAAGTTTGCGATCCGCAAGCTGGCAGTACCTGATTTTGAGCCTTACAGGAGCATTTTAAGCCTCATGGATTATATCCTTCTTGACCATAAGAAGATAGTCATCGACAAGGCTAAGATCTATTTCACCAAGGTTTATCCCGATATCAAGCTGATAGCCGGCAACATTTCCGATCAGGAAACCTTTGACCAGTTAAAGGAGCAGGGCGGATACCAGTTTTATGAGGGCGAGTTCTACCGTGTTCCGATCACAAAGGGAAGCACGGATGTAGCGCCCGTAAAGATCAACTACATCGAACTTTTGAATACGGTAAATTCGAGTGACTTTGACCTTACAAAGGCCGCGGATATCATCGGAAGGGATACGGCTCTTGTAATATCCCTGCTTGAGATGGTTAACCACATGGCCATCAATTCGGAGATCACCTCGATCCGTCATGCGGCTGCAATGCTCGGACAGCGTGAACTTAAGAAGTGGATCACAACAGCCGTTACCAAGCAGCTTTGTGATGACAAGCCCAGCGAGGTTGCAAGGGTTTCGCTTCTGCGTGCGAAGTACGCCGAAAACCTTGCACCGGTATTCGAGCAGGCAGGCCAGAGTCAGGAGCTGTTCATGATGGGCCTGTTCTCGGTACTTGATGTCATCCTCGGCAAGACAATGGCTGAGTCCCTTGAAATGCTCAAGGTTTCCAAGAACATCTCACGCGCACTCATCGACAGGGAAGGCCCTTACGCCGATGTCTATAAC
>JAILJC010000022.1 GCA_024694965.1 Lachnospiraceae bacterium
TTCAGCGACCGGTATAGTGAACGATCTGCTTTTAAGGTTTGGATTTATTAAACAGGCTATCAACTTCTTTGCATTTCCCAAGTATTTCTGGCCGATAGTTGCATTTGCAAACTGCTGGAAGGAAACGGGATGGAATGCGATCATCTATCTTGCGGCAATAACGGCTATCGATCCCGCTCTTTACGAAGCGGCTTCCATAGACGGCGCGGACAGGTTACAGAAGATCAGATATATTACACTTCCCGGAATAAAGCCCACATTTCTGATCCTTCTTCTTATGAATGTCGGAAATGTATTAAATGCGGGCTTCGAAGTGCAGTACCTCCTCGGAAACGGTCTGGTACAGTCGGTTTCACAGACGATAGATATTTACGTTCTGAAGTGGGGTATTTCCCAGAATGACTATTCGCTCGGTACTGCGGCCGGATTGTTTAAGAGCGCGGTAAGTATCCTGCTTATCGTGATCGCGAACGCACTGGCGAAGAGATACAGCGAGCAGAGACTATTCTAATAAGAGGTATGGAAAATGAGTGAGAAAGAATACAAAGTCAGTAAACCGGTAAGTGATAAAGTTTTTGTGGTAATAGTGTTCCTGTTCCTGACATGCTTCATCATCATAACGCTTTATCCGGTTATAAACACGGTTGCTTTATCCTTCAATGACGGTATTGATGCGGTAAGGGGAAAGATCTATCTGTGGCCCCGTAAGTTCTCAATGAAGAACTACAAGACGGTTCTGGCCATGCAGAATATCTGGACAGGTGCCAAGATCACCGTGGCAAGGACGGTACTTGCAACATTGACATCGCTGTTTGCAAATGCGCTGCTTGCCTTTGTCGTAAGCCGTAAGCGTTTTCTTTTTAAATCGCAGTTATCCTTATTCTGGGTTATAACGATGTATGTTAACGGCGGTATGATCCCTATCTTCCTTCTTTACAAGAACCTGGGTCTTACCGGAACGTTCAATGTTTACTGGATACCCGGAATGATAAGCGCATTTAACATGCTTGTTATGAGGACTTATATGGAAGGTATACCCGAGAGCCTTGAGGAATCGGCACAGCTTGACGGTGCGGGATACTTTACCATATTCAAGGATATCATCTCACCGCTGTGTAAGCCGGTGTACGCAACGATCGCCCTGTTCATCGCGGTATGGCAGTGGAATTCGTGGTTCGATGCAATGCTTTACAACCGCATGAAAACAGAGTATACAACACTTCAGTACGAGCTTATGAAGCTGCTCTCATCGGTTATGCAGCAGAGCGGAAGCGCCGAGAATGCAAAGAACGGCGCAGCAACGATCACGCCGGTCACTATCCGTGCGGCAGCTACGGTAGTAACGATGCTTCCCATCGTATGTCTGTACCCGTTCCTACAGAGGTATTTCGTAACGGGTCTTACCATCGGAGGCGTTAAGGAATAAATATAACGATACAGGACGGAAAAAAAGATATGAACCCTAATTTAAAGCAGCTTGTTAATCCGTACCTTCCCTCATACGAATACATACCGGACGGCGAGCCTTATGTTTTCGGCGACAGGGTATATATCTACGGGTCGCATGACAAATATAACGGTGATGTTTACTGCGAACTCGATTACGTGTGCTGGTCGGCTCCGGTTACCGATCTCGGTGACTGGCATTATGAGGGTGTTATCTTCAGGAAAGATCAGGATCCGTGCAACGATGAGCTTGACGGGAACCTGTATGCTCCCGATGTCACCGTGGGTCCCGATGGCAGGTACTATCTGTTTTATTCCTTAAGCAGCATGAGCCGTGTCGCGGTCGCAGTGTGCAATGAGCCGGCGGGCAGCTATGAGTTTTACGGTTTTGTTCATTACAAAGACGGTACTGCGCTCGGTGAGCGTGAGGGAGATGAGCAGCAGTTTGATCCCGGTGTGCTTACCGAAGGCGATATCACATATCTTTATACAGGTTTCTGCGGACCGGGCGATCCGAATAAGCATGGTGCAATGGTCACCCTTCTTGATAAGGATATGCTCACGGTCATAAAAGAGCCACGGTTTATCGCACCGGGCGAAGTGTACTGCAAGGGCACCCCATATGAGGGCCATGCGTTCTTTGAGGCACCGTCCATCAGGAAGGCGGGCGGACGTTATTACTTTATCTATTCGTCGGTCGTTAATCATGAACTGTGTTACGCATTGTCTGATTCTCCCGAAGGTCCTTTTGAATATGGCGGGGTGATCATAAGCAACGGTGATATAGGCATCGATACCTACAAAAAGGCGTCCATGCCCTGTGTTCCATATGCGAACAATCACGGAAGTATGGAGTGCATAAACGGCGAGTGGTACATTTTCTATCACAGGCACACCAACAGCCACAATTACAGCCGCCAGGAATGCATGGAAAAGATCCGTATAGAAGAAGACGGGAGCATTAAGCAGGTTGAGGTCACCTCATGCGGCGGGACCGTACTTAAGGGAAGCGGTGTGTACCCTTCTTATATCGCCTGCAACTTATATCTTGAGAGTGACGAGAAGAGGGATGACTTAAATGTTTATGATGTCTTTAAGCCTCGCCACATGCTGATCCCGTGGATAGGGTGGCTCAGTGATGAGTATCCGAAGATCGTTCAGGATCATTCGGACTTAACACCCGAAGAATATGAAAAGGTTTCGGCGCAAAAGCAGGTACACTCATACATTTCAAACATGAGAGACGGCACCGTGGCCGGATTTAAGTATTTTGACATAAAAGGTTTAAGCAAGATAGCCATCCGGACCAAGGGCTACGGAAGGGGATGCATGGAAGTATACGCGGCACTTAAGGATAAGCCCGCGGATAAGGAGCTTATATGCAGCATCCCGGTTACCAGCAAAAATACCTTTATACGCTGGGAGGGTGATGCTTC
>JAILJC010000055.1 GCA_024694965.1 Lachnospiraceae bacterium
TCAAGCTCTATGACTTCATCCACGAGCGGAAGCTTTTCCTCCTGGAATTTGTTTTTAAGATTCTGTTTTACGATGTCGGGATTCTCCCTGACGAATTTCATGTCAAGCATGTTGATTCTCCTATTCTCTGTTTATTGAGCCTTCCGTGCCGCAAAGCGCCGGATGAGGTGTTATCTTATTCTATCTCCGAATGGAACTGATGAAGTGACTTAACTCCCGAAGCCTTATCCTGCATAGCCTTGATACCCTGAGCGGACGCCTTGGCCGCCGCCATCGTCGTAACGTACGGAATACGCGCCTTTATTACACCCTTCCTTATATAACTGTCATCCATAGCACCCTTCTTATCGTCGGGCGTATTTATTACAAGGTCTACCTCGTTATTGGTTATTGCATCAAGCACATTGGGCCTGCCCTGCTGAAGCTTGAATATCTTCGTTGCGGGTATTCCCGCATCCACAATCATATCACAGGTTCCGCCGGTTGCGATTATCTTAAAGCCGCAGTCGTTAAACATCTTTGCAACTTCCACAAGCTCCGACTTATCCCTGTCGTTTACGCTTATAAGAACGGTTCCCTTAAGCGGAAGCCTTGTCTGGGTAGCCTCCTGGGCCTTGAAATAAGCCTCGCCGAAGGTCTGTGCCATTCCGAGAACCTCGCCTGTTGACCTCATCTCAGGCCCGAGCAGCGGGTCTACCTCCTGGAACATATTGAACGGGAATACCGCTTCCTTTACGCCGCAATGCTTAAAGTGCTTCTCCTTAAGCTCCGGTACCGGCGACTTATTTCCGGTAAGCGGCATCGTGATTATCTCGGTAGCCAGAGGCACCATCCTTATGTTACATACCTTCGATACGAGCGGTACCGTACGTGAAGCCCTGGGATTTGCCTCGAGCACGTACACCTTGTCATCCTCGATCGCGTACTGCATGTTCATAAGTCCGCGCACGTTCATCTCCTGTGCTATCTTCTTAGTGTATGTCTTTATCGTTTCAACGTTCTTTTCCGAAATATTGATCGAAGGGAGCACGCAGGCAGAATCACCCGAATGTATTCCCGCAAGCTCGATATGCTCCATGACCGCCGGAACGAATACATGCTCGCCGTCGCTTATCGCATCCGCCTCACACTCAAGCGCGTTATTCAAGAACCTGTCTATAAGGATCGGACGGTCGGGCGTTACGCCTACCGCAGCCGCCATATAAACCTTCATATGCTCATCGTCATGCACTACTTCCATGCCGCGTCCGCCGAGAACGTAGGAAGGACGCACCATTACGGGATATCCTATCCTCTTTGCACACTCAAGCGCTTCCTCGACATTTACTGCCATTCCCGACTCGGGCATCGGGATATCAAGCTTATCCATCATGGCCCTGAACTGATCCCTGTCTTCCGCAAGGTCGATCGTCTCGGGCGTTGTTCCGAGGATGTTCACGCCGTACTTCTTAAGGTCTGCAGCAAGGTTAAGCGGGGTCTGACCGCCGAACTGTGCGATGACGCCGAGAGGCTTCTCCTTTTCGTAAATGCTCAATACATCCTCAAGGGTCAGCGGCTCGAAATACAGTTTATCGGAAGTATCGTAGTCCGTTGATACCGTCTCGGGATTGCAGTTTACGATTATCGTTTCGAATCCGAGCTTCTTAAGGGCCTTTGCCGCATGTACGCAGCAGTAATCAAATTCGATACCCTGGCCTATCCTGTTGGTACCGCCGCCAAGGATCATGACCTTCTTCGTATCCTCGTTAACCGGATTTGAATCCTTCATGTTGTATGATGAATAGTAATATGCGCTGTCCTGCGTGCCGCTTACATGAACGCCTTCCCAGGCTTCCACTACGCCGAGCTTAACACGCGCATTCCTTATCTCCTCTTCTGATACATCAAGCAGCTTGCTTAAGTACTTATCAGAGAAGCCGTCCTTCTTCGCCGCGGTAAGTACCTCATCCGGCGGAAGGGAACCCTTATATGATTTTATTGATTCTTCCTCGAATACAAGCTCCTGCATCTGCTCGATGAAATAGGGCTTGATCTTTGTTATCTCATAAAGCTCATCGACCGTGGCGCCCTTGCGGATAGCCTCATACATGATGAACTGCCTTTCCGAAGTGGGCACATGGAGCATGTCGATAAGTTCCTTCTTAGTCTTTTCCGCGAAATCCTTGGCGCCGCCAAGGCCGTACCTTCCTATCTCAAGCGACCTAATGGCCTTCTGGAAGGCCTCTTTATAGGTCTTACCGATACTCATAACCTCGCCCACGGCACGCATCTGGGTACCAAGCTTGTCTTCAGCGCCCTTGAACTTTTCAAATGCCCAGCGCGCATACTTGATAACGATGTAGTCACCGTCGGGCTTATAGTTGTCAAGCGTTCCGTACTTGCCGCACGGGATATCCTTAAGGTCAAGTCCTGCCGCAAGCATTGCCGAAACCAGCGCGATCGGGAAGCCCGTTGCCTTACTTGCAAGAGCCGATGAACGCGATGTACGGGGATTTATCTCTATAACTATGATCCTTCCGCTCTTTGTATCCCTTGCAAACTGTACGTTCGTACCGCCGATGACCTGGATCTTGTCGACGATCTTATATGCCTGACGCTGCAGCTCCCCCTGTACGTCCTCGGGGATCGTCAGCATGGGAGCCGAACAGAAAGAATCACCCGTATGAACGCCGAGGGGATCGATGTTTTCTATGAAGCACACGGTGATCATCTTACCGGTGGCATCCCTTACTACTTCAAGCTCAAGCTCTTCCCAGCCAAGTACAGATTCCTCAACGAGGACCTGACCGACGAGTGAAGCCTGGAGCCCGCGCTCGCACACAGTCTTTAATTCTTCAACGTTATACACAAGGCCGCCGCCTGCACCGCCCATCGTGTATGCCGGACGCAGTACTACGGGGTAGCCTAACTTTTCGGCTATCCTTAAAGCATCATCGACAGAGTAGGCAACCTCGGAACGTGCCATCTCGATGCCGAGCTCATTCATTGTATTCTTAAACTCTATCCTGTCCTCACCGCGCTCGATCGCATCAACCTGGACGCCTATTACCTTCACGCCGTATTTATCGAGCACTCCGGCCTTATACAGCTCGGAACACAAATTAAGACCGGTCTGTCCGCCAAGGTTAGGCAATAATCCGTCCGGTCTTTCCTTCTCAATTATCTGTGTGAGCCTCTCGATATTAAGGGGCTCGATATAAGTCACATCCGCCGTCTCCGGGTCGGTCATGATGGTCGCGGGATTTGAATTAACTAAAACAATATCGTAACCAAGCTTCTTAAGTGCCTTACAAGCCTGGGTACCCGAATAGTCGAATTCGCATGCCTGACCGATGATGATGGGACCGGAACCGATGATGAGTATCTTGTGGATATCGTCTCTTTTTTTCATGGTGTTCTCCTGTGTGTAATGATATGTATAATTACGGATTGTTCCGCGCTTCGCGCTCTCACAATCCTACTGCCATTCGCAATCCGCATTATCATGCTGCTTGCTCATGTCAGTTTAGGTTGTAAGGTCACGGCGCCTCGTGTAAGTACTCCGTCCTTACCGCGTCGCATGACCTTCAACCATTAATTATAACAAAAAGGCGCCCGGGTTTGAATACCCGAGCGCTAAAAAATACTTACAAATTTTATTTATTCAACGACATCATCATCATCAAACTTGTCACCGCACTGAGGGCAGAACTTCGGAGGATTTGACTTGTCCTCGGGTTCCCATCCGCACTTGTCGCACTTGTAAACCGGTGCGCCTGCGGGCTTCTTGGCTCCGCAGTTACTGCAGAACTTACCCTTGTTAACGGTACCGCATGTGCAGGTCCATCCTTCTTCAGAAGGCTGGGGTGCTCCGCACTCGCTGCAGAACTTGCCTGTGTTGCCTGTCTTACCGCATGCGCATGTCCAGCCGCCTGCTGCCGGTGCGGCCTGAGCTGCCGCTGCCTGCTGCTGTGCTCCCATTGCATATAACTGGCCTGCGTTCATGCCGCCTGCCTGCTGAGCCATGTTCATGCCTGCGAATGCCATCATCGGGCCTGCGCTGGTGTTGCTTGCAGCTGCCTTCATAGCCTCGGCCTGAGCTGCCGTAAGAGCTGCCGCACCCATCGTTGCATCCTTCATTGTAGCTGTCTTCTGCAGATCCTTGATCATCTGCTCGTCTTCAGGTGAAGCCGTTACGGAATTAACGCCGAATGAAACAACCTCGATACCCCTTAACTCGCCCCACTTCTTTGAAAGAACTTCGTTAAGAGCATCAGCCATCTCCGTTGTATGTCCCGGAAGTGCGCTGTAACGGATGCCCTGCTCGGAGATCTTCGCAAATGCAGGCTGAAGAGCCGTCATGAGCTCGCTCTTAAGCTGACCGTCGATCTCTTCCCTGTTGTATTCCTTAGAAACATTTCCGCATACGTTTGTATAAAAAAGAATGGGATCTACGATCTTGTATGAATACTCACCGTGGCACCTTATTGAAATATCAACGTCAAGATTGATGTTCTTGTCAACAACCCTGAAAGGAACCGGATTAACGGTACCGTACTTGTTGCCGATTATCTCCTTGGTGTTGATGTAATAAACCCTCTGATCCTTGGCTGTGTCGCCGCCGAATGATAACCTCTTGCCGATCTGGGCAAAGGTATCCTTGATGTTCTGTCCGAGACTTCCGTAGAAGATACTGGGCTCGGTTGACTCATCATATACGAACTCACCGGGCTCCGCACAAAGCTCAACGACCTTACCCTGATCAACGATGAGCATGCACTGTCCCTCATTGATAGCAACTATAGAACCGTTGCTTATGATATTGTCATCACCCTTATTGGAGCTGTGTGACTTGTTAACCCTCTTAGCTCCCTTAACTACCAATACATCCTGACTGATGGACTCACAGTAAAAATACTCACGCCATGAATCCGCAAGTGCGCTTGAAGCGGCACCCAATGCAGCTGAAATCAATCCCATTTTCAAATCCTCCTAGAAATTATTGTTCCGTTTGTTCAGAACATTAACAATATATCACAATTTACACATAAATACTAGTGACTCTTACAATTTTACAACAGTTTAACAGCCTTTTATCGAAAAGGTAAAAGTAAGCCTGCTGCCCGTATCGATAAGGAACTCCTTATGCGTCATCGCACCCCAGGAATCATCTCCTCCAACGCCCATTCTCGAAAGTGCGGGCCTTACTACAGTATAGTGCACGGGCGGCAGCTCGTAAGGGTGTGCCGCATTCTCGATCTCATGCGGCGTATACGGAAGGACGCTTAAGCACATATTGTCAGAATCGATCCTGAGCCCGTGTCCCGAATCATCGGTAATTAAGGCGTAGCGCACGCCCTCATGGTTCCCGCACTCCTGCGGCACGGGGTACAGGGGAAGGTCGCATACATCCCTTGTAAATACCGAAAGCCTTGCCCCCTCCTTGCGGTCGCAGTATGTTTCCATGGGACCGAGTCCGTACCACTTAAGCTTGTGGTAATCGGCATCCATCTTAAACATCATACCGAATTCCGGCATGTCCATAAGCTCGGGCACCGGATCGTAAGTAAGCTCTACGGAGACTGTACCGTCCATGAATACCGAATATGTTACAAAACATTCACTCTCCGGAGTCGTGGGCATATTGTAGTGGCACTTTACAACTATCCTGTCATCGAGCGCCTCATGTGAGGTCACCGGAATATAGGCAAACGGGTTTTCTTCATACCTGCCGCGCTTCCTTACATTCGCATACAGCCCGGCTATCTTCCACTGCGAATAGCGGTATGGCATCAGGCTGCCCTTGTCGTTTGCGGTAGGGGCCCGCCAGAAATTGGGACGCGGTATGTTCTTAAGCATCTGGCGCCCGCCGTACTTATATGACGTGAGCTCGCCCGTAAGCCTGTTAAACATAACCTCGAAATTATCACCCTTTACTCCAAGGTTGTTATAGCCCTCTATAAGCTGAGGACGTTTTGCCTTTATTGCCGTTCCCGAGGGAGAGGCTGTAGTGTTCTCATACCTTCCGAACACCGACTGGGCAAACGCCACCTCATGGCCCGCAGGTGCGTATATCCTGTTCTCCTTAAGCTTAAACGAAACATCGAGAACGTATTCTCCGGGTCCTTCGGGATGCCCGATCGGTATGTCATATGTTTTCTCATCACCCGGTGCGACATCCGTCTTAAGCTCACACGAAGTCATTGAAACGCCTTCCTTATAAAGCGTCATAATGCACGTAAATTCCCTGGTGGAAGTAAACAGATACCTGTTCTTAACGATGAGCTTATCGCCCGCAAAGCTTATCTTTATACCCTGATAATCGTATTTTACAGCCTGCATCTTGGGAGACGGTTCCCTGTTGCATGCATATACAATGCCGTTACCGCTGAATTCACCGTCGTTCGGGCGCTCATCATGGTCGCCGCCGTAAGCCATGAACTCCTTGCCGTAGCGGTCCTTTTTTACCAGGCACTGGTCAATGTAATCCCATATGAAACCACCCTGGAAGAGCGGATCCTTCTCGGTCATATCGGTGTACTTAAACATACCGCCGCAGGAATTGCCCATCGCATGTGAATATTCACACATGATAAAGGGCTTGTCCCTGTGTTCCTTAAGGAACCCGGCTACCTTGTCGGCCGGCGTGTACATCTGGCTTTCTATATCGGAAGTATCATTGTATGTCCTGTCATGGAATATGCCCTCGTAATGCACGGGCCTTGTCGGATCGAGCTCCTTTATCCTGAGTGACATATCGTGTATAACGCTGCCGCCGTAGGATTCGTTCCCGAGCGACCATATCAGTACGGACGGGTGATTCTTATTATGTTCATAAAGGCTTTCGATCCTTGATATGAGCGACGGCTTCCACTCATCCTTGTTCCCGGGCACCACCTCATCAACGGTCATGCCGCCGTAAAACAGAGGATCCCAGGCGCCGTGCGTTTCCATATTGTTCTCGGCGATCACATACATCCCCAGCTCGTCGCACAGTTCGTAGAACCTTGGGTCGTTGGGATAGTGGCTGGTCCTTATCGCGTTTATGTTGTTTGCCTTCATGGTCGTTATATCGGTGACCATGTCCATGTAATCGGGCACCCTGCCGCTGCCGGCGCTGAACTCATGGCGGTTTACTCCGTTAAATACGATCCGCTTGCCGTTTAGCTCCATGATGCTGTTTCGTATCGCAAAGTCGCGTATCCCGACCTTTAAGGGGATCACCTCTGTAACGGTCCCGTCCGTATCAAGCACTTCAATGAGCAGCGGATACAGATACGGCTTCTCGGCACTCCAGAGCTTAGGTGCTTCAACCTCCAGAGTCACCTCATCCTCCTCATTTACCGCCGTCACGTTACCGAGGAGCATCGAGTCTACGGAGTATAAGTTCATATGATCGTTTATGCCCCTTATAACGGGGTTCATAAGGCTTAACCTTACTTTAAGCGCCTGAGAGCACTTAAGGCTTATCTTAATGTCGGCCCTTGAAAAGTCATTGTTTAAAACTGTTGTGACCTTTACATCGTTTATATGCCTTTCGGGGCACATATACAGGTATACATCCCTGAATATGCCGAAGAACCTGAAGAAATCCTGGTCTTCGGTAACGCTTCCCGAAGTCCACTTAAATACCCGGACTGCAAGCTTGTTGCGTCCGGGCACAAGAAATCCGCTTATATCAAAATCGTGAAGGTCGAAGCTATCCTCGCTGTAGCCGACATAACGGCCGTTAAGCCACAGGGCATAACCCGACTCAACACCGCCGAATGCAATGCAGACCTTAGAGCCGTTCCAGTCATCGGGAAGGTCAAAATAAGTCACGTACGAACCGCAGGCATTATACTTTACAGGCACACTGCCCACCTTGTATTCCTCATGTCCGTCCCAGGGATACTGCGAATTGACGTACTGCGGCCTGTCATAGCCCTGAAGCTGTATGTGGCCGGGAACCCTTATATCGTCCCAGCGGTCACACTCATATTCGGGCATCATGAAATCACCGGGCGCTTCGTCAAGTCCTGCGGAATACTTAAACTTCCAGATGCCGTTAAGGCTCATCACAAAGCTGCTGCGCTTGCCCATGCATTCATTTAAGTCCCTGTAAAATAAGTGATCGGAATGCGGCTTAAGACAGTTGTCGGAATAAAACCCGGGATCAAATATCCTGCTTACGTCAAATCCTTCCATAATGCCTCCTCATGACACTGAAATAAACTTATGATCATTCCCTGAAGTATCTTGAAATTCCCCTTAACAGGCTGCTTTCCTTGTCGGACCTTGTCCGCCCCCTTACTTCGGGAGCAAGAACGTCCGCGAACTCGGCCCTGCCTGCAGAGAGGCATTCCTTCTCATATCTTTTGAAAGTGTTCATTATCTTATTGTTCCTGCGAAGCTTCACATATTCCTGGTCATAACGCGCATAGTAATTGTCATACTTGCCGCGTATCAGCTTCCTGAAGCGTTCATCGCTTTCAAAATCATCACACATGATCTTGACGTGGGTATAAAGTATGAAAAAATCGCTTTGCCTGTACACAACGCCGAACTTGCCGGGGCGGCACTTCTTTAGCGTTTCGTATGAGCTGTGCGCATCGTTGCATATGCAGTATATCTTTCCTAACTGGAAGTTGACCCAGGTGGCGTAATCCGACTCCGGATCGAGTGATTCTGCCAGCTTGTAATAAAGCTCATATGACTTCTGGTACTCACCCGATGATAAAAGCTTAAGCGCTTCGGACATCGATTCGTTAAGCGATATGCTTTCGTTGTTCTTAAGAAACTCAGGGCGCACAAGCCTTATGTCATGGTAGCGGTTGCCTGCCTGCTCGACGGCATCCTTCTTATCCGCTTCGATAATAAGGATCTCATCAAGCTCATCGGACTTCATGGGCAGCGACATAAGGTGATCGTTGTACTTCTTGTGCCCGACCACGAGACAGGTCTCCTCATAGGCCTCAAATTCACTCGCAACCTCGGCTGCCGCACGCTCGATCTCACGCATGTGGTTCATCGCATATGAGCGGTCAAGACAGCCCCTGTAATAAGTACGCAGCTCCTTCTCGTAATGCTTCATCCTCGGATCCAGGAGCGCGTGCCCTATATGTATGTAAAAGTCATTTTCGTCTTCGATAAAATCAAGATTGCAGTGGTAATACATCGTTACTGCACGGTCGTAATCGCCCATGAAGTAGTAGCTCTCGGCCAGGCAGAATGCACTCTCCGTGTACACGCGCATCGTGTAATTGCTGTAGCGCAGTACCCTCTCATACTGCTCGACGGCACGCTTAAGCTGGTCGGTCTGCCTGAAGTACCTTGCATCATACAGCCACTCATCGATGCTCATTCCGGCGTTCCTTAAGGCGTCATCCTCCATGATCTGAGCCACCGCCGCCTCGAACGTGATCATATCATCGTTCCTTAACATGGCCATCTTGTCCATGTCCCACATAACCTTTAAGCCGTATGACGACAGCTGACGGTTTATCTCGGCCTCGGACTGCTCAAACTCCTCGAAAGAATCAAACGGATCGATACCGTACCACTGACGGAACGCATTGTTTATCATCCTTATGACCGTTCCTTCGGCCGAGCTTCCCGAAAACCAGTAA
>JAILJC010000062.1 GCA_024694965.1 Lachnospiraceae bacterium
TCCTTAGGACGGCAGGCCACTACCTTTTGTTTTAAGTGATATCACGAGTCGGGTTCATCCCGGCTTTATTAAGTTACATAAGGAAAACATGATAATCTTTAAGAAACAATATGAAAAAGCGCGCACCGGTACTGCAAGTATAGAGGCGGACGAAGATCTTAAGGCTTTGATCGACGAAGCCCTGGCGCTTGTCGAGCGGGCAGGGCAGGGCGTGAAGGGTGAACGCTCACCCGTGACCATGATAGAAAAGATCCAGATAAGCGACACCACAAAGCTTGTGCAAAAGCTTATAATGGACATAGACAGGGATGTGAAGAAGGGCCGTCCGTACGATAAGGACCGCGAAAAGCTGAAAAATGCAGTGCTCGCCCTGCGTACATCCATAGATAATATTTTAGGCTGATATGAATTTCCACATAATGACTCTCTTCCCCGAGATGGTAATGCAGGGGCTTAACACAAGCATTATCGGACGGGCAATGGAGAACAATTTAATAAATATTGAAGCGGTAAACATCCGCGATTACGCTTTTAACAAGCACAACAAGGTGGATGACTACATCTACGGCGGCGGAGCGGGGATGCTCATGCAGGCCGAGCCCGTGTATTTATGCTACGAAGCCATAGCCGAAAGGATCAGGCTTTCGAAAAACGGGTGCGATGAAACAAAGAAGCTGCGTGTCATCTATCTTACGCCTCAGGGCGAGGTGTTTTCGCAAAAGAAGGCTGAGGAGCTTTCCCGTGAAGAGGATCTCATACTGCTGTGCGGGCACTATGAGGGGATCGATGAGCGGGTCCTTGAGGAAATAGTTACCGACAACATTTCGATAGGTGACTTTGTCCTTACAGGCGGCGAGCTTCCGGCAATGATGATAGTGGACGCGGTATCACGTCTGATACCCGGAGTGCTTAATAACGATGTATCGGCAGAGTTTGAATCCTTTCAGGACAACCTGCTTGAATATCCGCAGTATTCAAGGCCTGAGGTATGGCACGGAAAAAGGGTGCCCGAGATACTCCTGTCAGGCCACCATGCCAATATAGAGAAGTGGCGTCATGAGCAGTCCGTAATAAGGACGAAAGAACGGCGCCCCGACCTTCTTAAGAACAATGATGACTATCCCGTTACGGAATGAAACGGCAGCAAACAAACTATTCTACTACGAGGTGATTCTATGGGAGATTATGTACCGGCAATGTATGCAACTATTCTTTCACTGCTTCCGCCGCTTGTGGCGATAGTGATGGCACTTATCACAAAGGAAGTTTTCAGCTCACTGATACTGGGTGTGGCTGTGGGTTCTATGTTGTATGCAAACGGAAACCCCGTAACTGCATTCAATACCATGTTTTTCCATGAGGACGGAGGTCTGGTAGCGGCGCTTACCAGTCCCTCGCATGCGTGCATCTTAATATTCGTGGTGCTTTTGTGGACGCTTGTCGCGGTTATGAACAAATCGGGTGCGGCATCGGCCTTCGGACGCCATGCCTTAAAGAGGGTAAAGACAAGGGAAGGTGCCCAGATAGCAACCATACTCATGGGACTTATCATCTTTGTTGATGACGGATTCAACTGCCTTACGGTCGGTTCGGTAATGCGTCCCATAACCGACAGGTATAAGGTATCGAGGGCAAAGCTTGCGTATCTGATCGACTCGACGGCTGCTCCCATCTGCATCATCGCACCGGTTTCAAGCTGGGCGGCGGCAGTTTCGTATTCGGTACCGGAATCAATGAACATAAACGGGTTTGAGATGTTCGTAAAGGCTATTCCCTATAACATGTATGCACTGTGCACCATCGTCATGCTGTTTACTATCGTGCTGTTAAAGGTTGATTACGGCCCGATGAAGCTTCATGAGGATAATGCGAAGAACGGCGACCTGTTCACGTCGGGTCAGGCTCCTTACGAGGAGAATGACAAGGTCGAGGTATTAAACGCAAAGGTAAGCAACCTTGTGATCCCGATAGTTCTTCTCATAGTCACCTGTATAATGGGCATGCTTTATACAGGCGGCCTTTTTGAAGGAGCAACCGTAAGGGAGGCGCTTGCCGATACGGATGCGGCCAAGGGTATGGTAATAGGAAGCTCCATCACGATCACGGTGACCTTTATTCTGTATATGGTCAGGAAGGCACTTAAGTTCAAGGAATTCATGGGATGCCTGGCATCGGGCTTCCGTACGGTATGTGAACCCATGCTCATCCTTATCCTTGCCTGGAACTTATCCGGCATCAACGGCCTTTTGGGTGCGGATGTTTTCATTCATAACGTAGTGGACAACATGGCGGGAAGCCTTACCATCTTCCTTCCCGCAGTCATATTTGCGATCTCGATCTTCCTTGCGTTTTCAACGGGAACGAGCTGGGGAACGTTTTCGATACTTATTCCCATAGTGTGCGCCGTATTCCCGGATAACTACGAGATGCTGGTGATCTCTATAGCAGCCTGCCTTGCAGGTGCCGTATGCGGTGACCACTGCTCACCAATCTCGGATACGACGATAATGTCTTCGGCGGGTGCGGGTTCGGATCACGTTAACCACACGACGACCCAGCTTCCATATGCTCTTACGGTTGCCGGCGTATCGTTTGTGGGATATATACTGCTCGGATTGTTCGGTTACATTTCGGGCTCGGCGGCAGCGCTTATCGCGACGCCGATAACACTTGCGCTTATGGTACTTACATTGATCGTGATTAAGAAGAAGTCCGGGGCCCAAACCGTCCCGGCCAAGGAGAACAGTAAATGAGAAAAAAGATCCTGCGTCTGGTCATTCTCATCATGGCAGGGATGATGATCTGCCTGTGTATAATGGTATATCTGCGGATGCATTTCATGCAGCAGAGCCTTGTTAAGGGCAACGAAGATGCCGGAAACAGGGTTGAGGCCCTGTCGGCTTCCGCAATGAGCGAGCAGACAAGGCAGATGCTGCTTGATTCTGCGACAAACAAGGCCAAGCTTGCGGATAATGAATTTGCCGAATTCAGGAGCGATGTATGCGTTCTGGCCGACAGTGCCGTCGATATATATGAGCACATCAGCGATTACGGTGATACAAACCTTATTGAGTACGGTGATTCCGAAAAGGGTAAGCTCGTGACCTTCGCCGCATACGGTGACGGAGTGGATCCGGAATCGGAGGAGATACAGGCAGAGATAGCCAAGATCGCCAATTTAAGGGGTACCATGCAGTCGATAGTCGAAAAGCGTTCCACTATGGCATCCAACTATCTTGCGACCAAAACAGGTATCTTCCTGGGTACTGAGGTGTGTGCCGATTATAATATCCCCAAGGACGGCGAACATTTGAAATTTGAAGCCAGGGAACGTCCCTGGTATACCGGCGCGAAAGAATCAAGAGAGCCCTTTTTTACGGGCATGATGAAAGATATAGATACCGGTGCGGACTGCGTGACATGCGGAGCCCCGGTTTATGTTGGCAATATCTTTAAAGGCGTGGCGGGAGCCGGCATGTACCTTGATACGATAAGGGAAGATGTAGGCAGCTTCCGTGTCGGCAAAGAGGGATATGCGCTTATAGTGAACAACAGGGGTGAGATACTGTTCTCGGGCTCTGCGGACGGCGAGCTTTCGGCAGTTGAGGATGAAGGTGATGACCTTCGGGAAAGCTCAAATGCGGATATTGTAAAGCTGGCCGAAAGGGCTCTTGCGGGTGAAACAGATGTCAGCATTTTAGACGTTGACGGAGCTTCGTACTATATTGCTTTTGCACCCATGTCAACGGTGGGCTGGTCCTATTTTGTAGTGCTTCCGGAGAGCGAAGTGTTAAACCCCACCAAGGAGCTCCTGGAATCGCTCAATGCGGGCAACATCGAGGAGAGCAATTTCGTACGTAATTCCATCTATACTTCGATCTTGGGAATGCTTGCATTTGCCCTTGTTGTGGGATTCATAGCGGCAGTCATATCAAGGTTGCTGGCAAACAGGCTGGCAGCTCCCATTGTTGAGCTTACCGACAGGGTACGGAAAATAGAAGGCGACAATCTTGACTTTGAATGGACGAAGGATACCGGTGATGAGGTACAGACCCTGGCAGATTCATTCGGCTCCATGACGGTCAGGATGAAACAATACATAAAGGATATAACCGAGATCACCGCCGAAAAGGAAAGGATAGGGGCGGAGCTTTCGGTTGCGACACATATCCAGGCGTCGATGCTCCCGTGCATTTTCCCGCCGTTCCCGAACAGGGAGGAGTTTGACCTGTATGCATCGATGGACCCGGCCAAGGAAGTTGGCGGCGACTTTTATGACTTTTTCTTTGTGGATAAGGACCATCTGGCGATCGTTATCGCGGATGTTTCGGGTAAGGGAATACCCGCGGCGCTGTTCATGGTCATTGCAAAGACCCTTATCAAGAATCACGCGCAGGCAGCTGAGCCTGTTGAGAGCGTGTTTATGAATTCAAACGATCAGCTGTGCGAGGGCAACGGCGAGGGACTGTTCGTTACGGCGTGGATCGGAGTGATCGACTTAAGGACCGGTGTCATGCAGTTCTGCGATGCGGGGCATGAGAACCCTTACATAGTGAATGAAAACGGCGACGTTACGATGTTAAAGCCGGCTAAGAAGAAGATGCCGCTTGCGGCGATGGAAGGCATGGCCTATCTTCAGAGTGAAGTTACGCTTAAGCCGGGCGATCTCATTTTCTTATATACCGACGGCGTTCCGGAAGCCACGAACGCGTCAAATGAGCTGTATACTACCGACAGGCTCGAGGTAGTGTTAAAGGAGCATTATACGGAGGATCCGGAGACGCTGCTTAAAAGCGTACGGGCGAATGTCGATGAATTTGTTGCCGGCGCTCCGCAGTTTGACGATCTTACGATGCTGGGGTTAAGGCTAAAGATGACCGAGCGGGAAGAAGGAGAAAACGCATAATGACGGCAAGGTTTTTCAGGGCAGGAATGCTTTCGGTTCTGGTCATGATGTTATGTTTAATATGCGGCTGCAGCTCTGCGCAGGGTATCGCGGCTCCAAAAAGCGAAGCGCAGCCTTCCTCAGTGAAGATAGGCTGCTTTAATTCCGGTGAATATTATTATTACCATGATGAGCTTGACTCTATCGCACTTGAACTTCAGCGGACCGGGTGGATATCCGGATATGAGGAAGGAAAGGTGCGTGAGACGACAAAAGAGGTATGGCTCGATCTGTGTGCATGTGATTCTCAGTATCTTGAGTTTGTTCCCGAAGTATACTACGAAGAATATTATATGAGTGAAGAAGAGCTTTCTGAAGCGGCAGCCTGTGACAAGGTGGAGCTTATGATAGCGATCGGAAGTCTTGCGGGCAATTATTTGACAGGTGTGGCTGACAGTCTTCCCTATGATTACATGGTCATAGGCGTCGCGGACCCGATATCAGCGGGTATTGTCGCCGGGAAGGATGAACGCGTGAATGACCGCTCGTTCGCAGTGGTCGATGCAAACCGTATCATGCGTCAGCTTGAAGCCGCATATGAGATATTCAGGTTCCAGGATGTGGGAGTCGTGTACGAGGACTCCGATGCGGCCTACAGCTATTCGGGCATAGGCCAGCTTGAGGAGCTTTCAAAGAAGTACGGCTTTAACATACACAGGCTTCATGTCAAGGAAGTATATGAAGACGATTACGACAGGTATTACAAGGAGCTTATGGCGGCCTATGAAGAACTCATCCCGCAGATAGACATGCTTTATATAACCACGGCGACGATAGAGGATGAAAAGCTCCCGTGGCTTTTAAATGATGTCATAGATGCAGGTATCGTGACCGTGGCCGAAACCTCGGAGAGTCAGGTTGAGTACGGGGCGCTGATGCACATAACCATGTCGGATGCTTACGAAGAGGGACAGTTTGTCGCTTCAAGGATATGTGATTATTCATACGGCGTACCGATAACCGAAATGGACATGGTATTTGAGGTGGCACCTCGCATCCTGCTTAACGGCACGACTATAAAGAGAACAGGAGTTAAGATCCCGCTTGCAACGTATCTTATAGCGGACAAGATTTATGAGTAAAAATAAGAATAAGAATTATCTGCTTATAGTTGTCATATCGCTCGATCTTGTCATCACAATGCTCTGTCTGGCATTGGGGTGTCTTATGTATACGTCAAATTCAAGGTCGGTTCTTAAAAACCTCGTATACGTCGAGGTTACGGGGCTTATTTCAAACATCGATTACGGCCTTCATTTCGGCAAGTCCATAGAATCATATTACGGTATGGAGGGGCTGCTTGATTCGGCGGTTGCTTCTGCAGACAGCGTGGATGCGATGTATATCGTAAATGATAAGGGCGAAGCTATCTTTAAAACAGGAGAGGCCCTACCGGATAAGAGCGTTCTCGAATTAGCTCCGGGTTCCAATGTAAAACGCGGAAGAACACTTTATTGTTCGTTTGAGGTCACGGACGGTGTAAGGCTCATAACCGCCGGTGATATAACGGACAAGGCGAGGCAGTGGTATGCGTATTACAGATATCTTGCATTTATAGCTTTCGCCGGCTTTATGGTATCCGCACTCATCATGATCCTTATATGGAGGCGCGTTACCTCACGTAAGGCGGCATACAGGCTTTTGATAGTCATGCTCATACTTTGGGTCCTTATCATAAGTTCGTATGTGGGTTACAGTGCATATAACGAATACAACATAAGCAT
>JAILJC010000064.1 GCA_024694965.1 Lachnospiraceae bacterium
GCGTACTTAAGCAGATCGGGATTTACAAGGCTTCCCGCATATATGATGACATCGGCTTCCTCAATGAGCCTCATGCCCCTTACTGTTATAAGATCAACGGCCCCCGGGCCCGCTCCAACAAAGCTTATCATTATTGATCCAGCATCCTTTCCGCACCGTCCGTCATCCCCAGCAGTCCGTATTCATTCGAATACACGATGCATCCTGTCTTCATTTCCCCTGCCCGCTTATTTAAATAAAACGATATCCTCTCCATTACATGACGGAAGCTTTCCTTTTCAATCCCTGCATTAAGCATGATCCCGTATGCCTCTTCGGTCGATACGCAGTCAAGGATCGCGGCCGCAACGTCACTTCCCGCACCTGCCTTAACCGCAGCTGCGGCCATCAGCTCCATCCTGCAGTCAGCCTCTTTTGAGTGCGTGTTCATTATCCCGCCCGAAACCTTTATAAGCTTGCCGACATGCCCGACAAGCAGTAAGGCTTCGTACCCCAGCTCCTTTGCGATATCTATCGTTTCTCCGATAAAGTTGGAACACTTGACCGCCTTATCAAGGTCGTATCCGAACCTGTTTTTCATAAAATCAAGGCCGTAATTTCCGGGAGATACGACGGCTGTATCAAGGCCCATCTGTTTTTTCTGGTTAAGCTCGACACGGATCGTATCGATAAGGGCCCTCGTGCTCATGGGCTCCACGATCCCGGTCGTACCTATTATCGAGATCCCGCCTTTAATGCCCAGCCTGGGATTAAAGGTCGAAGTCGCTATCTTTTCGCCCTCGGGAGCGTAAATCTCAATACATACGGAGTCCGCGCATTCATGAGCATCCATCACGGCATGCACTTCCTTATCTATCATCATCCTTGGCACGGTGTTTATCGCAACATCCCCGACGGGTCTGTCAAGTCCGGGCCGCGTAACGGTTCCGATACCCTGTCCGCCCTTTATGATCACATCCGTGTTTTCATCCTTTACAAAAGAGGCCTTCGCATATATGAGCATATTGTTGGTGACATCGGGATCGTCGCCCGAATACTTCCTCACCGCACAGCTTGCATACCCTCCATCCGACGCATAAGCACCTGAGATATGAGCCCCCGGATTATCAGCATCCGCTATATACGCATCCTCGATTTTTGCATCGTAAACAACCCCTGCCGGAGTTTCTATCGATACCTTATCGACCATCTTTTTTGTAAACAGCATTTCCGCCGCTGCTCTGGCTGCGGCTGCCGCACAGCTTCCCGTTGTAAACCCTTTTTTCACAGCCTGCCTTCCCTCATTTCATAAAGCATCGCATTGACGATTGCGGCGGCCACGTTGCTCCCGCCCTTCCTGCCGCTGTTTACGATATACGGTATATCCGTTTCCGTTATAAGTTCCTTCGCCGCGACAACGTTTACAAATCCGACCGGCACCCCGATTATAAAATCGGGAGTAAACGATCCGTTATCATAAGCCTCCCTCAGAGTCACCAGTGCCGTCGGTGCATTACCCGAAACAAATATGACTCTGCCGCCAAGTCCCATCGCTTTTTCCATCGATGCGCTAGCCCTCGTGATCTTACTTTCCGCTGCCTTTTTGGCGATATCTTCATCCGCCATAAAACACTTAACGCTGCAGCCGTATTTTGAAAGCTCGGTTTTGTTTATTCCCGACAAAGCCATGTTCGTATCGGTGACCACGGTAGCCCCTTCTCGTATAAGAGCTGCGAACTTTTCAGCCGCGTCTTCTGAAAAGCGCATGGAGAAAATATAGTCAAAGTCAGCCGTCGTATGTATGCACCTCTTTATGACCATGAGCTGCACATTTGAAAACCCGGTTAATGAAGGGATTTCCCCGGCCTGTTCCATTTCGGATAATTCCTTTGTTATTATCTCAAAACTCCGTTTTTCGATCTGTGAAGGATCAATGTATTCAATATTCATAAGTCATCTGCCTTATCTCATCTATAAGCGTTTGATTCTCCTCATGCGTCCTTACCGCTATGCGGTAATGCTCATTGTCAAGGCCGCAAAAATCATCGCATTTTCTTATAAGGATCCGTTTATCGAGCAGCCTTTCATACAGGTTTCCGTACCTGCCGTTTATGTCTTTTACAAGCAAAAACACCGTATTGCTTTTATATACTTTAAACCCAAGCTTTGTAAGTTCGCCGCTTAAAAATTCCCTCTCATTCCTAATGTATTCCCTTGATTCTGAAAGGTACATACCCCTTTTGCATATCGAGGCGCATTCCTTCATGACGGAAGTGGCAACACTTGATAAATTCCACTCGGGAAGGTAAGGGATAATTGCATCTATGTTTTTCCGCGCGGCCATAACATATCCCATCCGAAGCCCCGGCAGGGCAAAGCTCTTGGTATACGAACCTATAGCAAATACATTATCGGGGATTTCCGAAATCCCGCCTTTTGCATCGGAGTCATCGCTTAACATGTAAAAGCTTAAGTCATACACTACCGTGATGTTTAAGCTTTCTGCCTTTTTGATGATCTTATAGATGAGCGCCCGGTCGACACAGTTTCCCGTAGGGTTTACGGGATTCTGCAAAAACACTATATCGATATCGGCGCTCAGCATACCGGTCACTTCATCGGTTACTTTTTCATCCCATTCAAACCCGTTCTCTTCCTTAAGGACATATCTTTTTATCTCACAGTCCCCAAGCGCATGCTTGTAGCCTGAGTAACAGGGCTCAATGAGCAGAGCTTTCTTTGGCTTTATAAGCGAGGTTACCGCCATTAAAAGTTCGGATGCGCCCGACCCCGCGTATACGCATGAAGCGGGGAGCCTTTCTGCTTCCGCTATGGCATTTCGCACTCCGCCCTGCGCGATATCGGGATAATTGACCGCCGCTCTTATTCCCTCATCGATCGCCGTTTTTAACGCCGCCTCGTCCTTTATAAATTTTGGATACGGATTTAAGTTTACCGAGAAATCCATATCAACGCTGTTATTGTAAATATCACCGCCGTGCATAATATCTCCGTCGCATACATTAAAATGTTCGCCCGTTTAATATCGCCTGAGCATACCGGGCGTATGTCATCACCTATGTAAGGCTTGCTCACAAGGATGCCGCCGTATTTTGAATCTCCCCCGAGCCTAAGTCCCAGGGCCCCCGCGCACACGCTTTCCGTCTGGGCGGAGTTTGGACTTTTGTGTTTGTACCGGTCCCTTGCCCAAATGCTCGCTGCTCCCGGTCCGCTAAAGTCACGCGAAAAGATCATAAGTACAAATGATGAAAGGATCATAAATACCGCGCTTATCCTTGAGGGGATGAGGTTTGCGATATCATCGGCAACTGCCGCCGTCTTTCCGAAATACTCGTACCGTTCGTTGCGGTAACCGAGCATTGAATCTATCGTGTTTACCGCCTTATACATAAAGCCTCCGACGGGTCCTAAAACCGCCGTGTAAAGAAGGGGCGCTATCACTCCGTCCGAGGTGTTTTCCGCAACCGTTTCAACTCCCGCCCTGGCTACCGCAGCCTCGTCGAGCTCGTCAGTATCCCTTCCGACTATCATCGAAAGAGCCTGCCGCGCCTCATTTATGTCAGGCTTATCAAGGGCTTTTGAAACCTTCATGCTCTCGTTCCTTAAGCTGCCTGCTGCCATGATATAAAAAGTCATGACGGCCTCAGCCACGATCCCAAGATAAACATTAAGCCTGTAGGCTCCGGATAAAACGGCAGCAGAAACCAAAAAGGTTACGATGATGACCGTCAAAAAAAGCAGTGCCCCGCGTAATACCTTTGATGAGTTTTTGACATCCTTATAAAGCCGCTTATCCAAAAAACTTATGAGCTTTCCGATCGCACGTATGGGATGCGGCAGCTTATGCGGATCGCCTATAACTACATCCATGATAAATCCCGCCGTCATAGCGATCATATGAAACAAAAGATATTCCTTCAAAAGAGTCATCCTAAATAAACTTTCCGACATAGTAAACTACGGCCAGCACACAGGTTGCAAACACTTCGGAAACGACAACGAAGTAACCGGCCGTATCACCGACTATCCCGCCAAATTCCCTTATCATCTTAACCGCATAAATGAGCGTATAAACAAAGAATGCAAGCATGACCGCAAAGGTATATTTTATGCTTACGGTGCAGCATACAAACACCGATGCGATAAGGAACATAAGGAGGATGAAAACATCCGTCTTTCTTATTCCCGCAACCTCAACGGCAAGCATATCCTCTTCGTCTGCCTTTTTTATAAAGATCGAGGTAAGCGCCGTAAATACCCTTGATATCACAAATATCAAGGAGAACACTATCATGCATGATGAGTTATCCGAAATAAGGTAAATGCTCCCCGCCATGAAAAGTCCTGCAGTTATAAGGCCCGTTATGGCAAACGATCCGACATTTGGATCCTTCATTATCTCAAGCTTACGCTCCCGGTCGCGGTAGGACTTTATAGCATCCTCCGTATCAAGGAAGCCGTCGATGTGGAATCCTCCGGTCACGGCAATCGGAACGATCATAAACAGGACCATCCTAACAAATGCCGGTAGGTTTACATAACGCGACGCGATAAACAAGCCATACTCAATAGCCCCTATGACAACGCCTACAAGCGGCAGCGCCGGTATCACGTGCGTTATATCACCGTCATTTTCCTTTAAACGCGGCATCGGGATATGCGAGTAGAGTGCAAATGCCGCAATTATGCTCCTAATTATCTTCATAGCCATATCACCTTATCCGAAAAACCGTTAAGCCCTAAGTTTACTTCCGTAAGAAGCTCCTTATATAACGCGGTTTCTTCATCGTCGGTCTCCTCAGGGTCATAGCTTGATGAAACAACTATAAGATGTCCCACCTTTTTCGAAAGCTCCGTAATAATGTCTAAGATATATTTTACAAACTCCTCCCTTAGCTTTGTATCAATGCTTTTTAACCTTTCTCTCCACCCGGTGTCATACATGACATTTCCGACAAGGTTTGAAACGCATTCAAGTAAAACGACAGAATTCCTCGGATTTTCCATATGCGGGACCACGGAGCAAACATCAACCGGGATCTCGAAGGTCTTAAACCCCTTACCTTCGCGCATCTTCTTATGCTTTTCCTTCCGCTTTATTCCGTCTTCATCTACTACCTTCATGGTAGCGATGTAGTACCTGTCCTTGTATTTATCCTTTGTTGCTATTGATTCTGCCTTCCTGCTTTTACCCGTATCCGGGCCTCCCGCTATAAATGTTATCATTTGTCAAACCTCTCATACTGTCCGATCATCGTGTCACCAAATCTTGTCCCGTTTATATAAACCGACATGACCATATCAAGCATCGGGAACATAAGTACCGCGCCCGTCCCCTCGCCGAGTGCCATATCGGCATCGATCACTCCTTTAAGACCCAGCAGATCAAGTACTTCCCCTGTGATCTTTTCCCTGCCCTTATGCGATGCGATCATGTAGCCTTCGCATCCGCTCACCATGTATGCAGCGGCAAGTGCCGCTACCGCGCTTATCGCTCCATCGATCACTGCGGGAATATGGTATATCGCAGCTCCGATAAAAACTCCGCACAGCGCTGCGATATCAAGCCCGCCCACGCTTGCAAGGGCCGAAAGCACTCCTTTCGGGTCCGTTGTTTTACCGGTAAGTCCGTGGAGCTTAAGTGCATCTTCTATGACTTTTGTCTTTATCTTAAGGCCCTCGTCCGTAAGCCCCGCACCCTTTCCGACAACGGTCCCTGCTTCCTTTCCCGTCAGTGCACAAAAAAGCGCGGTGGAAGTCGTCGTGTTCCCTATGCCCATCTCGCCCGTTGCGATAAGACCGACACCCTTATCCTTACAATCCCACACCGCTTCGATACCTGTGCTTATCGCCTTTAAACACTGCTCCTTTGTCATCGCGGCTTCCTTTTCGATATTGCCCGTGCCGCATGACACCTTTTTATCGGAAACTCCCTCAATCTTCTTATCACTGTCAATTCCGACATCGATCGGCATTATGAGCGCCGGATAGTCCTTAAGCATCACTCCGACGGTACTCCTGTTTTTCCCCATAAGCTCCGCGACCGATGCTGTGACGCTTTTATCCGTTTGTGAAACGCCCTCGCTGACTACGCCGTTATCCGCGCACATGATGACGAGCGCCTTCTTTGTTATGTCGGGAGTTGTGCTGCCCTGCA
>JAILJC010000018.1 GCA_024694965.1 Lachnospiraceae bacterium
TTACGCTTCCTTGCAGCTTCGGATTTCTTCTTCCGCTTAACGCTAGGCTTCTCGTAATGCTCTCTCTTACGGATTTCCTGCTGGATACCGGCCTTGGCACAGTTCCTCTTGAAACGACGAAGAGCGCTATCTAATGTTTCATTCTCTTTTACGATCACGTTTGACATGCTTCCCAACCTCCCCTCGTCTTAAATTATGCATCCGACATAGGGTTTTCGCCTTCTTCAGGCGCTGCACTAGATGTTATTATATACACGATACAGGTGATAGTCAACATCTTTTTGTCACTTTAACTGACTTTCAAGCACCGTAACGGCCTCCTTAAGTGCCGCATCTATTCCCGACGGATCCTTTCCTCCGGCCTGTGCCATATTGGGACGTCCGCCGCCGCCACCGCCTACCAGTGAAGCGATGCCTTTAATAAGGTTTCCGGCATGAGCACCCCTGCCCATAGCTCCGTCCGTTGCCATCGAAACCAGGTTGACTTTCCCGTCACTGTCCGATGCAAGCAGGATGACACCGTCGCCCATCTTATCCTTAATCTGGTCGCCGAGTTCCCTCAAACCGTTCATATCCACACCCGGTACGCTTACCGCAAGGAACTTTACACCGTTAACTTCGGTAACCTTATCCATCACATCACCCATTGCATCCTTGGCAGCCTTGCTCTTTAATGCATCAAGCTCGGATGTGAGTGACTTTAGCTCGCCCTGAAGCTTTTCGATCTTATCCACTATGTCAAGGGAAGATGACTTAAGTGCCTTTGCCGCCTTCTCAAGAGTGTTCTCCACATCTTTATAATATGAAAGAACCCCGCTTCCCGTAAGACCCTCTATCCTTCTGACACCTGCCGCGATACCTGACTCTGACATTATCTTAAAGCAGCGGATATCTCCCGTTGCCGCGACATGGGTACCGCCGCAAAGTTCCTTCGAAAAGTCACCCATCTTAACCACGCGCACCGTTTCACCGTATTTTTCGCCGAACAATGCCATGGCTCCCGATTTCATCGCATCATCAACCGACATTACATCTGTAATAACGGGAAGGTTTTCAACTATCTTTTCATTTACAAGAGCTTCAACCTTATCGGTTTCTTCCCGGGTAAGTGCCCTTGAGAATGAAAAGTCAAACCTCGTCCTTTCACCGTCCTGATATGAACCCTGCTGTTTAACCTCGTCACCCAGTACGGTCTGCAATGCTTTCTGTAAAAGGTGAGTAGCAGAATGGTTCATGCAGGTCCTTTTTCTGTTATGAGGATCAACACTGAGCGTTACGGTATCACCTGTCTTAACCTTTCCGCTCTTTACGGTTCCCACGTGTCCGACCCTGTTTCCTTCTATCTTTACCGTATCCGTAACTTCAAATTCAAATGAGCCTGATCTTATCGTTCCGAAATCACCCTTCTGTCCGCCCATTGTTGCGTAGAACGGAGTACTGTCGGTAATTATCGTGCAGGATATACCTTCGCCGGCTTCATCCAAAAGCTCGGTCGTGGCTATGGCCGTAACCTTGCCTTCGTCAGTGATCTTTTCATATCCGGTAAACTGAGTGGTAAGGGATTCGTCAAGTTCCTTGAACACTTCGGGATCATTTGAAGTTTTTAACGAGAAGCTTGCATTGTCCCTTGCCTTCTGCTTCTGCTCTTCCATGGACTTTTTAAAGCCTTCCTCATCAACCCCAAGCCCCTTCTCTGCCGCCATCTCGACTGTAAGCTCGAGAGGGAACCCGAAAGTATCGTAAAGATAGAACGCATCCTTTCCGGAAATGCTCTTGCCCGAACCCTTAAGCGTCTGATCCTGGATCTTTATAAACTCCTTCATGCCGTTTTCAAGCGTTGCCGTGAAACGGTCGATCTCCTTCTTAAGCTCATTAAGAACAAACTCCCTGTTCTTAACAAGATTGGGATATGAATCGGAATAAACCTCGTCGATGAAAACCTTTGCGATCTCTATAAGCTGCTGCGTTGAAAGGCCAAGTATCCTTCCGTGCCTGACCGCGCGTCTTATGAGCCTTCGCAACACGTATCCGGCTCCTCCGTTTGAAGGTATAAGCCTTGCCTCATCACCTATGAGCATAACAGAGGTACGCAGATGATCGGAAAGCACCCTCATCGAACGGGTCTTATCATCTTCCGCATCATATTTAAAACCGGAAGCCTTTTCTATAAACGCTATAACAGATGAGAAAAGGTCTGTCTTATAAACATCCTTTGTACCGTTAAGGAATGCAAGGTTCCTCTCAAGTCCCCATCCCGTATCAACATTCTTTTTTGCAAGCGGTGTCAGATGTCCGTCCTTATGCTTTTCATACTGCATGAACACATCGTTTCCAAGCTCTGTATACTTTCCGCATGAACAGCCGGGGCCGCATCCGGGACCGCAGTCCGGAACATCGGCTATATAGAACATTTCGGAATCGGGACCGCAGGGCCCGTATTCTAGTCCCCACCAGTTGTCTTCCGCGGGAAGGTAATAAATATTCTCAGGCTTAAAACCGGAATCTATACGGCATTTTGCACCCTCTTCATCCCTGGGCGCGTTCTCGTCTCCCTCAAATACCGTTGCTGCAAGATGATCCCTGTCAAAGCCGAATACCCCGGTCAAAAGCTCATAACTCCACTTGCAGCGTTCCTCCTTGAAATAATCTCCAAGGCTCCAGCTTCCCATCATCTCAAAGAACGTCACATGCGATCTGTCGCCTACGGAATCTATATCGTTGGTCCTAACACAACCCTGCACATTACACAGCCTGACGCCCATGGGATGCTTCTGCCCAAGGAGATACGGCATTAACGGCTGCATGCCGGCAACGTTGAACATAACGCCCGTGGAACCGTCCGAAACAAGAGAAACGGCACCTACATCAACGTGACCCCTTTCCTTGTAGAACTCCTTCCATGTATTTCTTAATTCCTTAGATGTGTACTGTTTCATTTTTTCTCCTTACTTAACCTTTAATACGGATCGCTTAGTAAAATTCATATTCCTTAAGCATCATAACAGATGTACGCCCTTTGCCTCCGCTTCCTCGATCACGCCTTCGGGCCATATGGAACTCTGCACTTCGCCTATATGCGCACGTCTCATAAAGAACATGCATATCCTTGACTGTCCTATGCCGCCGCCTATCGTATAAGGAAGTTCCTTATCAAGTATCGCCTTCTGGAACGGCAGTTTTGCCCTTTCGGGACATCCGGCTTTGTCAAGCTGTATAGCGAGTGATTCTTCATCAACCCTGATCCCCATACTGGACAATTCAAAGCCCCTGCCAAGTATGGGATAATAAACTATGATATCACCGTTTAATTCCCAGTCATCGTAATCGGGTGCACGTCCGTCGTGCTTCTCACCCGACTTAAGAAGGTCGCCTATCTTCATAAGAAAGATCGCGCCGTACTCCTTTGATGCAAGGTCTTCCCTCTCCTTAGGAGTTTTATCCGGCCACCTGTCCTCAAGCTCCTGGGTCGTTATGAAAGTGATCTCATCGGGAAGTATCCTTGTGATCTCTGGATGCCTCGAATTAACGAAAACCTCTGTATTCTTGATCGCCTCATACACCTTGCGAACTATGGCTTTAAGTGTATCCTCGTTCCTTTCGTCCTTGTTTATGATACGTTCCCAGTCCCACTGGTCCACATACAATGAATGCAGGTTGTCCGTATCCTCATCCCTTCTTATCGCGGTCATATCGGTATATAAGCCTTCTCCGTGGAAAAATCCGTATTTTTTCAGTGCCATCCTCTTCCACTTGGCAAGGGAATGCACTATCTCAACCTCCTTGTCACCCTGTTCCTTAATACCGAAAGTTACCGGGCGCTCGACTCCGTTTAAGTTATCGTTAAGTCCGGATTCAGGCCATACGAACAAAGGTGCCGATACACGTGTAAGGTTAAGTTCCTTGGCCAGTGCTCTCTCAAAATAATCCTTTACTTCCTTTATAAGTACTTCAGTCTCTTTTATCGATTGCGGGCTCCTGTAACCCTCGGGAATAAATAATCCGTTCATAAACCGCTCCTTGTCAAATAGTTATAAATGCTCAACAACAGCTATTTTACCCTTGCATTGTCCGATTCGCAAGTATTTTTCACATCTGATGGCGCACCACCTTATACTCGTCCCCGTTCTGGTAATACGGACATCCTTTAAAATCACGCTCCATCAGCCTTGCGTAATCATCCTCGTCTATATCCATATCACAGATATAATCGTCATATTCCTCATCATAAAAATAATATGCACAGGTATCGCAGCTGTTACTCATTTTGCCTCCTCAAACAAACTGGCTGTTGTATAGTTCGTAGTAGAATCCCTTCTTTTTAAGCAGTGAACCGTGGCTTCCCTGCTCTATTATATTTCCTTCCTTCATGACCAGGATAAGGTCCGCATTTTTTATCGTTGATAAACGGTGGGCGACTATGAAAGAGGTGCGCCCCTCCATCATCTTAAGGAAGGCATCCTGAATCTTTAACTCGGTTCTTGTATCAATTGATGAAGTAGCCTCGTCAAGTATTAGCATGGGCGGGAGGGCCATCATTACCCTTGTTATGCACAAAAGCTGCTTCTGTCCCTGAGAAAGGCTTCCGCCCTCTTCTCCAATGACAGTGTCGTAACCGTCCTTTAAGCGGCGTATGAACGAATGCGAGTGCACTTCCTTTGCGGCTTTTATCATTTCCTCATCCGAAATGTCACGGCCCATCTTTAAGTTATCCCTTATCGTACCGTGCCTTAACCAGGTATCCTGCAGTACCATCCCGTATGAATTCCGAAGGCTTAGGCGGGTCATCGACCTTATATCCTTTCCGTCAACATTTATGCTTCCCGCATCAGCATCATAAAACCTCATAAGCAGGTTGATGACGGTTGTCTTGCCGCATCCTGTCGGACCTACGATCGCAACATGATCACCGGGTTTAACATCTATGTTAAGGTTCTTTATAAGGCTCTTTTCCTTATCGTATGAAAAATCAACCGCCCTGCATTCCACATGCCCCGATACGTTATCTGCCGGCTGTTTAGCAGCAGGTGCATCATCACATTCCTCCTTCTCATCCATAAGCTCAAACACCCTTGCCGCACAGGCAAGTGCATTCTGCAGCTCGGTCAGGACGCCGGATATCTCGTTAAAGGGCTTGGTATACTGATTCGCATAGCTTAAAAAGCTTGCAAGTATCCCGACTGTCATTCCCCCGGAAAGGACATTTATCGCACCGAAAAGAGCAACAAACGCATATACGACACTGTTTACAAACCTCGTTCCCGGATTTGTCAGCGACGAATAAAAGATCGCCTTCCTGGAAGCACCCTCGAGGCGCAGGTTTATCTCATCAAAACGTTCCATAGCTTTTTCTTCATATGAAAAGGCCTTTACCGTTTTTAAGTTTCCTATCATCTCATCGATAAGTCCTGTCTGCTTACCCCTTATGCCGGACTGTGCGCCGAACATGTCATATGTATGTTTTGATATGAACCTCGCAACGAATAACGACAAAGGCGTAACGAACACCACGATAAGCGTGATCAGCGGATTCATCATAAACATAAATCCCAATGTTATAAGGATCGTCACAACGCCGGTAAACAGCTGGCTAAAGCCCATTAAAAGACCGTCGGCAAGCTGGTCGACATCAGCTGTTATCCTGCTTAAAATGTCGCCTGTGGGATGTGGATCAAGATAATCAAACGGAAGCCTGTGGAGCTTTAAGAATGCTTCGTTGCGCATGTCCCTTACGATACTGAATGTAAGCCTGTTATTTATCTCATTCATAAGCCATAAGGACAGGCCCGAAACCGCCATGGAAATAACTGCGTTAAGAAGGATGAAACCCATCTTCCCATAGTCGGTTGCGCCGTAAACGATACAGTCGATCGCGCGCCCTATAAGGATCGGCACATACAATCCGGCTGATACGTTTAACAAAGCAAGGACAAGTGACAGTGCCGCCAATGTCCTGTATCGCCCGACATATCCCGTTATTCTCTTTACCGTTTTCTTCCTGTCAGTTTTCACTTTCATCCCTCATGAAAGACAGAATCATATATCTCGCGGTAAACGCCGCAATCCTCAAGCAGCTCCTCATGCGTTCCGATACCCGCTATACATCCGTCCTCTAACACTACTATCCTGTCTGCATTCTGTACAGAAGAAGTACGCTGAGAAACAATGAACACGGTAGGATCGTAATCAAGTCCGCCGATTCCCTTCCTCAGTTTAAGGTCAGTCATGTTATCAAGAGCCGATGCAGAATCATCAAGTATCAGTATCCCGGGCTTTCGCACAAGAGCCCTTGCTATAGTGAGCCTCTGTTTCTGGCCACCGGATAAGTTTTTCCCCCCGGGCTCTATCATGCCGTCAAGACCTCCCTTTAGCTTTACGACATCCTCGCATACGGCAAGCCTTACAGCCTCATTAAGCTCTTCATCACCGGCTTCCTCATTACCCAGCCTTAAATTTTCGGCTATGCTTCCCTCAAACAGAACTGCCTTCTGGGGTACCACGCCGATCATATTCCTTAATTCCTTAACGTCATAATCCCTTACATCCTTTCCGAACACCTTCACGCATCCGGAAGTCACGTCATAAAAGCGCGGGATAAGATTTACCACCGATGATTTACCCGAACCTGTGCCGCCTATTATCCCAATGGTCTCTCCCTTCTTAACAGACAGATTTATATCGGTAAGAGCTTCGTCTCCGGTCTCACTGTACTTAAGTCCCACATGATAGAATCCTACGCTCTCTGCGGAAGCATCCTGAGGCTTATCACCTGCGCTCCTGCCTCCTTCTTCTATTGCCGGGGTTATCTTAAATACCTCATATATCCTGTCAGAGCTTGCGGCAGCCTTATTAAGCAGTACGATAAGATTGGCAAGCTTTATAAGTTCGACAAGTATCTGTGACATATAATTATACAGTGCGACTACCTGTCCTTTGGTAAGTATGCCTGCATCCACCTTGACGGCCCCGGTATAGATGAGCACAACTATCGCAAGGTTGATGATAACAAATGTAGCGGGATTAAGGAGTGCCGAAAGATGTCCCGCCTTCTGCTGGCGGCTGTACAGTTCATCATTTGCACTGCCATATCCCTTTATCTCACTTTCTTCAAGTGTGAATGCCCTTATGACCCTAGCACCCGTAAGGTTTTCACGAGTCAGCAGGGTTATCCTGTCAAGCTTTTCCTGTACCGTTTTAAGAAGGGGGATGTTAAAATACATGACCGCTCCGACCACGGCAAAAAGTACTGCGATCACTACGACGAAGATCAGTGCCGCACGCACATTTATAGTAAACGCCATTATCATCGCTCCGAAAACGATAAACGGTGAACGCAAAAAAAGACGCAGGAACATATTTACTCCTGTCTGCGCCTGGTTAACATCATTTGTCATCCTGGTTATCATTGTGGAAGCGCCAAGCTCATCGATGTTTTTATATGACAGGCTGATGATGTGCTTAAACAGATCATGCCTTAAGCCGGTGGCAAATCCGACAGCGGCCCTGGCCGCCATATACTGAGCACTCACCGCACTTATAAGTCCCACGGCTCCAAGTGTTATCATGACCACGCAGCACTTAATGACATGTGCCTTATCGCCGCCTGCAATACCCTTGTCTATTATGCTTGCGACAACAAGCGGAACGAAGAGTTCAAAGACAGCTTCAAGCATCTTAAACAACGGTGCAAGAACGCATTCTCTTTTATATGATTTAAGATACTTAAGAAGATGTCTCAACGTTGCACCTGCTTCTGCATGAATTCGATAAAGCTCCTCTCAGGCAGCGGCCGGCAGAAATAATAACCCTGCAGATATTCACAGCCCTGGATATAATCGGCACCGAGATCGGTGAATTTCTGAACGACCTTTTCCTCCTCAACACCCTCGACCAGCACCTTCTTACCCATCTGCTTAAGCATCTTTATAGTTTCCTGTACCATGATGCACATCTGGGGATCATCTATTCCGTCAACAAACGTCTTATCAAGCTTCACTATCTCTACGGGAAGCGTTGTAACACGTCTTACATTTGAATAACCCGTCCCGTAATCATCCAGTGAAAAACGGACACCTATATCGCTCAGCCTGTTTATGTTCTGATCAACCACGTCAGGATCGAAATCAACAGCCGATTCCGTGATCTCAAGACTTAACATGGAGGGATTGAGCTTGTACTTTTTAAGAAGCCTTTCAACCTTTTCGACAAGGTTCATCTCAATACACTGGGAAGTTGACATGTTAACTTCAATACACTCAAGACCCAGACCTATAAAGTCGTTCATGGATATAAAGCGGCAAACGTCATCCAGGATAAAATCACCTATCGTATGTATGGCACCGCTTATCTCAGCCGCAGTTATAAAAAGTCCCGGCGATATCATGCCGTAAACCTCATCTCTCATCCTGACAAAGGCCTCAGCCGCAACAAACCTCTTCTCGGTTATCGAATAGATCGGCTGATAATACATCTCAAAGCTCCTGCTCTTTATCGCACGGTCGATGATATCGTCAAGCTGGCTCTTGATCTTGAAATCCCTCTCGTTTACGTAGTCGGGATAATGCATTACTTCCTTGGTTTCCGGAAGGATCATATGGAACGAGCTGCAGAAGGTATAGAGTGTATTGTAATTATCAATGTCCTCCGGACATCCCAAAATGCACAGACGTACGTCGGCAAGGACCGAAAAGTTCTTATGCATGATCTTATCGAGAAAATGATCCCTTATCTTCTGTGCATAAAGCCTCATACTGTCATAATCGCCCGTTTCACTTATAAGAGCGAACAGTCCGTCATCAAGATAGTACAGTTCGTCTCCCACCGATGACTGTCTTGCAAGCTGCCTTAATATCTCGGACTGCTCCTTTAAGAAATCATTAAGCTGCTCCTGCCCCAAGTACATCCTGATATTCATGTAGTTAACGAACTTGATGAGCAGTATATTGGTAGGTATTCCCGTTGACAGTACTTTTTTGACATGCTCATGTGCCGCACTGTATTTGCGCGCTCCGGTCACGGGATCCAGCAGTTCCTCCTCGCGCCTTATGATAAGGCTGAACAAAAGTAACGCGATGGATATCATGAACATCTCAATAAGATGATTGGGAAGCACCGCCTGAATACCTATACCCAGTGCCGATATAGGGAACAGAAGGACCATTACGATAAGCTTGTCACGCTTTATTATGGCCCTGAATTTATGAAGTATACCGATCTCATATATCATATATGAGACAGCGATAATGTAGAATATGATGATTCCGGACCGGCGCTGGTACTCCGCATTCTCTGTAACGTAAAACACCCACGGATATGCGACATTCGAAAGAAGTACGACCGCATTTACCACCATCCCGGCTATCCACAGTCTCTTTAAGAGCTTGTTACGTACAAACTCATGCCACATACCGATGTTCGAAAAGATAAACGGCAGATATACCGGAAGGATCAGGTTGTGGGTTCCGAAATATATATACTGCCACATGTATTCAGTGGTCCTGCTAACCTCACCTGTAACACCCTGGTTCTGAATATAAGCCCCGAAAAAATCCGAAACGGAAGAAGCCATCATCATAAAAAGGAGCAGATAAAACAATCCGTTGGTCCTTCCGTGGTACATCTTCTTTAACAGGCAGGATAACAAAACCAGCGATATGATAAGGATGGCACATATGTCATAATACACTATCATAGATGCGATACCCTCCCGGAATTATGCTCGTTTACGAATTTAATGAATTCGGCCTGTTCAAGGGGCTTGGAAAAATAGAAGCCCTGTATATAATCACAGCCAAGATCTATGAAGCGGTCAAGCGTGCGCTTATCCTCGACACCCTCGACCAGTATCTTCTTGTTCATCCTCTTTAACATGTTCACGGTATTTACAATGGCTATCCACATCTTTGGATCGTCCATCTCATCAACAAAGCTCTTGTCAAACTTGACTATGTCAAACGGAAGCGATACGACCCTCTTGATATTAGAATATCCGGTACCGTAATCATCAAGCGAAAACTTATATCCCATATTCCAGAGCCTGAAGATGTTTTCATCAGTGATCTTCGGATCATAATCAGCAGCCGTCTCGGTTATCTCAAGGTTTATCTGCGATGGCTTTACACTGTATTTATCGGCAAGGCCTTTTATCTTGTCGGTGAGCCCCGGCTCGATGCACTGCGCTACCGAAAGGTTTATCTCGATATACTTAAGTCCGCTTCCGGCAAAATCACCCCTGCGTATAAACCTTATAACATCCTCCAGGACAAAATCACCTATATCATGTATGGCGCCGCTGTTCTCTGCCGCAGGTATGAACAATGCGGGGGATATATATCCGTACTCCTCGTCAAACAGCCTTATGAGTGCTTCTCCCGAAACGAACTTATCATCTTTAACCGAATATATCGGCTGATAGAACATGCGGAAACTGTTCTCTTCTATGCCTCTCTTTATTATATTATCTATCTCGCTCTTCATCCTGTAATCCTGGGAATCAAGGATCTCGGACAGGATGATGATCTTGTCCATCGGGGGGATCGTCCTGTGGAACATGTTAACAAAACTCATCAGCGAACTGTACGACTGGATATCATTGGGGGTCCTTGCAAGACACACCTTGGCATCAAGACGTATCTCAAGGTTGTTTATCGTAAAGCTTTCCTTCATATACGAAACAACAAGCCGTCCCATATCGAGTGTCTGATCATACTTGTCCGCTTCCGTAACTATCGCAAAAACACCCCTTCCGTTGTAGTAAACATCGGTGTAGAGGTTGATTATCTTTCCCATCTGGATAAACTTGGCCCCCGTCCTCTGCAGGGCTGCATTGTAGATTTCAAGTCCAAGGTTAAGCCTTAAGGCTCTATGATTGGTTATCTTGACAAGGAGTAAGTTTGTAGGACGTCCTACAGCGTATGCCCGCCGCATGTCAATGAAGAATCCGTTCTGGCTCAAAGTGCCCACAACGGCATCAACAACTTCTTCAGGACGCTGTATGGCAGTTGCCGTCATGAATATGGTAAGTGCAAGGGCAAGTACCTCAACCCTCATTTCGGGCTTGATACGCTGGGCAATAACTGCGATCATATTAAATACGCCAAACGAAAGCAGCATCAGGAATTCCGCCTTGCGTACCGTATTTCTGTAATGTATGGTGATCGAAAAGATGACTGTTAAATAAATTGCCGCTATAACATAGATTATTACGATGGCGGGGCCCCTGTGATATACGCCCCCGGCATCAACATAAAATATTAGGGGATGGAAACAGTTAACGATCATACCGATCGTCATTACCGTATAAGGAACAACCACAACCCAGAAATGAATGCCCTTGTTTTTTAAAAGATACCACACCCCGAAATACGAATACAGGAACAAAAGATATGCGGGAGTAGTAAGGTTCCTTATCAGATAAAAAAAGGTATTTGAAACAAACTGAACCGTCGCATTTGACGGAAGCTGTTCGACATAAGTACCGAACAGGCTGTCATATACATCCAAAAGACCCGATATGATCACCAATGCCGCGATAAGCAGTATGAGGCGGTTGGTACGTCCCTTTGTATACCTGCGTATAACCAGGTACAAAAGCACGGTAAGCGCCAGCACTATCGCACATATATCGAAATTAATAATACGCATTTTACACTCCGTTAGCCTTTTTCGTCTTTGATGCGCAGGCTTCCTTTGGGGGTTAAACGCGGTTCCACGGCCCGTACCGCCGAACCTATAAGCCCCGATATATCAGATCCCTTATCGCATATGAATTCATATGCTTCGAGAGACATTTCAACATCAAAAGGATCCACGGAAGATCCGTTGTATTTCTCAAGCCTTCCGTTGACCGAATTCCTTATATTCTCAATCATATCATATTTATCGCAAAGTATCACGGAAATAAATTCATCGTCACCTATGCGCCCGACGGGATTTTCCTCTCCCATAACGGTACTGAGTTCGCATGCCACTGCTTTTAAAGCCCTGTCGCCCGCTTCATGACCGTACTGTCCGTTGATCTTGCTTAAATAGCTCACATCGGCGAGTATGATATAAGCTTTCCGTCCGGCATTCTTTGAAATGATCGAAGCAAGGCGCTTTACAAATCCGCAGCCGTTAAGTATACCTGTAAGATCGTCCCGCTCCGAAACATAATCAAGTACGTTTTCCGTCTCCTTAAGCTGCTCGATCGCATCCTGCGCCATATAACTCATATCCCTGAAATTAAACAGAGCGCCGATCTGCAGGGTACACATCATGGCAAAGAATATATCTTTTTTATCGATCTCATATAAGATGATACCGTACTGCCTGTTGCCCGAACATATGACAAATGCGGAATAATTGGCAAGCTCAGACGAATCAAGGACCGAACTTATACCGTTTTCCGTGTCAATATTTATTCCGTTCTGCCTAAGATAAACATTAAGGCCGTTTTTATCAAAACGTCCGGCGTAATGTATGGATGCGGGCTTCGGCGGAAGCTGGCCCGCCCTGTATACGACCGGCTTGTGGAAGATAAATATATGCGCCGAGGCAACATTCATTCCGCGAAGCCTCCGCATTATATACGTGATAACATCAACTTCGGTTTTATTCGTCTCCAGAAGATCCTTCGTAAACAGGGGGATGAACCACAGCTGTTCCTTCCTCTGGTTTCCGACATCACGCATATGTGCGATCTCAGCCTCTTTAAGATGCTTCATCGCATCTATCATTATGGATGTAAGCTTAGCCCTTTCCCTTCCGTGCGGGATCATATACATAATGTCTTCAAGTATCATGGTGGTCTTCTCTGTCACCATCCTGTTTGAAATATACTTAAACTCAGTCAGCCGCATAATATGATCGGCAACAGCAGCGATCGTATCGTCAATATCCTCATACGGCGTTGTCAGCCTTGAAAGGATAAACGTAAACATTTCGGAATAAGCCCTCGCGAACTCGAACTTCTCACTTTCATACGGAAGGAAAGAAAAAATATCATTAACGGCAGCCGTCGTGTTTTTATCGAGATAACCCTTAACCTTAGCCAATACGGTGCCATCGGTTTTGCCGGGAACATTCTTTATACGGCCCGGAGTCCTTTTGTTTACACATCCGCATGAACTGCGTTTTACCATTTTACATGGTATTTTTGAACCGCCTATCTTTAAGCCCTTTGCTATCTTAATGGCCTTCTTTACCGCCTCGCTCCCGAAGCCGTAGCTGTCATACATTACGCCCGTAAGTCCCGGAGTCATCGGATGTGAAAGCCCAAGGTCATCAAACCCTGTCACCGCAAGATCCTTGCCGATGACTATACCCCTCTTGTTGCATGCCCTGTAAACGATCCTTGCATAAGAATCACAGCTGCAGACAAGCGCATCCATGTACGGAAAATCATCAAAGACCGCATTGATCCTGCGCTCTTCGTTATCTATCGAATCGCAGATGACGATCTGGTCAGACGTATATGTGAGTGCGTGCGCGTTCATGGTATCCTTGAAGGCACGCAGCCTTTCCTTGAAATCATATTCTTCCGGGTCACCCGAAACATATACGAGGAATGTACATCCGTGATCCACTATAAGATGCTCGACGCATTCGCACATCGCCTGATAGCTGTCTGCAACCTGATATGCTATGGACGGTTTTCCGGGAACCGTCTCAAGCACCAGCATGGGAATGTCCCTGTAGCGTTCGGTAAGTGCATTGATATCCGGAAGGATCCTCGAGCGTTTCATTGATCCGCTGACTATGATAAGAGAATCGGGCTTAATAAGTTCCGCATAATCAAACACAGAATCCAGCTGGTCGACATACTCGCTGTCTATATCGTCACCCGTATAATACATCTCCTCTCCGGGGGACTGCGGCCCGAGAAGATACACCAGGTTTATGTTCTCTTCCCTGGCAGTATCATACATTCCGCTGTACATCGCCTCCGAAAAATCGGAATTTACATCGCGCATCATTACCGCGATCGTCATCCTTTTATCATCCATAACAACATATCCTCTCGCTTACAGCCCTTTAAGCACATGTACCTTCATAACGTTGTCTGCCGTATCTACCGACAGAATGCACTGCTTAATGGCAGGAAGGAGCAGTTCATCCCCTTCATCGCGTTTTATAACATAAACATCATTGGCACCGGTTTCCATGACATCCTTAAGCTCACCTATCCTGCCTCCTTCTTCATCAACAACTTCCATCCCGATAAGATCGGCGATAAAGTATTCATCGGCACTTAGCTTAACGGCATTTTCCCTTGTCACATAGATACTCCTGCCCTTGTATTTTTCAATATCATTTATACTGTCATAATCTTTAAACTTGACTATCACAAACTGCTTAAAAAACTTAACCCCTTCGATCGTAAGATCGATGAATCCGCTGCCGCTGTCCAAAAGCACGTTTTTAAGTTTTTTAAACCTCTTTGCATCATCTGTTGTCGGAAATACTTTCATCTCCCCGTGGACACCGTGTGTCGAACTGAGTATCCCGACCTGAAGCTTATCTTCCATATCCATCCCCTTAAAACAGACCATCACTTATACTATAACATTTATTGGATGTGATTTAAAGAAAAAAAGGTCACGGGATTAAACCCGTGACCCTTCAGACTATTCCTGCGCGGTATCAACAATATCCACAATTACTTTCCGGCTTTCCTTCATCGATGCCGCTTTTACGACTGTCCTTAAAGCCTTCGCGATCCTGCCCTGCTTTCCGATCACCTTGCCCATATCGGACTGCGCAACCTTGAGCTCAACAACGATCGAGTTCGAATCCTCCTTTTGAGTGACCGTAACCTCATCCGGCTTCTCGACAAGAGACTTAGCGATTACTTCTACCAACTCTTTCATGATCTACCTCCGAGATTACTTTGATATTCCGGCATTCTTAAATATCCTGCTTACGACCTCGGTAGGCTGTGCACCGTTTGCCAGCCACTTTTTAGCCAATTCTTCATTGACCTTGACTGTGCTGGGCTCAGTACTGGGATCATAGGTTCCGATCTCCTCGATGAACCTTCCGTCACGAGGGGACCTAGCATCAGCAACTATGATTCTATAGTAAGGTGCCTTCTTCTGTCCCATTCTTCTTAACCTGATCTTTACTGCCATTTTTTCACCTCCGTTAAATTATTATTTATCTAAAAGGGCATTCTGAACTTTCCCTTTTTACCCATTCCGTTCATCATTCCCGGCAGCTGTTTCATCATCTTTCTTGACTGCTCAAACTGCTTGACAAGCCTGTTAACCTCGGAAATGTCTACACCTGCTCCCTTGGCTATCCTGTGCTTACGTGAAGGATTCAGTATATCCGGGTTCTGCCTTTCCTTCTTTGTCATAGAAAGGACGATCGCTTCGGTCCGTGCCATCTTCTTCTCGTCAATGGCATTTTCGATCTCCTGGGTTTTAATACCCATGCCAAGTCCCGGCATCATATTAAGAACACTTGAGAGTCCGCCCATCTTCTTCATCTGGTTCATGCTTTCAAGGTAATCTTCAAAATCGAATTTTCCCTTTTTAAGCTTGCGGGAAATCTCCTTCTCTTTATCCTCGTCGATATCAAGGTTTTCCTGTGCCTTTTCTATAAGAATCAGCACATCGCCCATTCCGAGGATACGGCTCGCCATTCTGTCGGGATAGAACTGTTCAAGATCCGACAGCTTTTCACCCATGCCGACAAACAGTATCGGCTTGCCGGTCACGGCCTTTATCGAAAGGGCGGCTCCGCCTCGCGCATCCGAATCCATCTTTGAAAGGATAACTCCGTCGACGCCGATCTGCTCATTGAATGCGCTTGCCACGTTGACTGCTTCCTGACCCGTCATCGCGTCGACCACAAGGAGTGTCTGGTTTACGCTTACACTCTCCTTTATATCCTGAAGCTCCTGCATCATCTCCTCATCTATCTGGAGACGGCCGGCTGTATCTATCAGTACTATGTTATGTCCGTTTTTTCCGGCATGTTCGATCGCCGCTTTACAGATATCAACAGGCGAGTGTTTATCGCCTATCGAAAAAAAGTCAACCTCCTGCTTGCCGGCATTGAGTTCGAGCTGTTTAATGGCTGCGGGCCTGTAAACATCCGCCGCTACTAAAAGACACTTTTTACCCTTAAGCTTAAGCTTACCGGCGATCTTTGCCGCAGTGGTCGTCTTACCTGCACCCTGGAGGCCGCACATCATGATAACGGTCACAGCCTTACCCGGCTGGAGTGTGAGCTCCGTCGTCTCACTTCCCATAAGGGCGATCATTTCCTCATTGACGATCTTTATGACCATCTGCCCGGGGTTTAAGCCGTTCATTACATCCTGTCCGACAGCCCTCTCCTCAACGGACTTTACGAACTGTTTTACTACCCTGAAATTGACATCCGCCTCAAGCAGGGCAAGCTTTACTTCCTTAAGCGCCGCCTTAACGTCTTCCTCGGTAAGACGCCCCTTGCTCCTTAGTCCCTTGAATACATTCTGCAGTTTCTCGGTAAGGCTCTCAAATGCCATCTACAGTGTCTCCATAAGTTCCCTGCACAGGCTGCGGATCTTATCACCGCTGTCCGGCTTATTATCACCTGCCAGTGCATCTATCCTTCCGACCAGTTCCTTCACACTTTCAAACCTTGCGATCATGTGAAGCCTGTCCTCATAGCCCTGAAGTATCTTGTCGCACCGTTTTATGAGATCATGCACTCCCTGCCTTGTGATACCGTATTCATCCGACAGTTCCTTTAAAGACAGGTCCTCATATACCGCGCTTTCATAAATGCGCCGCTGGTGCTCGGTAAGAAGCTCGCCGTAAAAATCATATAACAGGTTCTGCTCAACAATACGTTCCATACCACCGCTCCTTACACACATGGACTAATATACACAAACAGAAAAGGGGTGTCAAGTATTTTTTCTTGACACCCCTTCTTTTTATCAAATATTACCTTTATATCATCGAAATCCTATATACTCGTGCGCACGATCTTGGGAAGATATTTACCGTCGGTAAGCGCATCTATTATCTGCTTCTTATGCTCGGTACCGAAAGCTTCAAGCGTTATCCTGAGTTCAACTGCGGCATTTCGGTTTGTCGATACGAACTGGTTGTGTTCGAGCTTTATTACATTTCCGTTCTGCTCCGCAATAAGAGCGGCCACCCTCGAGAGCTCTCCCGGCTTATCGGGAAGCAGTACCGATACGGTAAATATCCTGTCACGCATTATAAGTCCCTGCTGAACAACCGAAGACATGGTTATAACATCCATGTTTCCTCCGCTTAATATCGATACTATCTTTTTCCCTTTATCTTTAAGCTGCTTTAGAGCGGCCACAGTCAGCAGTCCCGAGTTTTCGACCACCATCTTGTGATTCTCTACCATATCAAGGAAGGAGACTATTATATCCTCATCGGGAACAGTAATGATATCATCGAGATTCTTCTGTACATAAGGGAAGATCTTTGCGCCCGGAGTTTTTACGGCAGTACCGTCGGCTATTGTATTAACACCGTCAAGAGTCACAACCTTGCCCGCCTCTATAGACGCCTTCATACACGCAGCCCCTGCGGGCTCAACGCCTATAACCTTTATCTTGGGATTCATAAGCTTTGCAAGTGTGGATACGCCTGCTGCCAGTCCGCCTCCTCCGATCGGTACAAGTATGTAATCAACAAGCGGAAGTTCCTTGAATATCTCCATCGCGATGGTTCCCTGCCCCGTGGCTACCGCGGGATCGTCGAACGGATGGATGAAGGTATAGCCGTTTTCCTTTGCAAGGCGCAGAGCCTCAGTGCAGGCTTCGTCATAAACATCTCCGAACAATATGACCTGGGCACCGTAATTCTTGGTCCTGTTTACCTTAATAAGGGGAGTTGTGGTCGGCATTACGATGACAGCCTTGCATCCGTACTCCTTTGCCGCATAGGCAACGCCCTGGGCATGATTACCGGCAGAGGCTGTAATGATGCCGCGCGACCTTTCGTCTTCGCTTAAGGTGCTCATCTTATAATATGCACCCCTTAACTTATATGCGCCGGTCATCTGCATGTTCTCGGGCTTTAAATATACCTTGTTTCCTGTAAGCCTGCTTAAGTAACTGCTGTAAACAAGCTTTGTCTCAAGTGTGACTTTTTTTACAAGTTCGCTCGCTTCCTCAAATTTCTCAAGTGTTAACATCTTCATCCTCCGCATCTAAAGTCATATCATCAGCAGCCTCGTCTTCCGGATCCTTGTTATCGGAAGCAAACAGCGCTTCCACAAATGCATCGGGATCAAACCGCTGAAGATCATCAAGTCCTTCGCCTACACCTATGAACTTAACGGGGATGTTAAGCTCACTCTGTACTGCGATCGCTATCCCGCCCTTTGCCGTACCGTCAAGCTTTGTCATAATTATTCCGGTGGCATCGGCGGCCTCATGAAATTCCCTCGCCTGTATGAGTCCGTTCTGACCTGTGGTCCCGTCTATTACTACCAGGGTTTCCCGTAAAGCTTCGGGGTATTCCTTGTCGATTATCCTGTGTATCTTTTTAAGCTCCTCCATAAGGTTTTTCTTATTATGGAGCCTTCCCGCCGTATCGCATATCAGCATATCGGTATTCTTTGCCTTGGCCGAACGCAGGGCATCGAAAACTACCGATGCGGGATCCTGGCCTTCGCTTCCCCTTACTATATCGACTCCGGCTCTGTTTGCCCATTCCGAGAGCTGTTCTCCGGCAGCTGCCCTGAATGTATCCGCCGCTGCCATCATTACCTTCTTTCCTTCCTTCTTATATATGGCAGCAAGCTTACCGATGCTCGTGGTTTTTCCGACTCCGTTAACTCCTATGACAAGGATGACGGCCTTACCTTTTTCAAAATCATAAGCAGTCTCATCAAGGGTCATCTGCTCCTTGATCGAATCCATCAGGAACTTCCGGCTTTCATCGGTGGTTTTTAAGTGCTCCGACTTCACTTTTTCCTTAAACTCATCAAGGATCACTCCTGTGGTGTTCACTCCGACATCACTCATTATAAGAAGCTCTTCGATCTCATCATAAAAATCGTCGTCTATCTCGCACGGAGTAAATACATTGTCGAAGCTTTTTGCTATATTATCCCTCGTCTTTGCGAGGCCGTTCTTCAGCTTATCAAATAATCCCATATGTCCTCCGTAAGATCAGTCGTCAAGATCTTTATCAATAAGGCTTACCGATACAAGTGTGGATACACCCTTCTCCTGCATGGTGATGCCGTAAAGCCTGTCTGCATGTTCCATCGTACCGCGTCTGTGTGTTATGACTATAAACTGCGTATGCTTTGTAAGCTTGTTAAGGTAGCCCGCAAACCTTCCGACGTTAGATTCGTCAAGCGCAGCCTCGATCTCGTCGAGCAGACAGAACGGAGACGGCTTCAGGTTCTGGATGGCAAACAGGAGCGCTATTGCGGTGAGTGACTTTTCACCCCCGGAAAGCTGCATCATGTTCTGAAGCTTTTTACCGGGCGGCTGCGCCACAATGCTTATGCCGGCTTCAAGGATATCCTCGTCCTCCTGAAGCTTAAGGCTTCCCTTTCCTCCGCCGAACATTTCCTTGAATACCTTGTCAAACTCTTTCTCGATATCCTTAAACTTCTCGGTGAACTGTGTACGCATTGCCTCGTCAAGCTCAGCCACTATGCCCTCAAGAGTCTTCTCGGCTTCAACCAGATCGTCATGCTGTCCCTTTAAGAATTCGTACTCCTCCATAAGTGTTTTGAATTCTTCAATGGCATTTACATTGACATCCCCGAGCCCCTTTATCGCTTCCCTGAGCTCCCGTATCGTCTTCCTCATGGCAGCCGCATCGGTGTACTCTTCGTTTCTCATCTTTGCGGCGGCGCTTAAGGTTATCTCATATTCATTCCACATATATCCGATGCGCTTTTCCTGTTCCTCGTCAATACGCTCTTTCTGATTGGTAAGGCGCATCACTTCCTTCTCAAGTCCGTTTATGCGTTTGTTAAGTTCCTCAGTGGACTCAAAGAAGGTCTTCTGCTTACGTGTCAGTTCCTCCTTCTGTTCCACTGCTTTCTTTACAGCTTCCTCATCACTGTCCTTGCTGTCCGATGAAGCGGCAAGAGTTTTTTCGATCTCCAGTATGTTATTGTTCTGGAATTCTATTTCCTGTTCTTCCGCCTTTATCTTGACATCGACCTCTGCAATCTCCGCATTTATCCTGTCTATCTCCTGCTGTGCCCTTGTCACGTCGGAAGAGGCATGTTCAAGGTCCCTTTCAAGCGACGTCACCTTAAGATCAATGTCAGTTACATTTAATACATGGGCCGATTCCTTATCCCTTAATCCGTCAAGCTCTTTTCCGTAAACACCGATGAGCTCCTCCAGTTCCTTCTCGCTCTTTTCGGATTCGCTTAACTTAAGTGTGATCTCTTCCTTGCTGTTGTTGATCTCGTTAACCTGCTGTTCAACATCACGGTTATCATTTTCAAGCGCGATATAACCGTTCATTGTCTCGTTCTTTATCTCCATTGCACGGTCAACACTCATCTGTGCGGTGTTCTGCTTTATGTACTGCTCCTGAAGGCTTTCCTGAAGCTCTTCTATCTTCTTTCTTACTTCCCTTCTTTTTTCCTTGGTGTTTTCGATTCCGTCCATGATCTCTTCGATCTTTTTAAGAGATTTCTTTACGGACTCCTCAAGCTCCTCTATCTCCCTCTTCCTTCCGAGAAGATTGCTTCCATTCTTGAACGCTCCTCCGGCCAGTGCTCCTCCGGGCGTAAGGTATTCTCCTTCAAGAGTCACTATCCTTAAAAGGTAGTTATATTTCTTTGCCATCTTAAGGGCATTGTCAACATGATCCGCAACAACGATCGCACCGAGCAGCTGACCCACCACATCGGAATACTTCTTATCGGCATGAACAAGTTCCGATGCCATGCCTATGAAGCCCTTCTCGTCACGCACTTCACTTTTGTTAAAATCACCCCTGTCCTTAACGCTGGTAAGGGGCATAAAAGTCGCCCGGCCGCCTTTGGTCTCCTTAAGCATCCTTATCATCTTTTTGGCGACTTCTTCATTTTCCGTCACTATATTCTGGATGTTTCCTCCGAGTGCGGTTTCTATTGCGGTCTCATATTCGCGGTCAACAGTGATGATATCCGCCACAACGCCAAGGATGCCCTTATTCTTTTCCTTCTGTTCCATCACCCTCTTAATACTGCTCCCGTAGCCGTCATAACGTTCGGCCAAGTTCTTCATCGTATCGAGGCGTGATTTTTCCTTATGATATGCTATCTGGGCATCGGAAAGCTTACGGTCACTCTCCTCCAAGTTTGACTTAAACTCGGCAAGCTGTTCCTCCATTACCTCGCGTTCCTGATCTGTCTTTAATATGCCCGCGCATATCTCATTTAATTCATCATTAAGCCTTTTTAATTCATCCTCCTGCTCCTTTTCCTCGGATTTTACCCGAAGGAGCCTGCTCTGGACTTCGGCCCGGTGTATCTTGGCCTGCTCGAGCATGGTATCGAAACGTGTGAGATCCGCTTTGATGGCCGCCCGCTCATTAAGCATGCCTATGATGGTATTTTTGTTTGATTCTATCCCTTTATTAAGTTCCTCTATCTTTGCATGAACTTCGTTTAATTCTTTTCTTGCTTCATCACGTACACCGATAAGCTCTTTTAAGCTTGCATCGATCGCATCCTTTTTGACGTCGAACGCACCCTTTTCCTCGGTCTGTGCCTTGAGCCTTTCGCTTAAGGATTCCCGCTGCTCTTCGTAATGCTCCCTGTTGCTTTTTGCGGAATTTATCTTCTCCTTGTTTATGTTTATCTGACTCTCAAGACGCTCCTTCATTACAGCGCCCTCCGACAGACGGGAACGCATCTGTTCTATCTGAGTATCAAGGGCACCAAGCTCCTCCTCGACACGTGTGAATTCCTCTTTTAGGTCACTGTACTTCTGATTGTTGTCTTCAAGGTCGGCTCCCGCTATTTTAAGTTTTTCATCAAGCTCATTAAGAGATGATGCCGCCTTATCCGAATCCATTAAAAACAGATTTACGTCAAGTGCCTTAAGCTGCTCCTTCCTGCTTAAGTACTCCTTTGCGACCCTGCTCTGTTCTTCGAGCGGGCCAACTCTTTTTTCCTTCTCCGCAAGTATATCGTTTACCCTTACAAGGTTTGCCTGTTCGTCCGCAAGCTTTTTAAGAGCGGTCGCCTTACGCTTTTTGAACTTAACTATACCGGCGGCTTCGTCAAACAGTTCCCTGCGTTCCTCGGGTTTACCGCTTAAGATCCTGTCAATCTGACCCTGACCGATGATCGAGTAACCCTCCTTACCGATACCGGTATCATAAAACATTTCGTATACGTCTTTTAAACGGCAGGGGGTTCCGTTAATAAGGTATTCGCTCTCACCCGACCGGTAAACCCGCCTTGAAACAGTCACTTCTTCAAAATCGACGCTTAACTTATGATCCGAATTGTCAAGTGTTATAGCCACATATGCGTAACCCATCGGCTTACGCATCTCGGTACCGGAAAAGATAACGTCCTGCATGTTGGAGCCGCGAAGCTGCTTCGCGCTCTGTTCACCCAGTACCCACCTTACCGCATCAGCTACATTACTCTTTCCGCTTCCGTTAGGTCCCACTATCGCGGTTATACCGTTATGGAAGTTAAATGTAAGCTTATTTGCAAATGATTTGAATCCGTGTATTTCAACACTTTTTAAATACATAACCTGCTCCGTTCCTAACTTCTGTTATATCGTTTAAGGGCTTCGTAAGCCGCGTTCTGCTCAGCCCTCTTTTTGCTGCTCCCGGACCCGCTTCCCAAAACCTTTCCGTTTATCAGGACATCCACCGAATACTTCTTATTGTGGTCAGGCCCGGCCTCACCGCTTAATACGTATTCCATTTCATAACCCTTGTCCTGAACGTACTCCTGAAGAGTGGTCTTTGAATCCTTAAATTCTATCTTATTCCTGTAATCCGTCAGCACATATCTTTCCACAAATGCCCTGGCGGTCTCAAGCCCGCCGTCAAGATACAGCGATCCTATAATAGCTTCAAACACATCCGAGATTATCGATTCCCGGCCCCTGCCTCCTGTCTTTTCCTCGCCCCTTCCGAGCAGGATGAAATCGTTAAGTTTTAACTCCCGTGCGCAATATGCAAGTGTCGGTTCGCAGACAAGGGCTGCCCTCATCTTGGTCATGTCACCTTCGCGCATGCCGGGATTGTCATTATATAAAAATTCACTTACGGTAAGCTCAAGCACGGCATCTCCCAAAAACTCCAGGCGTTCGTAATCATCCGCGTTGTGCTTTTCATTCCTGTAAGAGCTGTGTGTCAGGGCACGTATCAAAAGACTGCTGTCATTATACTCATGTCCTATAAGCTCCTGCAGCTTTAAGTAACCGTCGGTATTGTTCATTGGTTCCTCTCCAATAAAAAAATGTGCTGCAAGCACATTTTTTTAATGCTTAACTTAATGCGTTTCTGATCTGCTCCACGACATCCCCGACGGTTACTATCTTCTCCGCATCCTCATTTGAGATCTCCACATCAAAGGTTTCTTCGATACCCATAATTATCTGAAACACATCAAGTGAATCCGCCCCGAGATCATCGGTGAACCTTGTGTCTTCACTGATCTCGTTTTCGTCAACGTTAAGTACCTCGGCGATTATCTTTTTAAGCTTCTCCAGTTCCATAGTAAACCCTCCGATAACTGTACTAATTATCGAGCATATTTATTGTCTCGTTTATCTTCTTGTTTATCTCCTGTTCCTTAAAGGTCACGCACTGAATGATGGATGTTGATATCTCCTTATGCGTTGCATTGCCGTGAGTCTTAACGACAAGGCCCTTAAGCCCTAAAAGAGGTGCCCCGCCGTACTCGGTCGCATCAAACCTTTTAAGTGTCTTCTTAAGCGTGGGCTTTACCAGAAGATATGCAAGTTTTGTTAAGAATGACGTCGTGAACGTCTCCTTAAGAGCACCTATCATGGTTGATCCCACACCCTCATACATCTTAAGCGCAACATTGCCCGCAAAAGCTTCGCACACAACAACATCAGCGCTGCCTTTTGGGATCTCCCTTGCTTCAACACTTCCTATAAAATTGATATCCGGGCAGTTCTTTAACAGAGGATAGGCTTCCTTTACCAGCATATTGCCCTTTTCCTCTTCCGTACCTATATTAAGGATACCGACCTTGGGATTCCTGACACCGAGAACATGCTCCATATATATCGAACCCATCTTTGCAAACTGTACAAGATGGGAAGCCCTCGCATCAACATTTGCCCCGCAGTCGATAAGCAGCGATATCCCGTTATCGGTCGGAAATACGGGTGCCAGGGGCGGACGCTCCACTCCCTTGATCCTTCCTACGATAACCTGGCCGCCAACCAGAATGGCTCCCGAACTGCCGGCTGAAACGAATGCATCACACACTCCGTCCTTTACAAGATTAAGTCCCTTGACTATGGATGAATCCTTTTTCTTTCTGATCGCCATAACGGGAGGCTCGCCCGTTTCGATCACCTCGGTAGCATCCACTATCTTTATCCGGTCTTTTTCATACTGGTATTTATTAAGTTCGCCTTCGATAACATCCTTCCTGCCTACAAGATACACCCTGATATCATTACCGGATGCTATCGCCTTGACGGCGCCCTTGACGGGTTCGACAGGGGCGTTATCCCCACCCATTACATCCACAGCTACATTGACCATAAAACCACCCCTATAGCAATACAGATTTTTCACAAAAATAACTATAACCAAGATTTATGTAAAAATCAAGTAGGGCTCAAACCCACTAAGCTCAACAATACTTCGCCAAGTGGGTTCGAGTGGTTCGTACCAGGCTTGAAAAGCCCTCGCCAAGTGCTCTGCACAAAAAAAACTTCGGAGACATCGCCTCCGAAGTTTTAAATAAGCATTATCAAAAGATCAATCCTGGGGGATGATCTCCTTTTTATTATATGAACCGCAAGCCTTACATACCCTGTGAGGCATCATCAGTTCACCGCACTTGCTGCACTTTACGAGTGCAGGAGCGCTCATCTTCCAGTTAGCCCTTCTCTGATCCCTGTGGCCTTTGGATGATTTATTCTTAGGACAGATAGACATCGTTACACCTCCTTACAAAACCGTAAATATATCACAAACGCTACCCAGTAACGATATGATCATTTCGACACTTGATAGATTATACATATATGCACGGTATTTGTCAACGATATTTTGATAATTCCTAAGATATCTGTGCCTGAACAGCCGTAAGAGCTACAACACCCACAATATCATCCGCTGTACATCCGCGTGAAAGATCGTTTACGGGCCTTGCAAGTCCCTGAAGCATCGGACCGTATGCCTCGGCTTTTGCAAGCCTCTCTACCAGCTTGTATCCTATATTTCCCGCATCAAGGTTGGGGAATATGAGAACATTTGCATGTCCCGCTATATCAGAGCCCGGTGCCTTGGCAGCCGCAACGGCCGGTACCAGTGCCGCATCTGTCTGAAGCTCACCTTCTATAGTAAGGTAAGGATATTTATCCTTTGCGATCTGCGTTGCTGTAACCACCTTATCAACAAGTTCATGCTTGGCACTACCCTTGGTGGAATGTGAAAGCATCGCGATTATGGGTTTTGCTCCTACAAGGTTTGTAAAGCTCTTTGCGGATGAATTGGCTATAGCCGCGAGCTCTTCCGAATTGGGATCCTGATTAAGTCCGCAGTCGGCGAACAGAAATGTTCCGTTCTCACCGTACTCACAATTGGGTACATCAAGAATGAAGAAGCCGGATACGAGTTCAACTCCGGGCGCGGTCTTTAATACCTGCAGCGACGGACGCAGGACATCCGCAGTGGCATGGCATGCTCCCGCAACCATACCGTCGGCATCCTTCATCTTAACCATCATAACGCCGAACATAAGGTAGTCCGTAAGAAGCCTTTCCCTCGCCTTTTCAAGAGTCATGCCCTTGTTCTTTCTCAGCTCATAAAGCGTATTGGCATACTCGTCGAACTTATCGGTATCCTCGGGATCTATAACCGATATCCTTGACAGATCAAGCTCCAGCCACTTCGCACCTTCCATTATCTTTTCTTCCTTACCGACCATTATTATGTCGGCAATGTTCTCCTTAAGTATCTTATGTGCGGCAATAAGTGTCCTTCTGTCATTGCTTTCGGGCATAACGATCTTCTTAACGTCCTGCTTTGCCCTTTCCTTTATCCTGTCTATAAAAGCCATTCGTGTCACTTCCTTCCGGATTAATATATTTATAAGTTTATTACAATTCACTTTTATATACAAGTGAATGTGAGACCCTAAACCTCTTTTTTTTACGATGTTATTACGTTATAATCAATATATAACAGATACACGGAGGAAGGCATGCATATAAAGATAATATATATTGCAGTCTATCTTATTGCCATACTGAGCCTAATCTTTATCATCCGCTCATTATACATCACCCCGGGCAAATACGCCCGGAGTCTTCGCATGGCAATGACATTTGCCATCCTTGCCATAATCGGAAACATTTTCATAGCTTTATCAAACAATGAACAGACGGCAGTCCTTTCCTACTGTATTTATTTTGCATCGATCGACTGGATAATCTTTTATCTTTTCGGTTTCGTTTTATCCTATACAGAGCACGAAAACATAAAGCAGAAACTCAAGCCCCCTGTGGCTGTGATAATGCTTTGCGACACGGTTTCCATCTTCCTTAATTTTGCGTTCGGTCATCACTTCTATATATACCGCAACGAAACAGTACCGGGGACCGTCTTCTTCCAGACCGGATTCAGGACCGCTTATTATTTTCATCTCGCCGTTGATTATGTTCTCATACTCGCCGCATTATGTTTTATCATAGTAAGGATAATAAGGAGCTACAGCCTGTACCGCATCAAATATATATTGATCCTCTCCGTACTTCTTCTGGTTGTAGGGCTCAATCTTATATATATGACTCTTTCCCTTCTACTTGATGCATCGGTTATATTTTATGCCGTTGCAGGAGGACTTATCTGCTTCAGCATAAAAACCTTTGTACCGAGGAACCTTATGACTTCATCCATCGCCCATGCCGTGGATGACATGACCGAGGGACTGATCATCTTTGATATAAGCGACAACTGCATTTACGCCAACTCCTTTGCGATCAAGAACTTTGACATAAACGTTCCGACATATAACTATGATTGCGAGCCTGTAGCCAGTGCCATGAAAGAGATAAGTGCCGGCAGGTCCGAGGCTGACTATATAAAGGCGGTAAGCGAAGCGGGAAACAGCATCATAAAATATTATAAAGTCAAGTATAACCGGCTTATCGACAGGCACGAACGTCCGATAGGCTGCTACTTCTTAATAGAGGATACGACCGAATCCGTATTCTACATGAACGAGATCCAGGAAGCACGCGTAGCCGCGGACAAGGCAAACATCGCAAAAAGTACCTTCCTTGCAAACATGTCACATGAGATACGCACTCCCTTAAATTCCATCCTCGGAATGAATGAACTGATCCTGCGTCTCGCCGATGACAGCATCGTAAGGGAATATTCACAGAACATAAGCGAAGCCGGCGAAGTACTCCTCGGTCTTATTAATGATGTCCTCGACTTTTCAAAGATCGAAGCGGGCAAAACCGAGATAGTCCCCGCCGAATACAATCCTTATAAGCTGCTGCGCGACTGCTATTATTTCTTTGATCAGGCAGTGCAGAAAAAGGATCTGTACCTTAATATCAAGTGCGATGAAGAGCTTCCCTCAAAACTTTATGGCGATTCCGCTCTTATCAGCCGTATGCTCACTAATATTGTTTCAAATGCTGTCAAATATACTATGACAGGCGGCATCACAATGGAAATGACGTTCGACGAGACAGGCAATGATACGATCGATCTGATAATACGTGTAAGCGATACGGGCATAGGTATCAAGGCCGAAGATATCGATCATCTCTTTGATTCTTTCAAGCGTGTTGATGAGCAGCGTAATGCATCCATACAGGGTACCGGTCTCGGACTTGCGATAACAAAGGAACTTGCCGTACTTATGAACGGTGATATTCTTGTTACCAGTGTTCCCGGTGAAGGCAGCACATTTACAATGATACTACCTCAGAAGATATTGAGCCGTACACCGGTCGGTCCGGTCACCAAGCCGAGGTCTTCCGAAATAAAGCCGCATAAGGAAAGCTTTACCGCTCCGGATGCTTCAGTACTGATCGTAGATGACGTACGCGTCAATCTTTTGGTTGCTGCCGGACTTTTAAAGCCAACTAAAATGAACATTGATATTGCAATGAGCGGTGACGAAGCAATAGAAAAATGTTCCCATACCAAATATGATCTAATACTACTCGACCACAGAATGCCGGTAAAAGACGGCATTGAAACATTTAATATCATATCCGCGCAGGGCATGAATACCGACACTCCGGTCATAATGCTTACCGCAAATGCAATAAGCGGCATGGAGGAGGAGTATCTTAAGCTGGGCTTTAAGGGTTATCTCACAAAGCCCATAAGGATAGCAGACCTTGAATCTGCACTCCTTAATCTCCTTCCCGCCGATAAGGTTATCAGATGATATGAAAATAACAGCCGTAATTTCAGAGTACAATCCATTACATAACGGTCATGTACATCATTTCGACAAAATCCGAAAAGAAACCGGGGCCGACTATTTAATAACGGTCATGTCCGGTGATTATGTCCAACGGGGAGCTCCCGCCGTAATACCGAAACACGAACGCGCTAAAGCGGCACTTTTGTCAGGTGCGGATCTCGTCCTTGAACTTCCCCTGTATTATTCAACAGGCAGCATTGAATACTTCAGCCGCGGCGCTGTTTCACTCATCGCAAAAACAGGGCTTTGCGACTGCATTTCCTTTGGCTCCGAATGCGGCGACATCAATCTTTTATGCGATGCGGCCGCTATGCTTAACGAATCTGAAAATCATGATAATAATGAAATACTTTCAGCTCTTTCCAGCGGACAAAGTTACGCTTCTGTTGTTAACCGGATCGGCCTCTCCGGCGATAACACCAGTATTCTTTTGAAGGAGCCTAATAACCTGCTTGCTGTTTACTATATAAGGGCTGCCTCTCACTTAGGACTTGATATATCATTTCATACGGTAAAAAGATCGGGCGCCGGATATCACGATTCTTCCGCAGGTGCCCTTTCCTCTACTTCGATAAGGGAGGAACTGAAGGCCATTTATCCGTCTCCCGGTTTTAATAATGACGGTCAAAAGACACCTGATAAGTTAACCCGCATTAAGGACCGTATGCCCGATAGTGTTTATGCATCGCTTTGTGAATACCTTAAGTCATACCCTCCGATGTTTGAGGATGACTTTTCAATGCTCTTGTATTACAAGCTTCATGAATGCTTTGGTACTCTTAACGAAAACCTGACAAAATATCTTGATGTATCGGATAATATCGCCGGCAGGATCGAAAGTACATACAGGCATGCCAATTCTTTTTCGGGCCTTATTAATAATATCAAATCAAAGGACCTTGCATATACGAGGATAAGCCGGGCTCTTTTACATATACTTCTTGGCATTACACGTGATAATATGAACGAATACATCGCAGGCGGATACAACTACTATTTAAGGATACTGGGCTTTAGAAAGTCCGCCTCCGATCTTTTGCATGCCCTGAAACAAAGCTCATCGGTTCCTTTGATAACAAAATGTGCGGATCACGAATCGATCCTACGCGATCATTATCTGTCCGATAATTGGGATACATATGGACATGGTCTTGCTCTCAGGATGTTTAAGGAGGGTATCAACGCATCGGAACTGTATAATAAAGCTGTCTGCGAAAAAGGCAGACAGCCGTTTATTTCGGAATATGAGCATCAGGTCGTGATAATATAGAAAAACTAATTCTTAAAGCTGTGAATCGGTGCGGGGATCCTTCCCTGCCTGTTAATGAACGCTTCACATGAGTAACCGTTCACCGGCATGATCGGTGCATATCCAAGCAGTCCGCCGAACTGTGCCTCATCTCCCACCGTCTTTCCTATTACGGGTATAACACGGACCGCAGTTGTCTTCTGGTTAACCATCCCGATAGCCATCTCATCTGCGATTATGCCTGAAATGGTTGATGCCTTTGTATCACCCGGAATGGCTATCATATCAAGTCCCACCGAGCATACGCAGGTCATTGCTTCCAGCTTTTCAAGCGTAAGGCTTCCCGCGCTCACTGCATCTATCATGCCCCTGTCTTCACTTACCGGTATGAAGGCGCCGCTCAAGCCTCCGACATAAGAAGATGCCATTACGCCGCCCTTCTTTACCTGGTCATTAAGAAGTGCAAGTGCCGCTGTTGTTCCCGGAGCACCTGCATGCTCCAGTCCTATCTCGCACAGTATATCCGCTACACTGTCGCCGACTGCGGGCGTCGGGGCTAACGAAAGATCCACGATTCCGAAGGGCACTCCCATCATTTTCGATGCCTCACCTGCAACAAGCTGTCCTACCCTTGTAACCTTAAATGCTGTCTTCTTTATTGTCTCGCACAGAACTTCAAAGCCTTCGCCCCTTACTTTTTTAAGCGCCGTATTAACAACGCCGGGGCCGCTTACACCTACGTTTATTATTGCATCTGCCTCAGTCACTCCATGAAAGGCACCTGCCATGAACGGATTATCATCCGGGGCATTGCAGAACACTACCAGCTTGGCACAGCCCAGAGAATCATTATCCTTCGTTGCTTCCGCAGTCTCCCTTATAATATGTCCCATAAGACGGACTGCATCCATATTGATCCCCGTCTTTGTAGACCCCAGGTTTACGGAGCTGCAAACCAGTTTTGTAGAGGACAACGCCTTCGGGATCGAACGGATAAGAGCCTCCTCGCCCGGTGTCATTCCTTTTGAAACAAGGGCCGAATATCCTCCGATAAAATTGACTCCAACCTTACCTGCAGCCTCATCGAGCGTCTTTGCGATCTCTACAAAGTCATCGCTGCTCTTGCAGGCGGATGCCCCGATAAGTGCTATCGGTGTTACGGATATACGCTTATTGACGATAGGTATACCGTATTCCTTTTCGATAGCTTTTCCCGTGGCCACAAGATCTTTGGCCTTCGTCGTTATCTTATTATAGATATTTTCCTTTAATTTATTAAGATCATCCGTGATGCAATCGATGAGGCTGATGCCCAGCGTTATCGTACGGACATCAAGGTTTTCCTTCTCGATCATCTCATTTGTTTCGTTTACTTCAAATATATTGATCATATTTCACCGCCTAGTATTATCACACTCTGTGCATGCTCTTGAAGATATCTTCCCTCTGGCATCGTATAACAACACCTATCTCCTCACCTATCTGGCGGAGCTCGTCTACTGCCTCATCAAAGGGCTTCGCAGAGTCATTCATATCCACTATCATCATCATGTTAAAATAGTCCTGCACTATCGTCTGTGAAATATCCAGTATGTTTATCCTGTTGTTGGCAAGGTATGTACATACCTTGGCGATTATGCCCACTGTATCCTTACCCACAACAGTGATTATCGTCTTTTTCATATCTTCTCCTCCTATACCGCTACTGCTTCCGAACAGATGTCGCGCGGTGCCACCTTTATCTTAAAATCTTCCGGCCTGTATTTGTTATCGCTCATCAATACTTCGAGCCTTACTGTCTCATAAGCCAGTTCCGCAAGATTGTTCTCCTGGCTTAAATGCCCAAGGAAAACATGTTTTAAATTATCATGCAGAAGGCGGCATAAAAGCCTGCCCGACGATTCGTTTGACAGATGTCCTTTATCTCCAAGGATCCTGCATTTTAACTGGTACGGATATCTTCCGACCTGGAGCATGTTCACATCATGATTTGCCTCAAGCAGCAGTGCATCCACACCAAAGAAATTGTCAACTATATAATCATTGTATTTACCCAGATCGCTTACCACTCCCACTGCTTTGCTGCCGTTCCCTATCCTGTAGGCTACGGGATCTGCCGCATCATGGCTTATACGGACCGGGTTAACATTAAGGCCGTTTATATCAAATGGTTTATCAGCCTCGATCACCTCAAACAATTCACCGGGTATGTTTCCAAGCGACGGTATCTTTTTTATTGCATCAACCGTTCCCCTTGTAGCATACATCGGTATCCCGTAACGTCTTGCTATCACTCCCAGTCCGGATATATGATCCGAATGTTCATGGGTTATGAGAATACCGTCAAGTTCCCCGGTCTTTAAACCGATATGATTGAGTCCTTCCTCGATCTTCCTGCCGCTGATCCCGGCATCCACTATCACATGGGTGTTGTCCGTACCCACGTAAATACAATTACCGCTGCTCCCGCTCGCAATACTGCACAACCTCATATTATCCCCCTTATTACTTTTCCCAGTAAATTTCTATTTCATCCCCCGTGTTGATTATTTCATCAAAACGTGCCGACCGGCCGTTTAGTTTTGTAACAACCGCCCGGCCCTGCGGTTTTGAAAGATCAAAATCTATATGCTCAAAAACATCCACATATATATAATCCTTCTTACCCTTTAGTGTGATGTCCGAGCCGTTTACCTTTACGGTTATCTCGATACCCGTATCCTGTACGGCTTCGTCACTCTTTGCAGTTTCTTCATCCGGAACGCTTCCCGCTTCCTCTTCTTTTGCATCTCCGTTTCCGGGTTCCATGGCTTCCCTGACCTTCTTAAGCGCGTCAAGCGTATCCGCCATCATCGCATCTAAAATGTCATCTCCCGATGCCGCAGCGGAGGCAGAGTCATCGCCGCCTTCATTTTCTCCTTCATCGGCATCATCCTCATATCTGCCTTCTTCATCGGTATAACCTTCGTCCTCCTCATCATCCGGGAGTTCATCATAGCCCGCCGCTTCCTCTTTTTCAACATCCGATAAGCTAAGTTCTTCAAGCGTCCAGATTATTGAAAAGTTACTGTAAACGAGTGTGTTTTCATCGGAGAGCTTATTGTTGACATATATGTTCATACCATCTTTAAGCTTAACATCCATGAAATCGGCTATCTGTTTTACGGTATAATAATCAAGCAGCTTTATATTGTCGTTTTCTTCTATCTCGTAGTAACCCGACTGAAGTTCGCCGTTAACATCCGCATATTTCGGAAGTACCACCGGAGAATCATTAACGACTACTGTTATGGCAGCTTCATATTCCTTAAGCTTTCTTATCTGAGCACTTGCGGGAGCGCCTGCAGTCGATTCCTTCACAGTTATCTTATCACCGGCGCGGATCGATGAATTGATGCTTACCTCTTCGTCATTAACCTTGACTACGGCTGTCTCTCCGAGTTCACCCCTTATCATATGAGGTGTTCCGTTAAGCGTAAATTCCAAAGCCCTGCCCCTCTTCGGGAAAAGTCCCTCATTGGGGAATCCTGCCTGGATAGCCGCATCCACCACCATAAGATGTCCGTTATCATACAGCTTCACGCGTTCGCCGTTAAAGTTGACATATATGAAATTATTCTTGGAATCATAAAAGTTAAGGCATATGCCTATGGGAGTCACAAACATCGGATCAAGTATGGGATCCTTGATCTGATAATCGATCTCCTTTAACACTTCCTCGCCGCGAAGCGCACACCTCTGCCGGCTTATGCCAAGTTCATCCGCAAGCAGCTGTGAAAACAGCGGAAGCTTTCCTCCGCCCCCGACGATAAATACAGCGCTCACCGGTTCGCCGCCGTTTAGCTCCTTTATCTTATCGCTTATCTCTTTGGTCATGATACGGATAACGGGCTCAACGGTCTTATCGATCTCCTCACAGGTTATCTTCTGCTGGATGCCCATTATATCATTATATTTGATGATCTTCTTACCGTAGGAGGTTTTGATGTTTTCGGCGGTGGCAAAATCAACAAGGCAGTGCTTTACAATGGCCTCGGTGATCTCATCTCCCGCCATAGGTATCATTCCGTATGCCACAATGCTTCCGTCGCGGGTTATCGAAATATCCGATGTGCCCGCGCCCACATCCACGAGCGCTATGTTAAGCATCCTGAAGCTTTCGGGTATTGCAACCTGGATCGCGGCAATGGGCTCAAGTGTAAGGTTGGCCACCTGAAGGTCCGCAACCTCAACAGCCCTGTATAGTCCGTCTACAACATCATCCGGAAGGAAGGTTGCTATAAGCTCCACGGAAATCTTCCTTGCCTTATGCTTAAGCAGTACGCTCATCTGGATATCGTTCATATAATAACGTACTACGGTATAACCCACACAATAGAACCGTGTATCGGATGTATTATAAGACTGCAGCTCCTCAAACGCTTTTTCCACACCGAGCATTTCAACACTGTGTACGTCTTCGGCTTCCACTGATTTTTCCTCGGAGAAATAGAGTTCAGCAGTTGTCGTGACCGTCTTAAGGACACGTCCCGCGGCCGCGATGCACACTTCGTTAAGCTGCTTTCCTATCTGAGCTTCAAGCTTCTGTTTCACCTCAGATATGGAACGTCCTACGGTATTTATGTCATGAATCTGGCCGTCAAGCATTGACCTTGATTCATGTTCCCTTACACACTGGGCAACAACATGAAAGGTATTGCCTGTCATATACCCGACAGTTCCGACAAGGCTCCTGGTTCCAATATCAAGTCCGAATACAAGCTGACCGGGATTCTTCTTATCCTCTTCCATACGATTAGCACTCCCCTTAATCAATAGTCTTTAGCATGTTTTCAATATTCTCTCTGGTCTTATTAAGATCACCGTCGTTTATTATTACGCGGTCACAGTTTTCCCTGAATGTTTCATC
>JAILJC010000146.1 GCA_024694965.1 Lachnospiraceae bacterium
CGCTCGGCCCTCATTTTGATCTGCTTAAGTGACTCTTCCCCTGAAATATAAAGGACGGGAACATCATCCTTTGAAAGCTGCCTGCACACCTGCAGAAGCAGTGTAGATTTACCGATGCCGGGATCACCGCCCACAAGCGTAAGCGATCCCCTTACTATCCCGCCTCCGAGAACCCTGTTAAGCTCCCCGATATGCGTATTTATCTTATCTTCCTGACTAAGCTCGATATCCTTAAGCTTCGCCGGCTTACCCGTGCCCGTACGCAGCGATGAAGCGCCCGTCATCTTACCCGATGCGGATTTAGAGACAGTCTCTTCAACAAAGGTGTTCCATGCATGACACCCCGGGCACTGGCCCATCCATTTGGAGGACTCATAACCGCAGCTGTTGCAGAAAAATACGGTCGACTTCCCCTTGGCCAATTATTTTACCTCCTCAAAAAACTACAGCTGTATCGATACGGGAACGTCTCCGTTGCCTTCAAGCTCAACGCTTAGATTAAGCTTACCGCCCAGATTGCTTTTAACCCTTCCCGTGCTTTTACCGTCCACGAAGATCTCGTATTCGGTATCTTCCTTAACTCCGACTGTCAGCTGGGCATCCTCGGCACCGCTAACGGTAAAGAAAACACCCTCGTTGGTAGCGCGGAACCCGTGAACGCAGGTCCCCGGTACGGACTCGTAAACGAACATGCCGTCGCGCTCAAGCTTTGTGATCTCCTTGAACGTCTTAACCTTGTAAAGGTTGCCGGCGCACTCGTAATCTTCCTTTTTGGCTTTCTCGTTAAGCTCGTAGTTTCCAAAGCTCAAACCGCCGTCCGCTTCCGTCCTTATCAATTCCTTTACCACTGACATATCATACCTCCTCATGAAAGTTGAATGTTAACCCCACCTAAGGTGGTTCCCCTTATGAAAATTATAATCTATATTTCAGATATTTTCCAGCACTATCTCGTTATTCTTAAGGGCTGCCTTAACATGATCGCCCTCCTTGATCGTGCCGTCCAAAACAGCCTCCGCAAGCTTGTCTTCAAGCATTGTCTGGATGGCCCTCTTAAGAGGACGCGCGCCGAATTTCTTATCCTCTCCCTTAAGCGCTATGTGCTTCTTAACAGGATCGGAAACAGTGAAGGTAACGTTAAGCTCCTCCTTCATCCTTCCCGCAAGCTGGTCCGTAAGCAGAGTCACTATCCGCTTCATATCGTCCTGGTTAAGTGAGCGGAATACGATTATCTCATCAATACGGTTTATAAACTCGGGCTTGAATATCCGCTTTACTTCCTCCATCACGGAATCCTTCATCTTCTTATGATCGGCCTGCTCGTTTACTTCCGTCATAAAGCCCAGATGCTTGGGATCTACTATGCGGTTTGCGCCTGCGTTACTCGTCATTATTATGACGCAGTTTTTAAACGAAACCTTTCGGCCGTTTGAATCCGTAATGCAGCCTTCATCAAGCACCTGGAGCAGTATATTGAACACATCGGGATGTGCCTTTTCTATCTCATCAAACAGTACAACGGAATAAGGGTTGCGCCTTACCTTTTCGGATAACTGGCCGCCCTCTTCAAAGCCCACGTATCCCGGAGGCGAACCGATGAGCTTGCTTACCGTATGCTTCTCCATGTACTCGGACATATCGACCCTTATCATTGCGCTCTCGGTACCGAACAGCACCTCGGTAAGTGCCTTTGACAGTTCCGTCTTACCGACGCCTGTAGGGCCCAAAAACAGGAAGGAACCGATGGGTCTGTTCTTTTCCTTAAGTCCTACCCTTCCGCGCTTTACGGCACGTGATACGGCCGATACAGCCTCATCCTGGCCGATGACACGCTTCTTAAGTGTCTTCTCCATACGGTTAAGCCTTGCGCTTTCACCTTCGTTAAGTTTTTTGACCGGTATCTTCGTCCACTGTGATACAACTTCGGCTATCACATCGGGAGTTACCGTCTTATCCTTTTCGGTTTTTCTCTTGTATTTTTTCTTAACCTTTTCGTAGTCTGATTCTAACTTGGCCTGTTCCTTTTTAAGTTCGGCAAAGGCCTGGAGGTCATCACGCCTTAATGCATCCTCCTTACCCTCCTCAATCTTTTCAAGCTCCTCCTCAAGGCGCGTAAGATCACCCGCATCTGCAAGCCCCTTAATACGCAGCTTCGCTGCAGCTTCATCCATCAGATCTATCGCCTTATCGGGAAGGAAACGGTCGCTTATGTAACGATCGCTTAACTTAACGCAGGCCTCCACCGTTTCGTCGGGTATGATGACTCCGTGATGCTTCTCATAAACTTCACGTATACCCTTTAAGATCTCTACCGATTCATCGGGCGTCGGGGCTTCCACGCTTATCGGCTGGAAGCGGCGCTCAAGCGCTGCATCCTTCTCAATGTATTTACGATATTCATCATGTGTCGTCGCACCGATAAGCTGTACTTCACCACGCGATAACGAGGGCTTTAAGATGTTTGATGCATCAAGGCTTCCCTCGGCACCGCCCGCACCTATAAGGGTGTGCAGCTCATCCACGAAAAGGATCATGTTCTTGTTTTCCGTAACTTCGTTTATTATCTTTTTAATGCGTTCCTCGAATTCGCCCCTGTACTTGGTACCGGCAACGACAGATGCCATATCAAGAGTCAGAAGCCGCTTGCCCTGCACACTCGCCGGAACGCTTCCTTCCGCGATCCTCCTTGCCAGTCCTTCGACAATCGCTGTCTTACCTACACCGGGCTCACCCACGAGACAGGGATTGTTTTTGGTACGGCGGCTCAACGTTTGTATGATGCGCTGTATCTGAGTCTCGCGTCCTATTACGGGATCGAGCTTTCCCTTCCTTGCAAGTTCGGTCAGATCCCTGCTGTATTTTTCAATAAGCATCTGGGAGTTTCCGGGCATCCTGGCCGCTCCCTGCTTAAAGCCCTGTATCTGTTCCTTGTACTTGTTAACGTCCTCGCCTATCGCCATTAAGATATCGATGTAGAGCTTCTGGAGGTTTACTCCCATCGTATTAAGTATCCTTACGGCAAGGTTGTCACCGTCACGCAGGAGGGCCATGAGCATGTGCTCCGTGCTTATCATATCCTCGTTCATCGAAGAAGCGATCGCTCCGGAGAGTTCAAGGATCTCCTCAAGCTTTGGAGTATACCCCTCCTTGTCAAGCACCATAACGCCTCCCTCGGGCGCTATCTGCTTATCGATAAGGTCACGAACAGCCTGTGCGTTTATTTCGTTATTTTTAAGCACCTGCGCAACGACAGAGCTGCCCTCCACGAGGAAGGCAAGGAGCAGGTGCTCAGAGCCGATATAACCGTGCTTGTATGACCTTGATATCTTCTTCGCGGTATCGAGTACCTTGCGCGATTTCTCAGTGTAATTCATTTATCTTTCTCCTTAAAATCCTATAAGAGCAGCGGCTGTGCCGCTGCTCTATAAGTTTACCATATCATGGCTTTTTTATCATCAGTTATCTACGTTTAAGAATTCGAACTCGAAATCATCATCGAAATCCGCCGTGTTATACATCGGCTGCTGAGGATACTCCTGATACTGCATGCCGCCCTGCATGTTCTGGTAACCCTGCTGGTATCCGTAGCCCTGCTGATCATATCCCTGACCCGGATAACCCTGGTTTACATAACCTTGCTGGCCATAGCCCTGACCGTAACCCTGGTCATGTCCCTGGTAACCGTTTCCGTAAGGCTGCTGGTTATATCCCTGGTTCGCGTAGCCCTGCTGACCGTATCCCTGGCCATATCCCTGATTCTGATACTGCTGCTGGCCGTATTGCTGCTGGCCCTGATATCCGTTTCCGTAAGGCTGCTGGTTATATCCCTGTCCCGGATATCCCTGGTTTACATAACCTTGCTGGCCGTATCCCTGGTTCGGATAACCCTGATGCTCGTTGTATCCGTAACCCTGCTGGTGATCCGTCGGTGCTGCTTCCCTTTCGGGAGCCTTGGCTACCTTGCCGGGTACCTTCTTCTTATCACGCCTGAAGAAGCTGAAGCCCTCGTCTTCCTCATCCTCATCATCTTCGATCTCGTCTTCGTCCACATCGAACAGGCCCTTCTTCTTACCGAACAGACCCTTCTTCTCGGCCTTTACTTCCTCAGCCGGTGTGGGTGCCTTCGCGGGTTCCTCAGTAGGGAAGCCTGCCTTCTTAGGCATATTTTCCGCAACGATAGGCGTTGCCTTCATTACGGGACGTGCTCCCTCGGGAGTAGGTGCTGTAGAGCGGATCGTAGGTGCCGCTCCCGATGCGGGCTTTGAAGCAACTGTTGCCGCTCCGGTAACCGCTCCTGCCGTAGCTGCAGCGTTTGCTATGAACGTACCGGTTGATGCAGCCTGTGCAGGCCTTGCCGCAGGCTTCTGTGCGCCCTGAGGTGCAGCCTTTGCCGCAGGTGCTGCAGAAGGAGCCTTGGGTGCTTCCTTAGGTGCTTTTGCTGCCGGCTTAGCCTCGGGTTCGGGTGATTCTTCTCCCCTGTACCTGGGAGGAAGGCTCTTCGTGTTGTTTCCGGTAGGCCTCCTTGAATCGTTTCCTGCATTCCTTACAACCGATTCCATCTCGGACCAGTCGATCGCCTGAGGCTCACTGAAGGGTTCGTCCTTGCGCTTCTTCTTGCGCGGTTTGAATACGTCGTCAGAATCATTGTTCATCTGCCAGTCGGTGATATCCTTGGCCTTGATGACAGGCTGTTTGCCCTTCCTTATCTTGACGTCTGCATCCTCTTCCTCTTCTTCGTCCTCTTCGTCTTCCTCGTCCTCGTCATCCTCTTCTTCGTCGTCTATATCTTCATCATCCTCTTCGTCGTCTTCGTATTCGTCCTCATCATCCTCGTCTTCTTCGTCCTCGTCGTCCTCTTCATCATCCTCGTCTTCGTCATCCTCGTCTTCGTCTTCGTCCTCATCGTCCTCTTCCTCATAACGGGACTTACGTGAACGCTTCCTCGGAGGTTCAGAATATGAATTCGCATTAAACTGTGCCTCTTCTTCTGCATGGCTTAACTTGACCGCAAGAACTATCACAACTATAAGAAGGATAAGTGCGAGCAGGCCGAGACCGCCGATTATTATAAGCCTGATGAACAGGGGCTTTTCGTATTTTTCGGCTGCCGCTTCAGCCGCAGCTTCGGTGATGGGCATCTTGTTGCCCTCATCATCAACCGCTGCCCTTATGACCTGCAGGTAACGCTGGTATGTACCTTCGGACTGATCGTATAAATACCAGCCCGTGTTGCCCTCCGAGCTCATTGCATATACGAGGAAGAAATCCTTGGCGGATACGCCGCCGTTCTCGTAAGCCGTCTCAGCCTCGGATGAACCGTCATCCGAATCGGCAACTATCGTGTAGGCTTCAAGTGTCTGGTCATTCCACATAAGGGTTGCCTTTGTGAAATTTAAGGGTATTTCTGTATTCTCGGGAGCCTTGGTAACAATGATGAACCTGTTCTCGATACCCCTTATCATCCTGAAATCGGTGAGTTCACCGGTGTTCTGGTCTATGATGCAGAAGTTACCGCTGTTGGTAGCTTCATCCGTAACGTAAACGAGTATCATGTCGCCCATATCAAACTGGGCTGCTTCTATGGTGGTACCGCTGTATGATGCCGTTGTCTTGTGGAACAGTTCGGGCATCATCTCGTCCGGGAAAACGGTTGAGATCGTCTTTGTTCCGTCAAGGGACATAATGGTGCCTGCCGCAACACCCGTATCGGTGCCGCCCGTTGCTGAAGCATCGCCGGATGCTATCGCCGCCGTATCCTCACCGTCGACATTAACGGTCACGCTGCCGGTCGCGGGTTCGCCGTCACCGCCGAGCATAGCAGAAACATATACTTCCGCAGGACCGCCCGAAAGCGATGCGAATGTGATCGCAGCTTCGGTATCCTTAAAGGTAAGCTTACCGCCGCCTCCGCCGTACTCCTTGTCGCACTCAACGACAACAAGCCTGTTCTCGTCATATTCAACCGATATCTCGGGGGCTTCTCCTCCGTCCCCGCCGCCTTCGGCCTTGTAATTAACGACGAACTTGTCGCCCATTGCAGCCGTCTCCTTATCGGCTGTAACCGTCACCGTGCCCTCGGCGTAAACCTGTGCCACAGGTACTATACACAGTGTTGCCGCTATAATGGCTGCGCCCAGTAGTTTCATCTTTGTCCGTATCATACAGACTCCTTTCTATTGCCGTTGTACGTACAGTGTGTAGGTCCTGGTGTTGCCGTTTTGTGCCTTGCACACTATCGCTACGGTATTTGTCCCGACTTCGAGCGAAACTTCTCCGGTTCCGCCGATACTCGAGCTTGAAGCGACCGGTGTCGCTGAAACATTTATGGATCCGACCGAATTGTCCACCGTCAGATAGTAGACATTGGTAGTCGCATTAAACTCAGGTGTGATGCCGAAACCATCCACCGAAAGCGATGACAAGTAGTTATTCGGGTTCGATTCGCTGGTAGGTTTCTCACAAGGTGCATCAGGCATATTATAATAGTATGGAATCCTAAACACAAGTGTAGAATTCGTATCGGTGTAAGCTTTCTTCATTCTGGCCGACTCGGAAGAGGCTGCCTGAAGGTTGCTCATGTACTGATGCGAGTATATTCCGTTATCACTGTTCACCACGTTGAACTTCTCGAAATACAGGGTGTTCTGGCCCCTCTTTATATACCTTTCGCCGACGAACAGTGCGCTTCCGCAGATGGATTTAAACCTCGTGTTCCAGGGCCTGCCATACTGTTCATCCGTTTCCGCCGCATAAATGAGTCCGTTCTCAACGGGAAGCCTTCCGTTTGCGGCATATGCGCCGATATTGAAGTAGTTAAAGTAGCCTTCATGTCCGGACATGGTACCCGAGATGCCCTGCGACCTTCCGTAAAGGCCCTGCTCCTGTATTATCCTTGTCGCAAGATGATAGGGACTGATCCCCGCATTCCTTGCTGCTTCCATTATCGTATCAACGTAATTTCTCTCGGTTCCGTCAGTATCCGTGAAGGAAGAATCAAGGAAGGTGCCTTCTATGATCCTGCGGATACCGTCCTCGTTCTGGTAATCAAGGCTGTCGAGCTTTTCAAACTGGTAAATTCCGCTCTCGTCAAGGAAGTTCCTGGGATCCATGTAGTAGGAAATAAGCTCCCTCGAAGCGGATGCCCATGTTCCTCCGTCAAAGCCGTACCACTCATTGTTCGTCCAATTGTATGCCTGCGGTTCAGTTGACTTCCATGAAGAAATACTGTTCTTTGCTATAAGGTTCTTGCCTACCGAGCACTCGGCCGCAACGGCTTCGTTCCAGTCAAGTCCCGTTTCAACTACCTCAAACTGCCAGTTCGGGTATTTATCATGGAGCAGGCGCAGGTTGGCCTTGTAGGTGTCGGGGAGCTTAGAGATCGCATCCTCAAAGTCTTTATCCGAGCTTGGCTTGACACTTTCGGTGGTCGATGTGATGGTTACATAGTCGGATCTTATATAACCTTTTTTCTCAACTCCCTTGCAGGTAAAGTCCACATAATACCACTTTATGCCGTCACTTCCCGTCGTCTCTCCCTTAATGTTCAGCCTGTGGCCTGAATTAAGCTGTTCGACGACCGTTCCGTTGACGGCACTCTCACGTATCCTTATTCCGGATCCTTTAACCATTGCCACCAGGGCATCGGTGTAATCCGATTTATTTTCTTCTTCCTTAATAAAATCGGCCAGCATGTATCCTGACTGGTCCGATCCGTTAAACTTGAAAGATATCTCGGACCACCTGTTTCCGTCCGATCCATCCTGTCCTCCAAGGATCGTGACCGTGCTGCCTGTACTTAACTTTGCGATCACCTGCCCGTTAACGGGCTCCTTTCGGACATTTACATTTATTCCGTTTACCGCTCCGATCTTGCCCTGAGGCTCCTTGGCGGGTGATTCTTCCTCCTTGCCCCCTCCCGGGTCGGCGGCCGCCTCCGCCCTTATATTGGGCGTGACGCCTTCGACAAAATCAGATCGTATATAACCCACCAATGGTGTAAGATTGCTTGTGAATGATATCTTGTACCAGATATTTCCGTCGGTTCCGGCTATCTGCTCTGTCACGGTCACCGAATGTCCCTGTGAAACCCTGCCTATGACATTTCCGTCAACAGCCGCGTCCCTTACGTTTACGCCTTCACCCTTTACCGTGCCGACCTGTACGCCCGCTGCAGGTGATGAGGCGGTATTTGAAGATACCGAAGATGAAGAGCCTTCACCCTTGGGAACAGTTCCGTTTGCCTTAAGAAGGTCGGACCTTATATATCCCTTATATGAAAGATCTCCCCTGGTATGTGTTACCGAATACCAAACCTTGCCATCGTCGCCTGTCACGGAGCCCGTGATCTTGACCTCGGCATTCTGCTTAAGGCACATGGTTATCTCGCCCTTTGTTGAGGCCGTCTCCCTCATTATGGCAAGATCAACGATAACGGTACCGACAGCATCATTTGATGCAGCCTTACCGTCAGACGTTTTTGCCGTGCCGGTGGCATCCTTAACCTTTTCCTTGGATTTGCTGACGAGATCCGACCTTATATAGCCGGTGCTGTCGCCAACCTTGATCTGATACCACGTTTTGCCGTCGCTGCCCTTTACTTCACCTACAACGGTAACTTCCTCATCCCGGCGTACCCCGAATGCAAACGAGGCACTGGTTGAGGCTTCCTTCCTTACCTTACCGCTTGAGCAGGTTACGGTACCCTTTACCGCGGTATACGCATATGTTGATCGCGTTCCCGTAATGACCAATGATGCGGCCAGTACGGGAAGCATTACCCGACGAAGTATGCGGCCACCCTCAGGCCGCATGATCGTTAAAGTATACGAACGCATATCTACCGATTCCCCTTTCAGTGTATGTGTTCTGAATACTGAGATTGACCAGGATAGTCATGGTCCCCTCATTGATTATTCATACCCTCGATTCTCATAATACAACTACGTAGCGATTATGTCAACCTTATATTACAAAAATATTAAACCGGTCGAATTTCGACCGGTTTAGTCAATCCTGCAAACCCTCTGTTTTACAGCGTTTTTCACTTAAGAAACCTCATCTCTCCGGGGCCTTTCGGTCCTATGGCAGCATGGCCTGAAATAGGATTCTTGGCCTTATTTGCCCTGCGTTCCTGCTCGAGCTTGTTTTGATATTTCTGCTCACACTCCGGACACCTTACACCGGACCTTATAGCCTTGCCGCACATCTCACAATTTAAGAACAATCCGGACGCGGCGGTTATCTCTATGCGCTCATCAAGCAAGAGCTGCCTGATCCTCGCCGCGGGCACCCCCGTGGCTATCGAAACATCCCTCTGGTTGGCACCGGGATGCTTCTCAAGGTAATAACGCACCTTGCCGTAATCATCCATTTCGATGTTCCCGCAATCAGTGCACACGTATTGCCCGAGCCCACGGTATTTAAGCTGCCCCTCACATTCGGTGCACCTTACCGGCATTCCCGGGATAACTGACCTTGTTTCCCTGTCGTTGAATTCCGCCATACACAAACCCTCATCAGGCTTCGTCTATCGCCTTTCCTATGTCAGACCTGCAGTACTTGTTATCAAAATCAACCCACTTAACGGCTTCGTATGCATTGCTCCTCGCCTGTTTTAAGTCAGGCCCCATCGCGGTTATCCCGAGCACACGTCCGCCGTTTGTTACAACATCGCCGTCCTTTAACTTTGTCCCCGCATGGAAGGCAAAGTATGAATCCTTACCGTCAAATTTCTCAAGTCCGCTTATCTTAAATCCCTTCTCATACTTAACGGGATATCCATTTGATGCAAGCACCACGCATACGGCTGCGTTATCTTCAAAATCAAGCTCGATCTTATCAAGCGTGCCGTCAATGCAGGCTTCCATCACATCAATTATATCATTGTTCATCCTCGGGAGCACTACCTGAGCCTCGGGATCGCCGAACCTTGCATTGTATTCAAGTACCTTGGGCCCGCTTTCGGTTAACATAAGTCCAAAGAAGATGACTCCCTTGAACTCCCTTCCCTCTGCAGCCATGGCATCAACCGTAGGCTGATATATGTTTTTCATGCAGAACTCGTCTATTTCCTTTGTATAGAACGGGCTGGGCGAGAAGGTTCCCATACCGCCCGTATTAAGACCCTTATCACCGTCCATCGCCCTCTTATGGTCCTGAGCCGATGTCATGGGACGTATGGTCTTGCCGTCCGTAAATGATAGTACGGATACCTCGCGGCCGGTCATGAACTCCTCGATGACCATCCTGTTGCCCGCGCTGCCGAACTGCTTGTCAAGCATGATGGATTTAACGCCTTCCTTTGCTTCCTCAAGGGTGTTGCAGATAAGAACGCCCTTTCCGAGAGCCAGCCCGTCGGCCTTAAGGACGATCGGCATCTTAGCTGTTTCAAGGTATTTAAGCGCCTCATCCGCGCTGTCGAAATTCTCATATCCGGCTGTGGGGATGTGGTACTTTTTCATAAGGTCCTTGGAGAAGGCTTTGCTGCCCTCAAGTATCGCCGCATTTGCACGCGGGCCGAACGCACGAAGACCTTTTGCTTCAAATGCATCCACCGCACCTGCAACAAGCGGATCGTCGGGTGCCACTATCGTCAGATCTATCTTCTCCTTAAGGGCGAAATCGGTAAGCTTGTCAAAATCCATAACACCGATGTCGGCGCACTCGGCAAGTCCCGCTATACCGGCATTACCCGGTGCACAGTATATCTTACTTACACGGCTGCTCTTTGAAACCGCTGTTACTATCGCATGCTCGCGTCCGCCGCTGCCGACCACAAGTACCTTCATATCCTCGTATCCTCCTTAGGGTTGCCTTACAGTATTACGAATCCGTCATCAGTGCTGCCGCCATCGTCATATCCGTCGTCGTAATCGTCGTCCTCATAATAGTCGTCTTCTTCTTCGTAATAATCGTCTTCTTCTTCGTAATAATCGTCTTCTTCTTCGTAATCATCGTTTCTTCCCGAGCTTACAGGAGGCTTGTTTGTCGAACCGCCGCTGCTGCTTCCGCTTCCGGATGAGGCGGGTTTTTGTGAAGGCGTTGCGGTGCCTGCTGCCGGGGCCTCTTCTTCCTCTTCTTCTTCGGGCTCTTCTTCCTCTTCTTCCTCTTCCTCAGGCTCCTCTTCCTCAGGCTCTTCTTCCTCTTCTTCCCATTCCTCGTCTTCCCAGTCTTCTTCCTCTTCCTCTTCGTCCCAGTCCTCGTCTTCCCAGTCTTCGTCTTCTTCCTCTTCGTCCCAGTCCTCATCTTCCCACTCATCGCGATAACGGATATCGTCTATGAAGTAGGTGATCTCATAGATAATGTCATCAAGAAGACCATCCTGATATGCCCAAATGAAAAAGCCCGTAAGCAGCAAAACAACACCTGCGATTATGCCGGCGATGATAAGCTTTTTCTTTTTTGTCATAGGCTCCTTGGGAGGCTTTTCTCCCTTCGGAGGTTTTTCCTTTTTGGGAGGCTTTTCGCCTTTCGGAGGTTTTTCCTTTTTAGGAGCTTTTTCTTTATTTTGACCCTTATTAAAAGACGGGAATTTCTTTTTGGGTTTTTCTTCTTCACCTGCGGGCTGTTCACCTGTTTTATCCGCAGCTGCCGCAGCGTCAGTGCTAACCGGTGCCGCTGCCGTTACTGCCGCGGCGTTATCAGCCTTGGCACTATCCGTGCTCCAGTTTGCATCCTCGAAGAAACCGCGGCTTATCTTTTGCTGTCCCTGCGCACCCTCTCCGGTATCAACCGGTGCGCTGTCAGCGGGTGTAACCTCGGCATGCTCGATTTCAAAGCCGGGTATAAGGACTGCATCCGTTTTGGTTGTTGTACCCTGCGTCACAGCCGCATCGGGCGTAGTGAGCGTATCATGCACATCAGGTGTGGTGACCGTATCAGACGCCGTATCAGAATCCGACAAATAATTATAATCGTCGTCACCGACATCGAATAATGCACCGAAGTCCATGTCATCATCTTTTGAAGAGGTGCTGTCGGAAGCGTTTGATCCTTCCTCCGTTTTATTATCCGAAGAAAGATCGGACAAAAGATCATATACGTCGCTTTCGTCTGTCTCAGGCGTTTCGGCGGCCTTCGCAGCCATGGCTTCATCGGCGGCCTTGGCAGCTTCCTTGGCTTTCGCTTCCTCTGCGGCTTTGGCCTTGGCGGCTTCCTTGGCCTTCGCTTCTGCTTCCGCAGCGGCTTTGGCCTTCGCCTCCTCAGCTTCACGGGCTGCCTGCTCCCTTGCTGCAGATATCTCCTCGACTACCGACTTCTTGATGTCCTCGCGCTCTTCCTTGGGGGTTATCTTCCATATATCTTCATCCATCCCCGTATCGAGCAGGAAAACGTCCTTACAGACCGGACATTTAGCCTTCTTGCCGGTACCGCCTATCTTAAATACTTTATTACATTTTGAGCAAATATATATCGTCTGTCCCATATGCAAATCACACCCTTATTGTCGTTTGTTTATCCCTCATTCATCATGATCAGTGCACGATAACGGGCGTGCCTACGCTCACAAGATCATAGAGCGTGTATGCCACGTCGCGCGGAAGGTTTACACATCCGTGTGAACCGTTTGAAAGATATATGTTACCGCCGAACTTCTTCCTCCATGACGCATCATGAAGTCCGCAGCTGTCGGGCGTAAACCTCATCCATCTGTTTACCCATACATCCCAGGTCGCACCCTTTAAACGCTTGCCGGGTGCCTTTTCCATTACATGCCACACGCCTGTCGGAGTGGCGCGTCCGTTCTTCGGAGTACCCGTAACGCAGGGTGACTGGAGTACAGGAATGTTATTCTGATAAAGAGTCACTATCTGGTTTGTAATATCAACATCAACAAAAGTATTAAGCGATGAGGTGTCGATCGCTGCCGCTGCTCCTCCTGCTGCCGGTGTTGTCGCCGCAGACGGCTCCGGTGCGGGCGTTACCTTACCGGTAACGGGATCCACTGTTCCGTTTACCATCCTCTGTGTTGCCGATATCTCAGCCTGTGCATTCGGGAAACGGCCTTCCTTCTGACCTATCTTTGTGTAGTGGTCATAAAGCGCCTTCTCGTTGTAACCGACTGTGTTAAGCACATCCGGATAACGCTGTGCATAATATTCATAGTCAAAATCGGCCGCAAAAACAGCATGCAGATTAAGCGAAACGATCAGGGCCGCCGCCAAAAAAGGTAAGATAAATTTTTTCATGATTCACTCCTTAAAACTCAATAAACTTCGTAGTCTCCAACATTGCAAGTATAATAGTTATTCGGCATATAATCAACAATTATATGCGCTATATGGATACTTATTTAATTATTTATCTTTATAAAATCATCCTGATTTTGTGCAGATCTGTAATCACCCTCGGATATTATCGAAGCGCTCTTTACAGAAAGCGGGAAAAAAGAATCAGCGGCCGCCTCATAACTGTTGGGCACAACATCGATCCTGCAATAGCCCCTGAGTTCATCATATACACCATAATCCACCCACACGCCGATATATCCGTACACCTCGCCCGTACCGTCGCCATGATCGATAAAACCGGATACAACGGAATCAACCTCGCCCTTATCACCCATACCGAAATTGTATGTTCCGTCGGACGCATTATAATCCACATTCTCACTGCGTGACAGCGCATCACGGTCTATATCACCGGTAAAATCAGGATCAAGTGCGGATATTATCAGCTTTATGTTTTCTTCATCATAGCCGACTATACCGTTGTAAGAATCAGTCATAACAGGCTTTCTCATTCCCGTATCCCCATAATAAATGTCATCGGCCACAAAGATATTTATGATCCTCCAGTAATCGCTGTCTTTTGCGCTGTAAGTCGCAGCTGTCCCACCGGTAAGCTCATCAAGGCTGTATACGAC
>JAILJC010000211.1 GCA_024694965.1 Lachnospiraceae bacterium
CATACGTCATCTTTCCTTTCACTCGTTTATTCGACGCGCTCAAGAGCAGCCGAACTCATTCCCGCTTCTCTCATAAGGTCTCTCATGGCCAATGCGTACATCTCACCATGGAAGCCCTGATACCAGTTAATGTAGAAGGAGCCGCCTACTTCGATAGCCTGCGCCATCATGCCTTTTTCCTGCATGGCGTGGAAGGCTGTCATACGTATGCGCTTCCCGTAGTCACCGGTTCTCAATATTCCGAGGTAACTTACCGAACCTGAGATCTTGGCCGCAGACCTCTGTTCAAGCACGATATTGTCAAGAGCTCCGGCGGCAAACGCCTTGGCATACCCTTCACATATGCTGCGATAAACACCGCAGAGCATCTTTATATTCTGCTCTGAAGAGAATCCTGTTAAGAAACTTCTGTAGCTCTGATTTAACATTTCATCACTGTTTTCCATATCCTCGGGTTTAAAGCTGTATGTCGTATGGACCACCTGATGAAGCAGGGAATTTGTATTTCCCATCACCTTTCTCACACTTACAGGCGACATTATATCTATGGGGAGCCTGTTCTCGGGATGAACCCTCTGCATCGCCTTGGCAAGAAAAATCGCAAGCAATGAACTGGGACTTCCTCCGACGGTTCTGGCATATGCCATGAATTCTTCACTGGGCACACTGAGGCTGTACCCCCTGCAATCCTCACGTGTTGAAAAGGCTTCCTCCCTGATCGCTTCCTTGACCTCAAAGGATTCGGATTTATCAAGAGCCGCCATCATTGCTTTGGGATCGATCGCATCAGACATAAGATAAGCATCCACATCCTGACCCGGTACTACGCCGTCCTTTTCGGTAAATACTCCCTCGGGTACCGGATATTCCTTTCCGTCAAGTTCACAGTAGTAATAATAAAAGAAGGTTTCCAGCACCATCCTAAAGCCGGTACCGTCATAAGGTACATGGTCTACATACATCCACAGAACCTTGTCAAGATAACAGATGGTCACCGAATGGAAATTACCCTCTCTTTCATAAGGCTCTATGACTTCACTGGTTTCTTTTATAACGAACGGAAGTTTATTTTCAAGAAGAACAAGCTTTCCGTCACGGGTAGCCTCGGCATAAGTGACATAAGGATAGATCGCTATGGTCTTATCCCAGGCCTTTTTTACAGCCTCGGCGTTTACTTTCTCAGCCATATCAAAACGGTAAGTCATAAAGAAGGCCTTATTTGTAAAATATGCACCTTTGGCAAACATTCCCGCCGTGACGGGACGGATCTCCTTCCATTTCTCAACAAACGGATCTCCCTCAAAGACCACCTTTAATTTGCGCTCCCTTAGGAACTTGCCTTCCTTCAGCGAACGTACCGTATCCCATCCGTTGCACTGACCCGAACATAAGAAAGAATCACACCTTGCCAGTATATACAGTGCATAGAAATAGTTAACCGTGGTATCCTCAAGCGCATCATAATATGCCTGCCCTTTATTTGTCTTGGCCTCATACTCATAAATGAGTGTAGTCCCCTGTTTTTCAAGGTCCGAAATACTCATCCTTTCCTGAGAGATAGCTATTACCTTTCCGGGGAAGGCAGCTTTGATCTTTTCAAGATTATCCTTATCCTCCGTAGCAAGGAATATCTTTTCGTAACCGTCTTCTTCAAGCCAGTCTTTGATAACGGAGATCATCTGGTCGGGTGATGCGTGCATACGGTCAGCTCCGAGATTTGCGGTCTTGTAATCGGTTCCCCTGGCAAGGACGCCGAGTGTCTTCCTCCCGCCCAGTACCGCATCCGCATACTCCTTCATTTCATCGGCAAACTTTTCATCAAATACGCTCTCGTCAAAGCTTGCCGGATACTGACATACAAACCAGGATGTTGTGAACACGGCAAACAATGCTTCCAGAACAATGCAGTTTTCTTCCGTGGCATCGTCAGGCTTTGGATTGATCCGGAAATATCTGCACAAAAGCGATTCCGGATACCTTGTGCATCCGGGCCGAAGGAATGCCTTAAGGCCCCTTTGGGCACCCGCATTTGATGCAACCGAAAGATTGGCCAGGATCGCACCTATGCCCGCTATTTTAGTCATTACGATCTCAATATATTTAAAAGGTCCTTTCTTCCCGTCGGTAAACGCCTGCCACAGGAAAACATTCTGAAAAGCCGCGCACGAGCTGATATACGACCAGTCACGCTTACTGTAACCCATTTCAAAAGGGCTGGGTGTCATCCTGAGGGTTTTCTTATCCGTTTCGGAAGGCAGCTTCTCTACCACGCGTACCCTGCCGGAATCGCCTAAGAACCATGTGATCCTGCTGTCGGCACAGCAGACGGTAAGATCGGTGTGCAAAAGAGCAACCCTTGCGACTCCCAGGCTGTATTCATCAATACTCTCTATCTCGATCCCGTTAAACTGTTTCAGGAAATCCAGGCAGAGATTATCGGTGTCATCTTCATCATAGAAGAAGAACGGAGCATATACGGTTCCACCATTTGTCATCTTAAGGATCAGACCGCGGACATTTTCGGGGAACAGCATCATATTATCCGTATATGCAAGATCATAGTCCTCTACCTTGCCTTCAGGATCCGTAACATGAAAACGTACTTCACCCTCCCTTACTTTTGCCAGCGCGTCATGAAATACCTTTGGTCCATGCTGCAGTGTTGTCAGTTCCTCATTGCTTTTTTCCAGAATGTTTAACATTTGAACTTCCTCGCCTTCATTTTTTAGCCTTTTTAATCATTATATGCAGATATTGCTGTCATAACTCCGATACACCGTAGTAGGTCAGCGCATATCCATCATCCGTCTTTATGACTATTGCCGTTCCGTCATAAGCCGGGACAAGCTTTCCCTTGCCGGCAAGCTTTGCGGCCTCATCGGCGCTCAGCGAATACTGTTCCTTACCTATGCCGTGTTTGTCGTAGTCATCCGCATTAAGCCTGTAAACCTTAAATCCAAGGCGCATGTAAGTCCACGGATTTTCATATCCGAGACCCTCAACAGAACTGACTACCGTGAACGCATTATTTGCATACATATCTCCGTCGGCGGCCGGTTCGCAGTAATACCCGCCTTCTCCGTCAACATACTCCATATACCCGCCGTAGTCATTGTCGATATCACAGTCGTCAAATTCGCCCTCTTCAAGGTTTGACAGGAAATATCGCGAAAGTATCCCGTTTAAGTCGCTGTGGTTGATCCTGTAATAGGTTTTTCCGTCCTTTTGAATCGGTTTAAGGGATTTATTGATTTTTGACCATTGAAGCCCAAAATGGGCCATTGTGGCTTCATATGCGCCCTGTCTGTAGTTCTGCTCCGAGAAATTGGACATAAATGTGTTGAGTTCTTTCTGAAGCTCACCCGTAAGCTTGACAGGCTCACCCGAAATTTCAAGCGGCCAGTTGTTTAAAAGCAGGTACAGGGCGGAACCTCCGGAATAACTGAAATCATCGCATTCATTAAAACAATCGGGCATAAAATTCCTGTAAAGACTTACCGCCTCGTAATCGTTTATCTGCTCCGGTCCGTTTTTTTGTCCGAAGTTTAAAAGGAGTATCGACATGTCGACTGCGGAGACGGTTACCGAACCGGGTTCGTACTTTTTTCCGGTCCTTTCCCCGATATAGTCCCTAAGCTCCTTCGAATTAATGACTGATTCCTTATCAATGATCGGACATGCCTTCCATTTGCCTTTCTGATACGTGTAGATCGCCGTATCCCAGGCAACGGGACCTCCCGTGCCAAAGGTATAATGTGCGATCATTATCTCATCTATGTTCCTGCATCCGGTATCCTCAAACTCGATGATCTCGCCTTCATTCGGGCTCGAGGAATAATCATCCGTTTCAAACGTTCCGGCGCTTGAACACTCTATGACGTAATGAGCTCCTTCCCTTCTTATCACGTCGGTCTTTCTGTCGCCGTCAAGATCGATATCCTTATACTGTGGTATGATATCGCC
>JAILJC010000225.1 GCA_024694965.1 Lachnospiraceae bacterium
TGATTAATAATGCTGTCATTTCCTCTCTCCTTTTCCCTTTTTTATTTTGATCATGTATCCGACATGATCCGTTGAACGAAATCCCTAAGGTCCTTTCCCCGGCGGTTTGTGAGGAGGGTGGCCGTAGAGGTTTCGATTACAACCAGACGGTAATTGGAAAACCCGTGAAGTCCCAGCATATAATTTTGCGAATGTTTATAAGAATCAATCGACGACTTTACCGTATCGTCGACGGTATCCGCCATAACAATAAGCGCGACATCCGTATTCTTATGGTCTGTCGACGGCTTGACCCGGGATATCCCGTCCTCCCAGGCTGCCCTGTCAAGTTCATCAAGCTCACCGGCACTTAATGATGAGCATTTTTTGAAATATGCATATTCGTATGAATTAACAAATGCGATCTTGGCGGATTTAAGAAGAAAATACTGCTCGGCCTCGTTTGACAGATAACCCCTTGCGTCAAAAGGCTCGGTTCCGTCCCTTGTGATATTGTAGTAGCCTGCATATGCCGCTATCACATCTTCAAACAGCTTTTCCGTATTCATGGTGCAGCAAGCTCCACTCCGACAGCCGTATCCTTAAGTTCCTCCATGAGCATCCTGGCTGCCTTTGTACCCGGCAGCTGGACCTCGATTAGTTCACGGCCGTCCGCCATAACCACCAGATATTCTATCTCCAGTTCACCGTTGTCGCAGCACATCATGGCCTGCACACGCCTTACCCGCCTGAATATCCGCTCGGCATCCGAATAGGCAATGCAGTATACGGTAAAGCCCTTCTTTACAAACAGGTGCTCACCTCCGATCACCGCCACTCCATAGCTGTGACCGTTCTTATAAGAATCACGCAGCTTATCGGACTCTGCCCTGCCGCCGCTTAACAAGTCAGTGAACTTCATATTCAGCCTTCCTGATCCTTACGTATCTTTCGAAGCTCCTCCTTCATATCAACGCAGTAATCCTTCATCATAGGGGTCAGCCTGCTGCGCACAAGAAGCACGTTGAGCATCTGGTTTACAAGATCATATTTCTCAAGCTTCATAGCCGTTACGGCTATTATATAATCAAGAGTAGATTCATCCATTCCGCAGATCGGGAAACTCTCATTCTGCCTTGCATTTAAAAAACCGTCGAGTGCATTGGAAAGGAGTTCCGTCTCATCCTGCTTAAGATCCTCTATCGTCGTTTCGAAAGCAGCGGGATTGACCTCCTGCTTTCCCGACTCGATATCCTCACGCTTACCGCGGAGGATCCACGCCATCTTAAGGCAAAGATAAGCCTTTTCACCAGCCTTGCCCCTCTTGACCACAGCGTTTCCGAGGGCGAGCTGGTACCTTAAAAAGGCCTCGTCATAAGTAAAATACTCTTTATCCGGAATTGGATGGAAATTCTTTGAAATGCCTTCCTTAACCAGCTTGGCCTGCGGCGGGGTGATGGTATGGAAAAACCTTCCGAGTGCCGCATATCCGCAGTGCGGACAAAGGATAACATCATATTTCATGGGATCGAAATTCTTAAACCTGGGACGCAGATCGTTGTCCATCCCCGCAGGACGTATCTTTGACTGCCTTGCGGTCAGCGCCTTGAATTCCTTGTAACATACGGGACATGTATGAGATTTGCCAAACAGGCACTCACGTTCGTCGAACTTGGCCGCCTGAGGTGCTTCCTCTTTAGCATCTTCCTTCTTTTTTTCATCAGTGTCTGCCTTGTATAAGTCAGCACTTTCAAGCCCCTTAAGTCCGAACTCCCCCAAGCCGGATAATAAACCGCCCATTGCCTTTACCTCACTAATTTAATTTAAATGAACTCTTAAGTGATACTATTCTGTTAAATACGAGCGCATCATCCCTTGAATCCTTCGCATCCACACAGAAATAACCCTGCCTTACAAACTGGAAGCTGTCATAAGGTTTTGCACCCTTAATATTTTCCTCAATATAGCAATCCTTCAGTATCGTCCTCGAATCCGGGTTCAGATTCAGCGAACCGTCTTCTTCATTATACACACCTTTTTCTTCATCCACAAGATTCTCATAAAGCCTTACCTCAGCCTTTACGGCATGCGATGTGCTTACCCAGTGGATCGTACCCTTGACCTTACGCGTGCTGCATTCGCCGTTCCGTGTTTCCGGATCGTAGGTACAGTGTACCAGAGTCACCCTGCCCTCATCATCCGTCTCATAACCCACACACTTGACAAAATAAGCATTCATCAGACGGACCTCGTTGCCGGGGAATAAGCGGAAATACTTCTTCGGCGGCTCGATCATGAAGTCCTCACGGTCGATA
>JAILJC010000036.1 GCA_024694965.1 Lachnospiraceae bacterium
AAGGCGTCAGGATGTTTATGGAAGCGCCTTTGTCGCGCATTAAAGAGGTTTATATAAACGAAACCCTGCACAACAAGGTAAATATCGCTGCGCGATACGGTGATAATAATGAAGAATCACAGCTCCTTAAGAACTGCGCGGCAAAGCTTAAGGAATCGGGCTATGTCGATGTGAGCGACCAGGTGTTTAACAAAATGTCCGATACGGTAACGCCGCAGGGGATACTCACCGTTGTGTCGGGCGAGCGGCATAAGCTTTTTGAGATGCTCGCGGGACGCGACCGGGATGAGCTTAAGATCCTTATCCTCGAAGGCATTCAGGATCCCGGCAACTTAGGAACTATGCTAAGGACCGCCGAGGCCGCGGGGTATGACTTTATCCTTGCAAACGAAGGCACCGTGGATATGTACAATCCCAAGGTGATAAGGTCGACAATGGGCTCGATCTTCAGGGTGCCCGTTGTGTACAGCCAGGACTTAAGGCTTGATGTGGGCCTGTTAAGGTCAAAGGGTGTAGTGGTGCTGGCGGCGCATTTGAGCGGAAAGAGGAGCTTCCGCGAGGTTAACGCAGGTCCCAGGCTGGCTATAATGATAGGAAACGAAGGCAGCGGACTTACCGATGAAATAGCGGCGATGGCCGATGAATGCGTAAGGATACCGATGAAGGGAAAGGTAGAATCATTAAACGCGGCGGTTGCAGCTGCGCTGATGATGTTTGACATATCATAAGGGGAACCGCTTGCGGGGGATTCCTTATGATGCCTTAGCGGCGAGCGTGTTCAAAAGAAGTACGGAGTACTTCTTACATTGTATTTAGGAGGGAAAACAAAACATGAAAATCAGTTTCATAGGACTAGGAAACATGGGTTCCGCGATGATAGGCGGGATCATAGGAAATAAGGTTGTGGCTGCCTGCGACATAACAGGTGCCGACTTTAGCACCGAAAGGGCCAGGGAGATAAAGGATAAGTTCGGCATAACGATCGCAGCCTCAAATAAGGAAGCGGCAGCAGGCGCCGACATACTCGTAACCTCGGTAAAACCGCAGGTCTATGAGACGGTCATCAATGACATTAAGGATCATGTAAAGGATGATACCGTGATCGTATCGATCGCACCGGGCAAGACGATAGACTGGCTTACCGAAAAGTACGGAAAGAGCGTCAAGCTTGTAAGATGCATGCCCAATACGCCGGCGCTTGTCGGGGAAGGATGTACGGGCGTGTGCAGGAACAGCGCTGTGACCGATGATGAGTTTAAGCAGGTACTTACGATCCTTAACAGCTTCGGCAGGGCATACGAGGTACTTGAGAGTCAGATGGATGCGGTAGTTGCGGTAAGCGGAAGCTCGCCGGCCTACGTGTTCATGTTAATAGAAGCAATGGCGGACGGGGCTGTAGCAGAAGGGCTTCCGAGGAAGACGGCTTATGAGATGGCGGCGCAGGCGGTTCTCGGCAGCGCAAAGATGGTACTTGATACCGGAAGGCATCCCGGAGACCTTAAGGACATGGTGTGCTCGCCGGGCGGTACCACGATAGATGCGGTCGCAGTGCTTGAAAACATGGGCTTCCGCTCCGCAGTCATAGAAGCAGAGCGAGCATGTGCCGAAAAATCAAGAGCCCTTTGATATAAACAGAGGGGTTTAAAAACTTACATTATATAAACGGGAGGATAAAAAAATGAAAAGTAACATGGCAGATAGATCAAAACGGATACCCGTGGCCGCAAAGCTGTTATGCGGATTACTGGGAGTTTTTTTGTTTGCGGTCATATCGGCTGCTGTTGTCGTAAAGGCTGACAGTCCCGGACCATTTACCGTTACTGAAGATACTTCTATGACTGTTGATGTTTTAGCTGCAATGCTTGAGCAGGTAAAATATACATCAATAAATATTAATAATTGTACATTTACAATCAAAGGAGGGATTACTTCGTCAATTCCGATCAATATCGGTGAAAACGGAAAACTTGTTATAGAAGGTAGTTATATACAGAAAGACAGCAGTTTAGGGCTCGGAAATAATGCTGAACTCATCGTTTCCGGTGATATATCATTTACCGGTTACGGATATTTATGTGAAAATATGGCAACTTCCAAAGCAACTATCGGAGGAAACTTTATATATACTTCTTCGGTTAAATCGCCTACATATGTTGCCGGAGGAAATAGCAATACCAACAGAGCACAATGGACTATAGGCGGAGATATCATTGAGAACACTACCGAAGGCCACATCGGATTTGATAAAGTGTTTCTTAACGGTGCAGGTGAACAGAAAATATCAATGCAATCCGGATACATATATAATCTTACCGATTTAGTCAGTACTTCGGCAGTTGTTGTAGAAGACCACCTGAACTATACCAAACTGTTAAGTGATATGACAATAAAAACAGGTACGGACGCAGCCTTTAACGGAATAAACACCGGCGGAAACACTATTATCATAGATGGCAACCTGATTGGAGAAGGAGGTATTACCGTATCTGAAGAAAGCAATCTTACAGTAAATGGGGATTATGTACAAAGATCCGGTGGACTGAGTCTTGAAAACAATTCAGTCTTTACCGTGAATGGAAATGCAGCATTTTCAAACAGCGGATATTTTAATGGAAATATTGCAACTGCAAAGGTATATATCAGTGATGATCTGAATTACACATCTACTTCTAATTCACCTACATATACTGCGGGTAATAATTCACATGCCAACAGGGCGGAATGGTTCGTTGCCGGCAGTATTACACAAGGTGAGGGAAGCGGTCATTGCGGATTTAATACTCTTATATTGACCGGAAGCGGGGAGCAGCAACTAGTCTTTAATTCCAATTCATATCTGGATACCCTGACCACATCGGAAAGTGTCACAGCAGTTTCGGTCAAAGGATATTTGAATGGCACAAAATTTAATAATGACATGACAATTAAACCTGATACCGGGTTTATTTTCTCCGGTACTAATGCCGGCGGTCATAATATTGTCGTCGAAGGCGATCTCATAGCAGAAAACGGGTTAAATATATCATCTGAAAGTAATGTGACCGTTAATGGTAATTATCAGTTAAAATCCGGTGGATTTAGCCTTGATTACAATGCTGTCTTTACCGTGAAGGGAAATGCAACTTTTTCAAACAGCGGATATTTTAATGGAAATAATGAAACAGCAAAGGTATATATCAGTGGTGATCTGAATTATACATCAACTTCAAACTCACCAACATATACTGCAGGTAGTAGTTCGCATACCAACAAGGCGGAATGGTCCGTTACAGGCAGCATTACACAAGGTGAGGGAAGCGGTAATTGCGGATTTAACAATCTTGTTCTTTCCGGAACAGGAGATCAGAAAGTGGCTTTGAATTCCAATTCTTATCTGGATAACCTGACCACAGCTGAAAGTGTTACTGCCGTTTCGGTAAATGGATATTTGAATGGCACAAAATTCAATAATGATATGACGATCAAACCTGATAACGGTTTTGTTTTCGCCGGTAATAATGCCGGTGGTCATAATATCATTATAGAAGGCGATCTCATAGCACAGGACAGTTTAAATATATCCCCTGAAAGTAATGTGACTGTTAAAGGTGATTTTCAGTTAAAATCCGGTGGATTAAGCCTTGAATACAATACAGTATTCACTGTAACGGGAAATGCAACATTTTCTAACAACGCTTATTACCGTGAAAACGCTTCAAGTGCAAAGGTTTATATCGGTGGAGATCTGAACTACACAACATCCACAAATTCACCCACATATACTGCGGGAAATAATTCACATACCAACAGGGCGGAATGGTCTGTCGCCGGTAATATAACACAGGCAGATGATAGCGGAACATTTGGATTCAACAACATTATATTGTCAGGTACAGGCAATCAGAGATTAATCCTGAACTCAAAATCCTATTTTGAAAATCTGACAGTAGCAAAAACTGTTACCGGCGTCGAACTTAACGGTGAGATATCTGCCGGAAAACTTACCGTTAATTCTCCGGATGCCACAATAGTATTGAATGGATTATTGAAAAATACCGTATTCGAAAGCGATGCTAAAATTGTAAACGGTACAGGGGCATTCTTTAACAATATTAAGATCAATGGTCATACTGTTAATGTGAACGGTGATACGGTTTTCCAAGACGGAGTGGTCGATTTAGCTGACTTTAGTACACTGAATATCACCGGAACAATGAATTTAAATAAAAACGCTTATGTTACGATAGGTACAAACGGAAAAGTAACCGTTACCAAAGATATGGTTTTAAGCGATTCGACAAATTTAGCGCTTACTTTGGATACAGCAAAGGTTAATGTCGGAGGAGATTTCTTATACACTTCAACAAAAGCTACTACAAGCAATGGAGCTAAATTCTATGTAACAGGCAATGTTACCCAGGGAGAAGATGCCGGAGCTCTCAGATTTAGTACGCTGAATATGCTTACAAAGAACACAGCTGTTACATTAACCAACGGTCACATCGATAAGTTGATCCTTGCAGGCGTATTAGCTGATTATACGATCACTCCCCCCGACTGCTATACGACGGTTGAAGAAAACAGTAAGCCTGAGCCCGGACCCGGGCCTGGACCCGGACCGGAACCCGAGCCGGAGGATGAGATCGATACAAGCGAAAATGGAGGAGCAACGGATACACAGCCTGATATCGATAAGGATACGACAAGCATTGTGCTTGTAAAAGGCCAGAAATTCATACTTAACGCTGCTGACTGGAATAGCAGTAACAGTACGGTTGTTTCGGTAAGCAAAGGAAAAGTTACGGCAAAGAAGGCGGGAAGCGCAACGTTATCACGCAGTGGTCAGGAGATAAAGGCTGATGTTATCGAGCCGACCGTATCAAAAGAAGATAAGACAATAAAACTGATCGTCGGCGAAGCCGGTAAAATTGTACTTTCGGGAACCGGCGAGCTGGATGTTTTGTACGCAAGCGATCAGCCGGATATAGCTGCGGTTGACGATGAAGGAAATGTTGCGGCGATAAGCAAGGGCAATACACCCGTATATGCATATGTTAACGGTGTGCCTTTTAAGTTCACCGTTAAGGTGGCGGATGCCAATACAGCTAAGAAGGATTTCGCTAAGGAAGTACAGCTTGTTCCGAATCAGACGATCGCATTTAAACAGGCGGGATTCAAAGCTTCAAAAGCAGCCTGGACATCGGATACGGCAGCAGAGGCTGAAGATATCCCCAAGGGTTATATATTTGCGGATGATGTTGTTAAGATCAATAAGTCCGGCAAGATCACTGCTATCGGAGCCGGCAGTACGGTACTTACGGGAACTGATGAAGGCGGCAATACGGCAACCGTTACGATCGTTGTATCCGAACCTGTAGTACAGACGATGCACCTTAATAAGGGTGGATCTGCTAAGATAAAACTCTATGGTGTCAAAGGCGACCTTAAATGGACTGCAGAGGACGATATCCTTGAGATCAAAAAAGGTAACAGTATCAAGGCATTGAGTGCCGGAAATACGGTACTTACCGCTACTTATGAGAAATTTGAATATAAGGTGAACGTCTTTGTTGAGGATCCGGAGATCAAAGATACCGATTTCACCGGCAAGCCCTATACTTATACGATAAATATGAAGGCCGGGGATACCAAAACGATACAGTTCAGTCATATGAGCGCGGATCATGAGGTTACTTTCATAAGCAGCAGGAACGACATTGCATATGCAGGATCCGATCTCGTGATATGCGCAAGGAATAAGGGAAAAGCGACGCTTAAGACCAAGATAAACGGAAAGGCGGTTACTATAAAGGTCAACGTTATGTAAGATGCGGGCTTTGTAACATAACTGTTACAAACAATTGACAATTTAAAAATTTCCTGCTATAGTATAGGTCGATGACCTCTAATTTTGTAATAATTCTGTAACAATTCACAAGATATTGTACAAGGTCAGAAGGGAACAACAAGTTATTGGTTTTGGTCATCGCATAGGAGCGAAAAAATGAAAAACAGAATGCATGCTTGTAATGCAGCTGTTGCAGTCCTGATGGTCGCAGCAGTCATTACGCAGGGGAGTATGCAGGGTGTTTGGGCAGCAGGGAAGACGATAACCAAGTCAGGTAATTCAGTTGCCTCCGCGAAGATGACGGTAAAGAATACCGAAGAAGCGGATAATGAAGAAGGGTCTACAAATGAATCATCGATTGATATAAAGGTTGGTGCCAATCCGAGCACTTCCATAGATATCAAGGTTGATTCCACAGGGAACGGTGCAAAGGCCGAAAGCACGGATCTGTCAGGATCGGTTGCGGGTATCGCATATGAGAACCTGGTAATGGCTAACGTTGAGGAAGCCGTTAATATCAGGAAATCTGATTCTGAGGATTCGGAGATAGTAGGCAAGTTATATAAGGAATGCGCAGGAGAGATCATTAAGAAGGGATCGGGCTGGACCAACATAAGGACAGGCGATGTCACAGGATGGGTCAAGAACGATTATCTCCTGTTTGGAGCAGATGCAAAAAGGCTGGCGGATTCGGCTGTCCGTAAGATGGCAAAATCTACCACTTCCTGCTTAAGGGTAAGGAAGGAGCCAAGCCAGGATGCCGGTATATATGATCTTCTTGCTCAGGGCGATACGATCGAAGTAGTCGAGGAGCTGGGCGAGTGGGTATCGGTTGAGTTTGCGGACGGTACCGTAGGTTATGTTTCAAGCGAGTACGTTACGGTTTCGGATGAGATAGGCAAGGGCGAATCCATTGAGTCCATAATGGCCAAGGCCGAAGCTTCGGAAAAGGCTAAACAGGCCGAAGCAAACAAGGCGGCAGCAGCTAAGGGAGCTGCTGCAGCACAAGCCAAGCCGACAGCAACCACTGATGCGGCAGCTGCTGCGGCAGCAGCAACGGCTTCTTATGATGATGTTACACTGCTTGCAGCTCTTATACAGAGTGAGTCGGGCTATGAATGTCACGAGGGTCAGGTTGCGGTAGGTAATGTCGTAATGAACAGGCTTCGTTCCGGTAAGTTCGGGAATACGATCTATTCGGTAATAAATGCGAAGGGTCAGTTCTCACCGGTTGGAAGCGGACGTATAGCCCAGATCCTGGCACAGGGACCCAAGGCATCCTGTATACAGGCGGCTCAGGAAGCTATGGCAGGTACCAATTATGTCGGTGATGCCGTAAGGTTCAGGCCGGTAAGCTCGGGATATCAGGGCATCGTTATCGGAAACCACGTATTCTGGTAAGAATAGCGGATAATATGAGCAATTTGAAGGTGACGCATTTTGCGTCACCTTTTATCATAAGGGGTACCATCGAAGATGGTGGATTCCTTATGATGCCTTAGCGGCGAGCGTATTCAAAAGAAGTACGACAGTACTTCTTACCTTGTATACTATGGGAGGATATGTATCATGAGTCTTAAGGGACGTGATTTTTTAACACTTAAGGATTTTACGAAAGAGGAGATACTTGAATTCCTTGATCTCGCAGCCGAGCTTAAGGATAAGAAGAAAAGGGGTATCTTCGACCGTATGTATCAGGGCAAGAACATCGCCCTTATATTTGAAAAAACAAGTACGAGGACACGCTGCTCATTTGAGGTGGCAGCTCATGATATGGGAATAGGCACGACCTATCTTGATCCCAAGAGTTCGCAGATAGGCAAAAAGGAGAGCGTTGCCGATACAGCAAGGGTTCTTGGAAGGATGTTTGACGGTATCGAGTACAGGGGCTTCGGGCAGGAGAATGTCGAGGAGCTTGCAAGATATGCCGAGGTGCCTGTATGGAACGGACTTACCAATGAGTATCATCCCACACAGATGCTGGCAGACCTACTTACCATCCGCGAGCATTTGGGAACGCTTGATGGCCGTAAGCTCGTGTATATGGGCGATGCAAGGTATAACATGGGCAATTCCCTGATGGTCACCTGCTCCAAGATGGGCATGCACTTTGTGGCAGCCGCACCGAAGAAATACTTCCCGAACGAAGAGCTTATTAACGAGTGCAGGGAGTTCTGCAAGATAAGCGGCGGCACGGTTGATTTTATCGAGGATGCGTACGAAGCGGCTAAGGACGCAGACGTTATATATACGGATGTATGGGTTTCCATGGGCGAGCCCGATGAGGTATGGGAGGAGAGGATCCGTGACCTGACACCTTACAAGGTTACCATGGATATCATGAAACAGGCTAAAGATACGGCTATATTTTTACACTGTCTGCCTTCGTTCCACGATCTTAAGACTGAAATCGGTAAGGAGATGGGCAAGCGGTTTAACTTAACCGAGATGGAAGTAACAGACGAGGTATTCGAGAAGTATTCAGATGTTGTCTTTGATGAAGCCGAAAACCGCATGCACACCATAAAGGCTGTCATTGCAGCCACCTTAGGGTAAATATGAACAAAGAATCAAAGATATATATAAGGAATGTAATGAAGGGCAGGAGCTTCATCATTGATTTTATAAACACCGCGCTTGCGGTCGGTATACTTATCATGGTGATCCTTAATTCCTTCGGAGACAGCACCGGGCTGTATTTTGTACAGATATTCGGCTTCGGCGCACTCCTTGCGTTCCTTAATGTTGTCAAGATGATCAGGGCCAAGTCGGGATTCGCGGCAGCCTTTGCCGTGTTCGGTGTTCTTATGACGGTTATGGCCGTACTGTGCTACTTAAAGCTGTAACTGCCGGGAGTGACTCTAATATGGAAGAAACTACCGTACTTTGCGGTGCCAATGCATACGAAAAAAAATATTATTTTAACGAGAAGTTCAATTCGCTTCCGGATTCGATAAAGGATGAGCTGCATATAATGTGCGTGCTGTTTACCGAGGAGGTCGGAGGAGTCATCACCTTTGAGTTTGATGAGGAAGGCAACTTAAACCTTAAGACGGATGCGGATGAGGAAGACATACTTTATGACGAGATAAGCTCGGGCCTTCTCGTAAAGGAAATTTTAAGGAAGAAACAGGAGCTTATGGAAAGCCTCACGATGTATTATAAGGTTTTTGTGCTGGGGCAGAGTGCAGATGAGTTATTGAAGGAGGATTGAAATGTTACTTACGATCGATGTGGGCAATACAAATATCACCATTGGTGTGTATGACGGCAAGGAATTAAAGGGCAGCTTCAGGATGACAACAAAGCTTCCCAGGACTTCGGACGAATACGGCACCCTTCTGGTCAGCCTGCTTGAGCGCAACGGGATAGGGGTTGATGACATAAACGGCGTCATCATCGCAAGTGTTGTTCCGAACGTGATGTATTCGCTCACCAGCAGCATAGTCAAGTATTTTAAGCAGGAGGCTCTCATTGTCGGACCGGGTACCAAGACGGGTATCAGGATTGATACAACAAATCCGAAGGAGATAGGCCCCGACAGGATAGTGGACGCGGTGGCAGCCTATGAGCTTTACGGCGGCCCCATACTGGTGCTTGATTTTGGAACCGCAACGACCTACGACCTGGTGACGGCCGACGGACGTTTTGTTGCAGGTATCACGGCACCCGGCATAAGGATAAGTGCCAAGGCATTGTGGGAAGGCACGGCCAAGCTTCCCGAGATAGAGATCGCAAAGCCCAAGACTATCCTTGCACAGGATACGATAACTTCGATGCAGGCAGGCCTTGTGTACGGCCAGATAGGCCAGACGGAATACATCATCCGCCAGGTCAAGAAGGAATCCGGCTACGGTGATCTTAAGGTAGTCGCAACGGGAGGCCTCGGGCGCATCATTTCCGATGAGACCGCTTCGATAGACGAATACAACGGAGATCTTACTCTGGAAGGACTTCGCATTATATATGGTAAGAATAGGTAACGTTACACTTAAAAACAGATGGATACTGGCACCGATGGCAGGGGTTTGCGACCTGCCATTTCGTGTGTTATGCACCCGTGAGGGTGCGGGTATGACCTGCATGGAGATGGTAAGTGCCAAGGCGATCTATTACAACAATAAAAACACCGAGGCGCTTATGGAGATATCTCCCGAAGAGGGTGTGGTTTCCCTGCAGCTGTTCGGGTCGGATCCCGATATCATGGGTGAGATGGCCAAAAAGATCGAGGATAAGCCGTTTTCGATACTTGATATAAACATGGGCTGTCCTGTCCCAAAGGTAGTAAACAATCATGAGGGCTCGGCGCTTATGAAGGATCCCGTTCTTGCGGGTAAGATTATAGAATCAGTCGCAAAGGCAGTCAAAAAGCCGGTTACGGTAAAGATAAGGAAGGGCTTTGACGAAGCGCATGTTAACGCGGTCGAGATCGCACGCATCGCACAGGAGAGCGGAGCTGCTGCGGTGGCCGTGCACGGCAGGACGAGGGAGCAGTATTACTCGGGCAGGGCCGACTGGGATATCATAAGGCAGGTTAAGGAAGCGGTAAGCATTCCGGTCATCGGAAACGGTGATGTAAAGGATGCGGAGTCTGCACACATTATAATAGAAGAAACAGGCTGCGATGCGGTCATGATAGGGCGTGCGGCCCAGGGAAATCCGTGGATATTTAAGGAGCTTGCGATGGCAGATGAGGGGCTTTCATACGACGGCCCGACTGCCGAAGAACGCAAACGGATGATTCTTACCCACGGGAAAATGCTCATCGACTGCAAGGGAACGTATATCGGGATTAGGGAGATGCGCAAGCATGCCGCCTGGTACACCGCAGGACTGCCGGGTTCGTCTAAGCTCCGGGGCAGGATGAATGAGATGGAAAGTTACGAGGACCTTGTGGGCCTTATAGAGGAGTGTTTGTAGCAAAGATTCCTTGACAGTCAATAAGTGAATGGAGTATACTTACGCGAGTATAGGGGCTTGTCATAAGGACTCCCTTATGGCGGCAAATACCCAAATGTGATTATAAAGAGGATGAAACGATGGAGATGGAGAAGAAAAATATCTTAACCTATGAGGGGCTTAAGAAGTTAGAGGATGAACTTCATGATCTTAAGGTTGTAAAGAGGACCGAGGTTGCCCAGAAGATCAAGGAGGCACGCGAACAGGGCGACCTGTCCGAGAATGCCGAGTACGATGCAGCCAAGGATGAGCAGCGTGATATCGAGGCGCGTATCGAGGAGATCGAGAAGATCCTTAAGAATGCAGAGGTTGTCCTTGATGAGGAAGTTGATACCGGCAAGATCAGTATCGGCTGCAAGGTTAAGATCAGGGATATGGAATTTAAGGAAGATATGGAATATAAGATCGTCGGCTCGACCGAGGCTGATTCGCTGGGAGGCAAGATAAGCAACGAGTCACCCGTCGGTAAGGCACTCATCGGTGCAAAGAAGGGCCAGACCGTCAGCGTTGAGACCCAGGCGGGCGTGCTTAAGTACAAGGTGCTCCAGATCATACGTCCGGGCGACAAGGATTACTAGAGGAAGTGCCATTACGCGAAGCGTAATTAAGGATGGCACTGACGAAACGTCATGAGGGGGACCGCGTAGCGGTGGAGTCCTTATGACTTACCCGTAGGAAGAGAAAGAGTAGTGGTTAGAATATGAAGAACGAGCAGAATTCAGAACAGCAGCAGGATATAGGCCAGCTTTTAAAGGTGCGCAGGGAAAAGCTTGCAAACCTTCAGGAAGCCGGCAAGGATCCTTTTATCATTACCAAATACGACCAGACCCATCATTCGACCGATGCCAGGGCCGAGTATGAGGAGCTTGAGAAGAAGCTTCTTGCAGGCAGGAGCGAGGTTGATGTGGCCGGAATGGATGAGGCTGCCGCAAGGGAAGCGAAGAAGGCTGATTACAACGAGAGGCGTGCGATCATGGATGCTTCTCCGATAAATGTCAGCATCGCGGGCCGTATCATGAGCAAGCGTATCATGGGCAAGGCCGCATTCTGCAACGTTCAGGACAAGCCCGGCAACATCCAGGCCTATGTGGCAAGGGATGCCGTAGGGGAAGAATCATACGCCGATTTTAAGAAGTATGACATCGGCGATATCGTAGGCATAAAGGGATATGTATTCAGGACGATGACGGGTGAGATCTCCGTGCATGCAGAATCAATAGTCCTGCTTTCAAAGTCATTGCAGATACTTCCCGAAAAGTTCCACGGACTTACAAATACGGACCTTCGTTTCAGGCAGAGATACGTTGACCTTATCATGAATTCCGATGTTAAGGATACATTCATAAAGAGGTCGAAGATAATTTCATCCATCAGGCGTTATCTTGATGACCAGGGATTCATGGAGGTTGAGACGCCGATGCTCGTATCAAATGCGGGCGGTGCGGCTGCAAGGCCTTTTGAGACGCATTTCAATGCACTCGATGAAGACTTCAAGCTTCGTATTTCGCTGGAATTGTATTTAAAGAGGCTTATTGTGGGCGGCCTTGAGAGGGTATATGAGATCGGCCGCGTGTTCAGGAATGAGGGACTTGATACAAGGCACAATCCCGAGTTCACCCTGATGGAGTTATACCAGGCATACACAGATTACAACGGAATGATGGACTTAACGGAGAACATGTTCAGGCATGTGGCTCAGGAAGTCTTGGGCACAACAAAGTTTAAATACGGTGATATCGAGCTTGATTTCGGTAAGCCGTTTGAGCGCATCACGATGATAAATGCCATAAAGAAGTATGCGGGGATTGATTTTGACACCGTTCCCGATACGGAAGCCGCGAAGAAGCTGGCGGATGAAAAGGATATACATTACGAGCCTTATCATAAGAAGGGCGATATCATAAATCTGTTCTTTGAGGAGTTTGTTGAAGAGAACCTTATCCAGCCGACCTTTGTAATGGATCATCCGGTTGAGATAAGCCCTCTTACAAAAAGGAAGCCCGACAGGCCGGACCTTGTTGAAAGGTTTGAGCTGTTCATAAATACCTGGGAGATGTGCAATGCTTATTCCGAGCTTAACGATCCGATCGATCAGAGGGAGAGGTTTAAGGCCCAGGATGCGGCAGCGGCAGCAGGCGATGAGGAAGCAAACCATACGGATGAGGACTTCCTTAACGCACTTGAGATAGGAATGCCGCC
>JAILJC010000044.1 GCA_024694965.1 Lachnospiraceae bacterium
CTCCGATGTTGTAAAATTAAAGAACGTAGTGTTGATCGACGACATCTACACCACCGGAAGCACGATGGATGCGGCGGCTTCCTGCCTTAAGGAAGCGGGTGTCAGTGAAGTATATTTTGCTGTGCTTGGGGTGGCAGATAAGTACTAAATTTCGGAGGTATTATTATGAACGTACGTAATTGCAGGAACTGTGGAAGGCTTTTTAACTATATAGCCGGCAATCCGGTTTGCCCGGCATGCAAGGAAGAACTTGAGAAGAAGTTCCAGCAAGCCAAGGAGTTCATAAGGAACAATGCACACAGCACCGTTAAGATGGTGTCTGAGGAGTGTGATGTTCCCGAGAGTCAGGTTAAGCAGTGGATAAGGGAGGAAAGGCTTATTTTCTCGGATGGCGCGGTAGCAGGCATTACCTGTGAGGTATGCGGTGACCCGATCCCGACCGGCCGTTTCTGTGACAAGTGTAAGAATCAGATGATGAACGACTTAAACGGAGCCGTTAAGAAGCCCGAACAGCCGTTACAGCCGAGGAAGCAGACAAAGGATAATCCCAGAATGAGGTTCCTGGATAACAGGTAAGCCGGTATATATAATGTTAAACGAAGATCGCATAGCATTAATGACCAAAATGGCGGCTTATGAAGCCAGTCAGGGTAAGAGGGATATAAGCGTCAGCGGTTTCTTCAGGGGCGATTATATCAGCTTCGGGGTCCTTAAATCAGCATTGTGCGCAACGATCGGCTTCGGCCTGGTCATTGCAATGTACATACTGTATGATATCGAGGGCTTCCTGACCGACTTTTATAAGATGGACGTAGCGGCGTTTGTTAAGGATATCGCCGTAAAGTACGCTGTCGTTTTGGTTATTTATTTGTTAATTTCATATGTCGTATATGCTTACAGGTACAGTAAGGCCAAAAAGCATTTAAAAAAATATCTCTCCGAGCTTAAACAGCTTGAAGAGATATACAGATCGGAAGGATAGTTTATGACTACTCTGCTCGTAATAAAGGAACAGCTGATGGGCTTTTTCTCACGTTTTGAAGCTTACATCGTTGCTGTTCTCAAGTTCATATTGTCCATGATAGCGCTGCTTCTTATCAACGCCGATCTTGGATTTATGCAGAAGATAGATAACGGGGCGATAGTATTGATCGTCTCCCTTATCTGCTCGTTCCTGCCTATGAACCTTATAGTTCTGATTCTGGCAGCCTTCATACTTCTGCATTTGTATTCGCTGTCACTCGAATGTGCGGTTATAGTTGCCATCGTATTCGTGCTTATGTTCCTGCTTTATTTCAGGTTTTCTCCCAGGGATGCATGCGCAGTGATCCTTACACCCATATGCTATATGTTAAAGATTCCGTACGTTGTACCCCTTACACTCGGCTTTGTCGGAACTCCGATGTCGTGTGTATCGGTGGGCTGCGGCACGGTCGTTTATTACATGCTCGGCTATGTTAAGGCTAACGCTGACCGCCTTGCCAAGTCGAAATCATCTTCCGATCCCGAATCGGCGCTCGGAAGCTTTAAGTATATAATCGACGGCCTTTTAGGCAGCGATAAGATGCTGCTTTTCGTGATCGCTTTTGCGGTGGTTGTCGTTGTCGTTTACATGATAAAGAGCCTTCCCGTAGATTATTCATGGAAGATAGCTTTGGGACTCGGGGTAGTGGTAAACATCCTGGTCATCCTGATCGGCTGTTCGGCACTTGAGGTTGAACTGTCGGTAGGCGGTGTTATATTCGGAACACTGATCTCGGCACTCATAGTTTTTGTCATACAGTTTTTCATATTCAACGTCGATTATTCGCGTACGGAGAATGTCCAGTTCGAGGATGACGAATATTTCTATTACGTCAAGGCGATCCCGAAGATGTCGGTCGAAGCTCCGGATGTCAACGTTAAGAGGATGAATTACCGTGATGATTATGACGACTATGACGATGAAGAGGACGATGACGACGAATTGGATTATTTATGATCATAAGGAGGGACCCTTTGGGAGGATTCCTTGCATTTATTTAAGGGGTAGCAATGCAGCAGTTCGGCGAAGTATTTAAGTCCATAGGGGAAAGGTATTTCAGCTGGATATCCTTGCCCATGATCATGTGGACGGATATTGTTGAGATAATCATCATTTCCTTTCTTGTTTATCATGTTCTGGTATGGATCAAGAACACCAGGGCATGGTCGCTTTTCAGGGGTATTGTTATCATCCTTGTTTTCGTTTTCCTTGCAGCGCTGTTTGATATGACGACGATACTTTGGATAGCAAAGAACGTCACGGGTATCGCAGTAACCGCACTTCTCATTGTTTTCCAGCCGGAACTAAGAAAAGCACTTGAACAGCTTGGTAAGACCAGCGTACTGTCGGGTCTTATCCAGTTTGACAACGGGCGCGTATCGGGGGAACTTTTCAGTGACAAGACCATAGACGAGCTTATCCGTGCTTCGTATGAGATGGGCAAGGCAAAGACGGGCGCGCTCATCGTTATACAGAACAAGGATCCGCTTACCGAGTACGAGCTTACGGGCATTCTCATCGATGCCCTTGTTTCGAGCCAGCTGCTCATCAATATTTTCGAACATAACACTCCGCTCCATGACGGAGCAGTCGTGATAAAGGGCAACAGGGTTGTTGCGGCAACATGTTATCTTCCGCTTTCCGATAACATGGAGTTAAGCAAGGAACTGGGCACCAGGCACCGTGCAGGTGTCGGTATCTCCGAGGCGACTGATTCTCTCACCATCATCGTATCCGAGGAAACCGGCAGGGTTTCGGTTGCCATGAACGGTGAACTGCACCGCAACATCGATGCCGATTTCCTTCGTAACAAGCTTGCGGTACTGCAGAGCAAAACAATAGAAGAGAAGAAATTCATCTTCTGGAAAGGAAGGTCAAGAAATGAGACAAAAGCTGACAAATAATCTTGGCCTTAAGCTTATTTCCGTTGCTTTGTCGGTCATCGTATGGCTCATCGTCGTAAGCATTGATGACCCTGTGATCTCAAGGACGTATAACGGGATCGAGGTTGAGCTTTTAAACACCGAAGCCATTACATCGCAGGGAAAGGTTTACGAAGTCCTAGACGGCAGCAATGTCGTTTCGGTAACCGTATCCGCCAAGCGTTCAGTCCTTGAAAAGATAAGCCGTGATTACATCAAGGCATCCGCGGACCTTAAGGAAATGACGATCCTTAATTCGGTCGAGATAGATGTGCGTTCCACAAGGTATTCGGATATGATATCATCGATCACTCCGCTTACCAAAAACTTAAAGATAGACATCGAGGATCTTGAGAAGAAACAGCTTTCGATAAATGTTGAGACTGTCGGAAATCCCGCCAAGGGTTATGTGGTCGGCTCCAACAGCCCGAGTGTCAACATTACTTCGGTTTCGGGACCGGCTTCCGTTGTATCGCGTCTTTCAAAGGCGATCGCTACGGTCGATGTATCGGGTGCTTCTTCGGATATAAGGGCCTCCTCGAGGGTGGTGTTATATGACGGTAACGGTGATGTCGTAAATACGTCGGCCCTGACACTTGGAGTAACGGATATACTTGTCGACGTGGCCATACTTGAGACCAAGGAGGTTCCGATCACAGTGGGTTATTCGGGCACTCCTGCAGACGGCTATGCGGCAACGGGCAAGGTAAGCACCGATCCGGAGGCTATTTTGGTCGCGGGAAGCGGTTCTGCATATAACTCGCTTACCGAGATAAATATCCCGGGTGAGGATCTGTCGGTTAACGGTGCGACCGGAAATATCATGCACAATATCGATATAAACGATTACCTGCCAAGCGGTATAAGGCTGGCATCCGAGGACTTTGACGGAGCGGTCGAGGTCACCGTTTACATCGGCGAACTTGAAAATACCGTTATAGATGTTCCCACTGCCAATATCACGATAGATAATGTACCCGCAGGATTTGCGGCTGCTGTTGTTGATATCGGAGGAGCCAAGAGGATAGAGGTTCAGGGACTGCATGACGACCTTTCGGGGATCGATGCTTCAAGGATCACGGGAACCATCGATGCATCATCAATGAACGCCCGCGAAACGATCGAAGGAGTGACAGGACTGCATCCGGGTTCATATGATGCCATGGTACGTTGGAACGTTCCTTCGGGGATAACGGTTGTCAATTCATCGATGATGGAAGTAAGCGTTTACATTGCTCCGGAGGCGGGAGGAGAAGGCACAGCGATAGAAGCCCTGCCGGATACTCCGGCACCGACGGGGGAATAAGTATTACCACTTGTTTAAGCGCAAGGTTCATGGTATAATTTGTTAGAGTATTATGATTATCCGTCTTTATGACATTATGATATAGAAAACGGAGGCCGTTTTATTATGGTCAGCCAAAAGGTTACGATTAAGAATCCTACGGGATTGCATTTAAGGCCTGCCGGTATCCTGTGCAAGGAGGCCATGCAGTTTAAGTCCTTGATAACTTTCAACTTTCGCGAAAACACAGCCAATGCAAAGAGCGTGCTAAGTGTGCTCGGTGCGTGTGTAAAATGCGGGGATGAAATCGAATTTGTTTGTGAAGGAGAGGACGAGCAGGAAGCACTCAAGTCGCTTGTTGAGGCAATCGAAGGAGGACTTGGTGAATAGAATATGATACTTATCCGGGCCGGCGTCTTAGCCGGCCCGCTTTTTAATGAGAATCATACGAAAGGACAAAAGCTATGTTAAACGTACAAAGGTACAGGAAGAATCCCGTTCTTGATTATCCCGAAAGGGAATGGCCGAATAAGGAGATAGAGAAGGCGCCCGTGTGGTGCAGCGTTGATCTGCGCGACGGAAACCAGGCGCTCATCGATCCGATGATCGTTGAGGAGAAGCTCGAGTTTTTCGAGATGCTAATTAAGCTCGGTTTTAAGGAGATAGAGATCGGTTTCCCGGCCGCATCTCAGATCGAGTATGATTTTCTGCGCCAGCTCGTCGACAGGAGGATGATACCCGATGATGTATGGGTTCAGGTACTCACCCAGTGCCGCGAGGAGCTTATAGACAGGACGTTTGAATCCATTCAGGGAATTAAGAACGTTATCGTACATATTTACAATTCTACATCCGTCCTTCAGCGTGATGTTGTGTTCAACATGGACAAGGAGCAGATAATCGGTATCGCCGTAAACGGTACGAAGTGGGTTAAGGAGCGTGCCGAAAAGTTTGACGGCAATATCCGTCTTGAGTATTCACCCGAAAGCTTTACGGGTACCGAAGTTGAATTCTCGCTTGAAATATGCGAAGCGGTTTTAAAGACATGGGGAGCGACAAAGGATGATCCCGTGATCATCAACCTTCCCGCAACGGTTGAGATGAACACGCCCAATGTTTATGCGGATCAGATCGAGTGGGTTAATAAGCATTTTTCGGATCGCGAAAGCGTGATCTTATCCGTGCATCCCCACAATGACAGGGGCACAGGCATAGCGGCAACGGAGCTTGCACTTTTGGCAGGCGCGGACCGTGTTGAGGGAACCCTGTTCGGAAACGGTGAGAGGACGGGTAACATAGACGTGCTCAATGTTGCCTACAATATGTTCTCACAGGGCATCGATCCCAAGCTTAACATCGAAAAGATAAACGACATCATCGAGGTGTATGAGCGCCTTGTAAAGATGCCGATAGACGACAGGCATCCCTATGCCGGCAAGCTTGTGTTCACGGCGTTCTCCGGTTCGCATCAGGATGCGATAAACAAGGGCGTAAAGGCCATGAAGGAACGAAAGTCCGAGATCTGGCAGGTACCTTATCTTCCCATAGATCCTGCGGATATCGGAAGGGAGTACGAGCCTATCGTGCGCATCAATTCGCAGTCCGGCAAGGGCGGCGTGGCGTTCATCATGGATACCTACTTCGGCTTCAAGCTGCCCAAGGGAATGCACAAGGAATTCGCGAAGGTCATCCAGGCCATCACCGAGAAGCAGGGCGAGATATCACCCGACGAGATCATGGCCGCTTTCAAGGAAAGCTATATAGATATGAAGGAACCCCTTCACTTCCGTAAGCTCAAGGTTGACGATCAGAGTGATTCTTCCGATTCCGAATTCGATACGCACATCATGCTCACATACACCGAGCACGATAAGGAAGAGTCATTCGAGGCTGTCGGTAACGGACCTATCGATGCGGTGCTTAGGGGACTTAAGGAAAACCTGGGACTCAATATCAAGGTTCTCGATTACGAGGAGCATGCGCTGCAGGGCGGTGCCAATGCACAGGCAGCTGCGTATATCCACCTGTTAAACGCCGAGGACGGAAGCGTTACCTACGGTGTCGGCGTAAGCTCGAACATCACACGTGCTTCGGTACGCGCAATGTTCAGTGCGATCAACAGGCTGCATCTTATAAAGTAAGGAGTATATATGAAGGAATACGATTACCTCATAGTCGGCGCGGGACTGTTCGGTTCGATATTTGCTCATGAGGCAAAGAAGGCAGGAAAGAAGTGCCTTGTAATAGACAGGAGGGCGCACATCGGAGGCAATGTATATACGGAGGAAGTCGAAGGGATAAACGTTCACAAGTACGGTGCGCACATCTTCCATACGAGCAATAAGGAAGTGTGGGATTACGTCAATTCCTTTGCGGAATTCAACCGCTATACGAATTCGCCGGTTGCAAGGTATAAGGACGAGCTGTATAACCTTCCTTTTAATATGAATACTTTCCATGCACTGTGGGGAGTAAGGACTCCGGATGAAGCAAAGGCTAAGATAGAGGAGCAGAAGAAGGAAGCGGTTGATGAGATGAAGGCCGCCGGAGTTACGGAACCGCGTAACCTAAGGGAGCAGGCGATCACGCTTATCGGCAGGGATATCTACGAAAAGCTCGTTGAGGGCTACACCGAGAAGCAGTGGGGCAGGAGGGCTGATGAGCTTCCCGCATTCATCATAAAGCGCCTGCCTGTAAGGTTCACTTACGATAATAATTATTTCAATGATAAATATCAGGGCATACCCGAAGGCGGTTACACCCGTATGATCGAAAAGATGCTTGAAGGTGTTGAGGTAAAGCCTGACTGCGATTATTTTGCCGACAGGGAACGCTATGACAGCCTTGCCGAAAAGATCGTGTTCACCGGAATGATCGATGAGTATTACGGCTACAGGTTCGGCGAGCTTGAATACAGGAGCCTAAGGTTTGAGACCGAGGTACTTGATGAGGATAACTATCAGGGCAACGCGGTAGTCAATTACACCGAATATGAGGTTCCATATACCAGGATAATCGAGCATAAGCATTTCGAATTCGGGACGCAGGAGAAGACGGTTATCACAAGGGAGTATCCGGCGAAGTGGAAGAAGGGTGATGAACCCTATTACCCGATGAACGATGATAGGAACAATGAACTGTTCGCAAAATATAAGGAGCTTGCCGATAAGGAAGATAAAGTGATCTTCGGAGGCAGGCTCGGTGAATACAAATACTATGATATGCATCAGGTGGTCGCAAGGGCACTTGAGGTTGTTCGCGAAGAGCTGGGATAAGGTAAAATGGGACGGTAAAAACCGTCCCATTCTTATTTAACAATAACTCGAGAACATCATCCCGCTGTAATTGCTCGTGATATACGGGGATGCATAATTGTGTCCGTTAGGATTCTTGTAGGCGACTATCCTCTTGTCCGTGTATTTTAGCGGATCGAGTGCAACGGAATTCGCCTTGTCAAGGATGTTGTTTGCAAACTTCCTTATATTATCAAACTTCGTCAGCGAGTCCTCCTCGTTGGCGGTCTGCTGTATCAGGTTCTTATCAAGCGATATCTGTCCGTCAGATCCGAAATTAAGTCCCAGGGATTCAAGCTCATTTCCGAAGCCGCTTGACAAACCTGTCATTTCACGCACTAAAGCCCTCGACTGCGGCTGCGAGTCAAGGTACTTAGACGCGCTTTGCATAAATGTGTTGTATCCCATGATCAGGTGCGAGATATTGTCCGTGAGTGATTCTACATCAGTTTTGATCCCGATAGATACGGATTCATTCTCGCCCGTGGTTCCTTTAAGAGTCAGGTCATATATCTTGTCGACCGTAACGTTGTTCGTATGCGACGACCGGGCCTCGCCGTTAACCGTAAACTCCGCGTTTTCCGGCGTTTCCGTAACGTTATCCAAGCCAAAGTATTTAACAGCTCCCCTGGCCTTACTCGTCTTGTCATCACTTACTATGAACTGTAATCCGGCATCGCCCTTTGCACCGCTGTCATCCGATGTTAACTTAAGTGCCACATTTCCGGCCCTATCCTCAATGGTTTCCGCATGGATACCGATGTTGGAGCGGGTGATGAGCCTTGCCAGTTTTTCTTCGATCTGCCGGTTGGTATCGCCTTCGTTTATATTGAACTGGAACTCGTAATCGATATCCCTTGACCTTATATCGAAGGAGTAGGTGTCCGGCGGCAGCTGCATTTCATCAGCAGACATTATATTACCAACATTCGTCTGCCCGCGTGCAAGCTGTTTGATGGTTAAGTTTACTTCGTGCGATCCTTCCTCGGGGGAGGACCTTCCTATATAAGTGGCGCTGACCAGCGAATCGTCACTGCTCATTACCGTCTTCTTGCTGAGCATTTCATCGCCGTTCTCAACTGAAAGGGACGAAATGGTATTCTTAAGTGAACGCGCACTTTCCTTAAGGCTCACCGCAAATTCCTTGGTGGCCGGACTGTTATCAATAAGAAACAGAGGGGAATCCTTGTTAAGCTTGACAATAGAATTAACGACGCCTTTAAGCTCACTCTTCTTATGGGCATCGTACTTTGAGTTCGATCCCTCGGGAGCATACGTCGTCATGTAATGATTATAAACTGTACTTAATGCGGCTATGTCTGCCATAAGAGCCCCTCCTTTCTTCCTTGATCTTCCCGCAATGTTTTTGCGGGGAGCCCGTCGGCTGCAAACAGCTTACCTGCGCGGTTCCTGCCTGCCTACCTTACCGGATCCTTCCGGTAAAAGGGTATATGAGGGCATATTCATACTAATTGTGCTTTCATTATATACCCTCCCATCACAAAATGCAATACATGTGACAAAAAATAACTTAGTTTTTTTATTTATTTTGCCGAAAATCATCCAAAACGGTTGACATATGTAAGATTTTGTGGTAGCACCATTTTAACATACAAGATGTAGGGTTCGCAATATCCTTAATAATTCTTGTCTTACCGCAAAAATAGCAGTATTTTAGCGTAAAAAGATGTTGACGAAGGCTTGAGCTTATGCTATATTGTGTTGGCAAGGTGGATTTGGGGCCTTATTTTTTTGCCCATAAATCCGATTTCACCATTTTAAGCGGAGGTAGATCATGCGTACAAGAATCACACTTGCATGTACTGAATGCAAGAACCGTAACTACGATACCACTAAGGATAAGAAGACTCATCCTGACAGGATGGAGACAAAGAAGTATTGCAGGTTCTGCAAAAGGCATACCATGCATAAGGAGACTAAGTAATCCGGTTTTTAGTTTTTAAGGAGAAGATCATGGCAGATACGAATGATAATGCTGTTGAGCAGGTTGCCAAGAAGAGCGGCAGCTGGTTCAAGGGTTTAAAAGCTGAGTATAAGAAGGTTATATGGCCTAACAGGGAAGAAGTGACCAAGCAGACGATCGCCGTTGTGGTTGTTTCGTTTGTTGTCGGTGTTCTCATTGCTGTCCTTGACATGGGACTTCAGTACGGTATTGATTTCATTATTAATCTGTAAGGAGGACGGGCATGTCAGAAACTAATAACAGCGCTGAGGCTAACTGGTATGTGGTCCATACCTATTCGGGTTATGAGAATAAAGTAAAGGCCAATATCGAGAAGGCGATCGAGAACAGGCATCTTGAAGAGGAGATCCTTGAGGTAAGGGTTCCGATGCAGGATGTTACCGAGGTTAAGAACGGCGTAAGGAAAACAACCGCCAAGAAGATGTTCCCCGGATATGTTCTTATTAATATGATAATGAACGACGTGACCTGGTATGTTGTCAGGAATACACGCGGTGTCACCGGCTTCGTAGGCCCGGGAAGCAAGCCCGTTCCGTTATCGGAAGGTGAAATGAAGCCGCTTGGCATCAAAACAGAGAACGTTTACATTGACTTTACCGAGGGCGATACGGTTCTTGTTATCGCAGGCGTATGGAAGGATACGGTCGGTGTTGTCAAGAGGATGGATATGGGTAAGCAGATGGCTACCATCACGGTTGAGATGTTCGGCCGCGAGACACCCGTTGAAATCAGCTTCGATGAGATAACGAAGCAGAAATAACTATGAGTTCGTAGGGAGTTATCCCTTAATTATATAAGGTTCCCTGAATCAGGTCGAAGCACTTGCTGCTGAGACCGTGAGAAAATGATGCAGGAGTGCATGAATCCCATCTGCGTAGCAGATTCTAATGGATTCATGCATCACAGGAGCATTTATGAGGGAACCGAATAAATGCGAACTGTGGGAGGGAAATTGTTCCCGCCACTACCACAACTTTTTAGGAGGAAATAAAATGGCTAAGAAGGTAGAAGGCTACATTAAGCTGCAGATCCCTGCCGGCAAGGCTACACCGGCACCTCCGGTTGGTCCTGCACTCGGTCAGCACGGTGTTAACATCGTGGAGTTCACAAAGCAGTTTAATGCAAAGACAGCAGACAAGGGCGATGTACTTATCCCCGTTGTCATCACGGTTTACGCAGACAGGAGCTTCAGCTTCATCACAAAGACTCCCCCCGCTGCGGTTCTTATCAAGAAGGCTTGCAACATCAAGTCAGGTTCGGGTGTTCCGAACAAGCAGAAGGTTGCAACCATCAGCAAGGCTAAGCTTCAGGAGATCGCCGAGACAAAGATGCCCGATCTTAACGCAGCATCACTCGAGGCGGCAATGAGCATGATAGCAGGAACCGCCAGGAGCATGGGCGTTACGGTTGAAGACTGAAATAAGTAAGGAGGATGCGTAAATGAAACACGGAAAGAAATATACGGAAGCAGCTAAGCAGATCGATCGCGCAACCGCTTACGAAGCAGCCGACGCCATTGCACTTGTAAAGAAGACGGCTACAGCTAAGTTTGATGAAACGATCGAATGCCATATAAGGACAGGCTGTGACGGACGTCATGCGGACCAGCAGATCCGTGGCGCCGTAGTACTGCCGAACGGAACAGGACGTACCACAAGGGTGCTTGTATTTGCCAAGGGTGATAAGCTTACCGAGGCTGAGGCAGCCGGTGCGGATTACGTAGGCGGCGATGAGCTCATTCCCAAGATCCAGAACGAGGGATGGCTTGACTTTGATGTAGTAGTAGCTACACCCGATATGATGGGTGTTGTAGGACGTCTCGGTAAGGTTTTGGGACCTAAGGGTCTTATGCCTAACCCGAAGGCAGGTACCGTTACGATGGATGTTACCAAGGCCGTTAACGATATCAAGGCAGGTAAGATCGAGTACCGTCTTGACAAGACCAACATCATCCATGTACCGGTTGGTAAGGCTTCTTTCTCAGAGGAGAAGCTTCAGGAGAACTTCAATACGCTTATGGAAGCCATCGTTAAGGCTAAGCCCAGCGCACTTAAGGGTCAGTACTTAAGGAGCATCGTGCTTGCGTCTACAATGGGCCCCGGCGTGAAGGTATCAACCGCGAAGTACTAAGTCGTTGTTTTAAAACTGAACTATGGTATAATCAAAGGGATGTGCTTTGGCATATCCCTTTTTTCAATATTTAATTAAATGTTATGCTTTCCGGACGCGGGGATGAATGTACAGAAGAAGTTTATTTAATACAATAAGAAATACGGCTGTGATCGTTGTACTCGGAATGATCCTGACAGGGTGTGATTATGTACAGGACTTTAAGGATACCGCGATGGATCTTGCCGGACTTGCCGGGATAAAAGAGGAATCGAACATCACGATCGATAAGGCGGACGAAAACGGCGAAGATCTTCCCGTTATAGTTCTGCATACCGATGATAACCCGGTCACGATCGACATAAACGCGGCCGAAACGGTGAGTGAACCGGTCATCGAGGAGGATATCTGGGATGATGAGGGCAAGGTATACTCAATGAAGGCATCCGTTCCCGATGAAGTTTCGCTGGTCTTTGTCGGAGATATCTGTTTTCATGACGGTTATGCCAACATGAACGCCTTAAAGCAGCGGGGAGGGGCACTCAGTGAGTGCGTTCTTCCCGAGGTTCTGGAAGGGCTTAAGGCAGCCGATATATTCATGGCCAACAACGAGTTCCCGTACAGCAGCAGGGGTACCCCGACCGCCGGCAAGCAGTATGCGTTCAGGGCCGCTCCCTCGCATGTGAATCTGCTCCATGATATGGGAGTAGACATCGTTTCGCTTGCCAACAATCACGCGTATGATCATGGACCGGATGCATTGACCGACACGGTCGATATCCTGAAGGAAGCCAAAGTACCGTTTGTCGGGGCCGGAAAGAATATAGATGAGGCTGTAAAGCCGGCATACATTAAGATAAACGGCATGACCATCGCATATACCGGGGCCACCCAGATAGAGAGGACCCCCAACCCGGATACAAAAGAAGCGACGGCTGATTCTCCGGGCGTGTTAAGGACACTCGATCCGACCAGATATCTTAAGGTTATAGAGGAGGCAAAGGAGAACAGCGATTTTTGCATCGCTTATGTCCATTGGGGAAGCGAGAATACCGATCTTGTGGAAGCAAGCCAGCGCGACCTTGCGAAGAAATACGCTGCAGCGGGTGCCGACCTCATAATAGGAGATCATTCGCACTGTCTGCAGGGATTTGATTATGTCGACGGCGTTCCGGTCATATACAGCCTGGGAAATTTCTGGTTTAATTCAAAGACCGTTGACACGGGGTATTTAAGAGTCATTATTGACAGCACTCATGATATAAAGTCGATACAGTTTGTTCCCTGTGTGCAGGAAAACTGTAAGACAAGGCTGGCTGAATCGGATAAGAAGAAGGCTATCCTTGAATATATGCAGGGGATATCCAATTATGCGGCGATAGATGACGAAGGGTTCGTAACGAGATCCGATACGGATCACAATACCCAGCATGGGCAGAACACATCTCCTTCAAGGAAGAAGGAGGAAGATACTCCTGCTCTTCCCGATGCCCTGCCGGTTGTGCCCGAAGCGCTTCCCGGAGCGGCCGGGGCAGAGCAAAATCCGGCGCAGTGAACTTTCATCGATATTCGCCTCTTTTATTGCCCATATGGCCATAACGACGGTTCAGCGGCTGAAAAACTCATCAATGTTCTGCAGCCATTCTTCCGGAGGCATTGTCTTTAATAGGTATTTTTCCGGCTTTAAGGCCAGTACCTGCATAACACTCTCCTTATCGTTTTTGGCGGTCAGGAACATAACCGGAATATCCTGGGTGGATACTTCGGATCTTATCATTTCAAGCACCTTGGCACCCGATATAACGGGCATCTCGTAATCAAGGAGAATAAGGTCAACCTTGTTGGTCGCAAGGAAGGTGATGGCATTCATCCCCGAGCCCGCGACATATACAAGATACTTTTCGCAAAGGAGTGACTTTATCATTCGAAGCATGGTCGGGTCATCATCCACGATGAGTATCTTCTTTCTGGCCTCGGCTTCCGTTCCCTGTCGTATGGCCTCATCGAGCTCGGAAACAAGGTCATTAACGTTAAGAGGCCGCAGCATTACCTTATGGATCGCTTCTTCGGGAACGATCCCCTTAACTTCCTCAACTTCCGCAGGTTCGCCCACAAGGAAAAGTGATATTTCGTTTTCGAACACAAGGTCCTTAAGGTATGTTAAGAAACGGCTGTCGGATGTATTGTCGGAATCAAGGTAGAGGATCATAAGCCGTGGAACAGTCCCCATTTTGTCGAGCACATCTATCTTTGCCTGAGCCTTCTCTACTTCGTATTCAGCCTTTTTTATGCCGTTTACTATGGCGTTCATCATAAAGCCCGCCTGTCCGATGATCAATACCTTTTTATCCATTATTCAGCTCCTCCAGAATCGCATCTCTCTCAAGCCTTGTGATCATGCCGCATATTCGTCCGTAGCGGTCCGTTTCATCCGGCGGCAGCCGGTATTCCTTAAGCATATTCACAAGTTCATCCGCGGTATTAAAGTCAAAAGCATCCACTGACTCTTTTATGGCTCCGTAAGCCTCCGACAGGGCGGCCCGGTCGATCAGCTCGCGCTCATTTTCATTTTCCGCGGTTTTGTCAAATATGGCAGTCAGTCTGTCAAAATAGTAAGAGTATTTATCTAAAAGGGCGGGAGTACCTTTGTTTATCGCTTCCGTATCTTTCCGGTCCCCGCAGTCCTCAAGTTCTGCAGCCATCTTACTCAGATCCGTTGCTCCGATAAGCCTTGCCGAGCTTTTAAGAGCGTGCACTGCTACGGTGTAGTCCTTTATATTTCCGGCCCTCCAGGTATCTTTGATCTTTCC
>JAILJC010000054.1 GCA_024694965.1 Lachnospiraceae bacterium
TCCTCATCGTTTCCCGCAACAGCGCCGCCGCCTCCGCATGTGATCGTCTTATTACCGTTAAAAGACAGGACCGAAATATCCGCAAGGTCTCCGAATTTACGTCCTTTATACGTAGCTCCGACGGCACAGGCGGCATCAGCCACGAGCGGAAGCCCGTATTCATCCGCTATCGCCCTGAACCTCTCCATGTCGGGGATATTGCCGAGTGTATACACAGGCATGAGCGCAGCGACCCTTTTGCCCGTCCGGCTGTGTATGAGAGAACCGTCCTTAATAACACAGTTTTTCTCTATCTCCCTCCTGACCACATCGGGATCAAGGCACCAGTCGACGGCATTTATATCCATGATCCACGGCATCGCATGGCAGTGCGCTATGGAATTTGCCGTTGCGATAAAGGTAAACGAAGGTATTATAACAAGATCTCCGCATCCGGCACCGACAGCCGTCAGCGCCGCATGGAGGCCGGTTGTTCCGGACGAGGTGGCTACGGCATGTGCGCTTCCGGTTTCACGCGCAATCATATCCTCAAAGCGGTTGACGTACTCTCCGACAGACGAAACAAATGTTGTTTTTATACAGTTATCAAGATATTCCTTTTCATTTCCGGTCAGATTGGGAACAGCTAAGGGTATCATTTTTCACAAACCTCATTTCCGTCAAAAATATTCGCTCTGTACCATTCAAATGTACGCTTTATACCTTCCTCCAAAGTTACAGCCGGAGTATATCCCGTACATTCCCCGGTCTTTTCCATGCTCGGACACCTTCTTTCGGGCGACCCCGGTGAAGGCGGCAGCGGGATTATCTCATATTCCCTTCCGACAGTCTTTAAAACAGTTCGTGCAACCTCCATTATCGAGATTTCGGGAGACTCATTCCCTATATTGTAAGCTTCTCCGCACGCTTTTTCGGAATCCGCAAGCCTTACGATCATTTCGACGGCATCATCTATATAACAAAACGTCCTCTTATGCTCAACCGAATAAACTTCCAGCTTCCCGTTGCCTTCATCATTGTAGACCTTTCTTAACAGTTCGGGGATCACATGGGACATTCCCATTCTCGGGCCGTAAAAATTATGCGGCCTGAAGATTGTGAACGGGATACCGCTCTGCCTGAGCAGGGCTTCCCCATAGATCTTTGAAAGCATATATGAAGTCCTCTTTTCTTCCAAAGGGGTTATGGTAAGCGGTGTAGTCTCGGGTGTCGGTATATCCAGCCCGTAATACTTAAGCGTTCCGGCATATATTTCGCTTGTGGAGGCGAACAAAAACCGGCTTAAGTGCTTCTGCTTTTTTGCAAGTTCTATCATATTGAGGAGCAGGCATACATTCTTTTTCAGCACATCATAAGAATGGTCAAGGACGATCTGTACTCCGATGATAGCCGCAAGATGATATATCCGGTCATAATCATCCCCGAGTTCAAGAGCATTCTTCTCATCCATCAGATCTGTGTTTTTGAATGTGATCCTGCCCTTTTTTGCAAGTTCCTTAAGAAAAGTATCCTCAACTCCTCTTGAAAAATTATCTGCTATAACAACTTCACACCCGTCTGCGAGAAGCCTTTTTGCCAGATGATAACCTATAAAACCCGCTCCGCCTGTGATCAGAACCTTCATATTCAGCCCCTTCCTATACTTTTAAAGTACAAACAGTCATTTTTTTCTATCTGCCCGATCTGTGTCCCGGTAAGGACACGGTTCGCATCAAAGATAAGAACCCGCCCCGAAGACTTTATACTGTCAAAATCAATGCTTTGATACTGACTGTGCGGAACCGCGAATACGACCGCATCAAAGGCTCCAAGATCCGGTATGTCTTTCTCAACCTCCTTATCCATCTCCTTCCAAACGGAAACAAGTGGATCCTGATAACTCATAACGGCTCCTCTTTTTATCGCCTCTCTGGCAAATGTCTCTGACGGGGAATATCTCGTATCACCGACATCCTGTCTGTAACTTATTCCAAGCAACAGGATCGTTTTTCCGTTAAGACCGCCGAGGATCTCTTCCGTCTTATCAAGGCTTACCAGAGGCATCTTTCTGTTTGTAATGACAGCCTGTGATGAAAAAGGAAAATCCATTCCTTTTATACCAAACAGGTCCGCAGCTGCCAGGCGCGCAAAATACGGGTCTTTTGTCAGGCAGTATCCACCGACTCCAAATCCGGGCTGGCGCATATTGGAATGAGTGGGCCTCATGCGTATCGCATCGATGACCTCAAACAGATCCACCCCTACCGCCTCGGCAAACCGTCCCCATTCCTCCATAAACGCAATGGTCGTCGCCCTGTAAGAATTTTCAAGTACCTTGGCCGTCTCCGTAGCCGTGGTCTTTTCAAGCCTTGTAAGAGGGTATTTATCCGTACGTATGACTGTCGTAAGGAAATCACGGCACATATCGGCCGACTCATCGTCAACTCCCGAATACACACGCCAGAAATTGATGATCGAATCAAGATAGTTCTCGCCCGGCATTACACGTTCATAAGAATGAGCAACGAAAGGTTTTGAGGATATCCCTCTTTTTTCAAACTCCTCACTGAGTATCTTCAATACGACCTTCTCACAGGTTCCCGGCGGTACGGTCGTCTCCACAAGGACCAGAGTCTCTGGCTTTATCCTTGAGCCGATCGTCCTTATCGCCTGCCTGAATGCCGACAGGTCAAGAAAAGGTTCCATTCCGGCATTATAGCTGATGTCAAGATTTATATCGACAACAACAGTATCCGCAAGGCAAAAAAGCTCCGCGTCGGTCGTTGCGTACAGATTCCCGTTTTCAATAGCCTCTTTGATCGTTTTATCGAGTTTTTTGTCACTGTTTTCAAATGGGAATATCCCGTCATTTAATGCATTGACCTTTTTATATCCTTCTTCATTGGGGACATCTATACCGACAACGTTATACAGCGGTTTTCCGTCGCTTCCTTTTGCCGAAGAGACCGCAGCCGACATTGCCGAGCCCACAAAGCCAAGCCCCTGGATACAAACGACCTTACGATCCCCGGAAAAATGATCAGACCATTTATGTTCCAACTTTATTCCTCCTGAAAATCAATATTATAGAACTGCTTCTTTATCCCGAACCTTTCGGGATCATCAAAGAAAAGACCGATCTTTTCGATTATACGCTCTGACGTATTCCCGTCTCCGTACGGACTGACCGTATTCTTTGCTTTTTCCCTGAACCCATCGGACAAACATTTCTTTATCGCATCACGGATATCACGGCGCTCCGGTTTACAGTTCACTATATTCCCGGCCTGAAGCCGTCCTTTCTGCCTGTCTCCTATGTTGACGGTCGGGGTGCCGAATGAGGGCGTTTCCAATATCCCGCTCGAGGAATTGCCTATAACGGCATCAGCCATCGAGATCGCCGAAAGATAGCGTACAAGCCCGAGGTTATAAACGGCCATTGTCCTGTCCGGATTAAGAGCCGTATAATCATCGATCATCTTATTGATGATGAGCCCGCCCGAATCGGCATTTGCCTTGGTAAATATGACACGCAGGCCGGGGATGTCATCCAAAGCGCCGAGCAATTCGCCGAACTCATGCTCTGCTGTGGAATCCTCAAGGGTGACGGGATGGAATGTAAGCACCGCAAACCGTCCGTTAATATCGAACCCAAGCTCATCGGACAGTTCGCTACGGCTCATCCTCTTTACGTTCTTTATATTTTCAACACCGAGTCCGCCAACATTAAAGACGTGCTCCGGATCCTCGCCCATCTGTATGACTCTGTGCCGGTACTCCTCGCACGAGGGAAAATGGATACTGCTCATCTTTGTTATCGAATGACGGATGCATTCATCTATGGCGCCTTCCGTGGTATCACCGCATGAAATATGTGCTATGGGTATCCGGTGGTTCATTGCAACGATAGCCGCCGACATCAGTTCATACCTGTCCCCCAGAAGGATGAGCATATCAAGCCGGTTTCCGGATACATATCCGTCAAAGCCTGTTATCATACGGGCCATGGCATTATCGATATCGGACGGTTCGTCAGAATCGGATAATATCGGGATCTTTACCGAGACCGGAATTCCGTCCGCCTCAATATCCCTGTATGTATTTCCGTGTTTTTCGGAAAGATGTGATCCGGTGACGATCAGTTTCAGTTCATATTTATCCGATGCCATCACACGCTTGATGAGCGGATAAAGCAGATGGTATTCAGCCCTTGTCCCGGTTACGATCCCTAAAACATGTTTCATACTCCTAAACCTCCAGAAGGTCGTCTTCTTCAAAATCCCTGACGGCCGCAGTCCCGATGATCTCGTTCCACCTCATCGGACTGATCCCGTTTCCGGGACGCTTTGTTGTGAGATTATCTTCAGTGAGGATCTCGCCCCTGTTTATATGTCTTGATGCAACAATACTCTTTCTTGCGATTTCAATGTTTTTCATCTCAGAGACCGACGGTTTCTTGATACCGTCACCCATGGCCTTTTCAACATTTCTGATCGCATTTATCATGCTTTTAAGTTCATCCGGTTCAAGACTTGCCTTATGGTCGGGGCCATCCATGCTCCTATCAAGCGTAAAATGCTTCTCAATGACTTCGGCCCCCAATGCTGCGGCAGCGACCGGGACCTCGATTCCCAATGTGTGGTCGGAATATCCGACACGGCACGAAAAATGCTCCTTAAGCGCTAGCATAGCCTTTAGGTTAACATCCTCCATTGCGGTCGGATAATCGGTCGTGCAATGCAAAAGGGTTATCTCTTTGCTCCCGTTATCACGCAAAACCCTTACAGCCTCTTCCACATCCTCCATCGTACTCATTCCGGTTGACAGGATGACATCCTTATTTGTCCTTGCTATCTTAACAAGATACGGATAATTGGTGATCTCACCGGAAGGAACCTTCCATATATCCTGAAGTCCGTCCAAAAAAACGATGCTGTCCGTTTCAAACGGTGTGGAAAGGAATCTTATCCCGACCTCATCGCAGTATCGCGCCAGGATCCTGAAATCGTCATGGTTTAACGCGAGCTTTTCAAGCATTTTTTCCTGCGTTTCATCTGTCCCTGTATTGTTCTTCTGATATTCAGCCATTCCGGCATGTCTGGATGCAAGCTTACGCGGATCAAAGGTCTGGAACTTGACTATATCCGCTCCGCACCTCTTTGCTTCACGTACCATTTTCATTGCCGTATCCGGGTCCCCGTTATGATTGACACCGGCTTCCGCTATGATAAGAATATGTCCCATTTTTCACCCTTCTGTCATTTAAAGAGGTTTAATGCCTCATACTCATCCCTGTCTATGAACGGAAACATATCCTGCAGGACCGGAGTCTGCATAATTCCGTTTTCATCAAGCCTGGACATAAGCTTAGGTACCACCGGGTCGTCAAATGCCTGGATGATCTCTAGCATGACCCTTTTATCGGAACAGGTAAGATACTCAAGTTCTTTTTTCAGTTCACCGTTCGTCCTGCACAGCCGGTATTCAAATCCGAAAGTCTTTGCTATATCCTTAAACTCCGGAAAGCTCACACCCGTATCGGGCGAACAGCCGATGTATTTCCCTTCAAAGAAACTCTTTGATGTCTGCCTTATTGCATTATATCCGTCATTATTAAACACTACGATATTTATGGGCAGATCATAATGCCTTATGGTCTGCAGTTCCTGAAGATTCATCATCATACATCCGTCACCGGTGATGCAGTACACCTTCCTGCCGGATGCCATGGCCGCTCCTTCGGCCGCCGGCAGGTCGTATCCCATGGAACCGCATGTATAATTCGCAAGGACACGCTGGTCGCGCTTCTTAACACCTATCTGCAGTTTCGCGCTGTTGGCGGTATTGTTTCCGAGAGCCAGTATCGAATCATCCTCTTCGAATCCGCAAAATTCCTTCCAGAAAACATACGAAGAAACAGCTTCATCCGGGGATTTGCCTTCCGCCCCTTCAAAGGCCGTAAAACGCTTTTTCAGTCCGTTGCAGTAATCCATCCATTTTTCGTCTGCTTCTATTCTGCACCCGGCCTG
>JAILJC010000081.1 GCA_024694965.1 Lachnospiraceae bacterium
TTCACATGCATACTTTTTTATTGGCAACATTAGGAAAAAGTCACATTAAATGTAGATGTATTTAACATTCTGTCAAAAGCACATATAAGGAGAGTGGACATGAATGCAAATTTTGTAAACGAGCGAAACACCATGAAAAAAAGATTAGAAGAGCAGGCCAGGGAACTTGTATATAACATTAAGGGCTCCGGCATAGATTTGGTAGACGCTCTTCGAGGCGACGGTTATGACAGCTTATTAGCTGAAGCCAAAAGGAATAATTTTCTCATAGAATACGATCAAAGCAGCATAAAAGGCGTATATGACCTCGAACGCGAGATCCTTTCAGCAGTTATCAAGTGTTCCGACATATCTGATGAACAGCTAAAAATCGCGTTCCGATCCGGAGAAGCGGATTCCGCAAAGGGATATGAAGGGAAATTCTTTTGCCTCAAAGGCAAGATCAACATACCTGACGGCATATCCAAGGAACCGAGGCTTAATTCTGACGGAAAAGCCTTCCCCCCGGAAAGATACCATTATGGGGCAAAATATCATATACAAAGAGACTTCGATGGAGCATGCTTTCTGACGATTGCGTGGGCTCTCAATGCAACAAATCCGGCCTATGACAGTGAATATCCCTTAAAAGCCAATCCAAATCTTTGTGTAGGGAAAGATATAAACCGACCCGACAGAGATATGGATCATGGATATGTTGTACTGGAGTTTTCCGATGAAGAAACCATGAAAGAACATCTTATGGCTCTCGAGCCAACAAAGATTAGGAACAACGAAACAAAACTGAAAGAAGATGCTCTCAAAACAGTCCTCAAACATGACAGCCTTAAGCCAGGACCGTACAGCAGTTACGGGTGCTTTGATTTTGAAGATTCCGGGAAAAAGATATCAACATCTGTCATTAAAATATATAAGAACAAAGATGACTTTGAGCCAAACGTATGTATGTCAATCGAAACAGGAGATAGCAAATTTACCTGGCATTTCGCAAACGAAAAGGCATTTGAAGACTACATAAGAGACACAAAGATCAAGATGATTGAAAGAAATGAGACCATTTCCACAGTATCAAGATTTAATGGGGACAGACCTCATAAACAAATGGAATTATCCCGCTAATGGCCGTATATCCGCAACATCATGCGTTATATATGATCCAGCATGATATTTTTATGAAAAAAACATATTATTTAACTACGTTCAACCCATGAAACGGAAACCAGCCATGCTTTCATCCGGAGTATTCATAGACAACAAAACCGGCGAAATATATGAGCCATCCGAAGCTGTCGGAATGGATCCTAATGGCCTCACATATAAAGAAAGAAACGAGACCGTGGAACAATATAGCGCGGCTTTTTTGCGTTCCGCCGTATTGCTGCGTTCCGCTGCAGAACGAATCATAAAGAAAAATAAAGCCCTGAAGCTTGCTAACCGAATGGATGTAGCAACGTTTCGTCGTAATCTGGCCAATTATTGCGCTACTCTCGATGAGGTTCTAAATAAAGAAAAAGAAACCGGGGTATATATAATAAGCGACGAGATCGGATCCATAGCAGATGCGGTCTCGTGCATATGTGCTGCAAAAAAAGCCTGTTCATCTTATGTATTATGGTATGGTCGCGTAATACACCCGGCCAAATATAGCGATTATGACCTAAAAGATGAATATTTCATGAAAAAGCTTAACGAAAATGGGCTATTAAGCAAAAAACAGAAATTTCTTCTTTCCCATTATTCTTACGATGTATCAAAATCTCTTTTCAAAACAGTCTCAGACAGGGCAAAAAACAACAATCTGATCATAATTTTTCCAAAATAACGACATTTTACACGATAAAAAACATATTTATAGAACAAATTACACATTTTAGTTAAATACTCTTAATATTCTTTACTTCAAGGAGGCATTTATGGCTGGTTTATTTCAAAAAATCTCAGGTATCGTTTCGCCGCAAAGAGCAAACCTCAGAGCTTCGCAGGAATATATCTTTAGATCTAACGCTCCGGCAAACGTCATAATAGACATATCGCGAGCGATGGAAAACGACAGGAAATCATATAATTACAGCGTTTCCCTTGTGACAAAAGGCGTATCTGACGATGAAGTGTCAGAAATAGATATCTGTACGTTCAGAGATGACTCCGACGAATATCACACAAAATATACTGCTATAAGAGCCGATGGCTCCATAGAATGCGAGATCGAAGAAAAAGAACTTGAAGGATATATTGCTGAACATGGTGGAATATCTCCGATCGCTTCCATGGCACAGGCTCGTAACATCCTTATGGCTCGTCTCGAATCGATACCAATGAATGAGGGACTGCCTTCAGATCAGACAATATCAATCGGAAAAGAAACCTTTGACGCATTTATATGCGGGGCTGTGCCTTCCGACACTGCCTTTAATATGAACCTGCTCACCATGGCTGGGAATACGGCTCCTGAAAGCATGCATTATCATTTATCAAATGGTACCCTCTCGCCTGAACTTTCTAACGGAGGGAAGGTAAGAGTAGTGAATTATACGACACCATCCGGTAAGATAATCCCCAATGCCTGGCAGATGTGCGATATATCTCTCGCAAAGAGCGGGGCGATAGTAGTAGACAGATACGATACTCAAGGCAAGAAGCAGCGTGACGGAGTAAATGCAGACAATCCGACTGCAACACACATGCATATTGTCCTTGACGAAAATTTTATCGGATATGGCGATTATGACCTCGACAAGCTTATAGAGAGGCTTAATGAGGCTCTTTTCCAGCTCGTAGAGTCCGCAGAGTCGGAACTGTCTTTCAATATTGCTCTCTCCATATTTGGAGGTAACCAGACTTTCAGAGCGGTTAAAAAAGTTCCCGAAAGAGATCCCGAACTCTTCAAAAAATATAACAGTGATGTGATAAATGTTAAGGTTCCCTATACGGGCACCGACGGCACTTCATCATATATACCCTATGAGCTCGCATATGCCGACGTCATGTACAGGCACAATCAAAAAGTAAAAGAGCTTCTCGGCCGGATGAACGAAATAAGCAAGACAGATCTTGCAATGGAGCTTGAAAAAGAAGATGACATCTTTAACAAAGAAAAAGATGTGCTTTTTGAGGCAAAAAGAAGCGCTCTAAAAGAAATATCTTCTTCCGACCGCTACAGGGAACTGTTTGTATACAAGATCGATATCATACCTCAGATGGATGACACTCCTGTCGCCTCGTTTGACGTATTCCTCGACCCGAATGATCCCGTAGCCAGAAAAGCAGCTGTTACCGCTGCAACCCTGATCAAGCCGCTCAGCAACATCGCCAATAAGTATACGGCTTTTTCACGGAGCGATGCTACTCCGGAGATGAAAAATGCTCTCAAAGCCGCAATCAGCATAGCAAACTACGCCACCGATATAAACAACAACTCAAACGAGATCAGTTTCATCGGTTCTTACGATACTTATAGGATCCTCGAGGAAAATATAGGCAATACCTGCAGCCTCAAGATTAATTCTTCTGACGAGTATAACACCTCCATACGAGTAAACAAAAGGAAAAAAGAATTTTACTATACCGATCCTGACGAAAACACGGTATCGGTAAGTGATGAACGAGTTGCCATGGCACTGGCTAAACATACGACTTTAAGCATAACGTTCGGCAACGAGCATAGAAGCTTTGCCTCTATAATAAAGGAGAAGTTCCTCGGTAAGAGTTTCTCCGAAGTATTCGGCAAATTCAATAACTCCCTCAAGAACCCGGTAGAAAGAGAAAATTCGCTTTCTGCCGCTGAATTCATTACTTCGGACACAAAATACCTTTTGAAAGAAGTTATAAACTTCATGGACAATGCATCAAGAGATGTCCGCAATGCGACACGAGATACCGTGCTCAACAGTGTAAAAGCGCTCAAGGAAAATGTCGTGACCGAACTCGGAAATATGTATTCCGAAAAAATAGCAAGCATGGAAGCTCAGAAGAAAGACTGTGAACTGATGCCGGTTGGAAAAGAAAAAGACGACGCTATTGCCGCATGCGAAAATAAACTCGTTTCTCTTTACTCTGAAAGGGAAAGTGTTCTTGGTAACCCTGCGACGCCGTCAGATCTTATCGCAAATGCGGCAGCAAAGTATGGACTCATTGACACCAACACCCGCATGCGCCTCATAGCTGCAGGTAAAGGGGACTACTCCTTCGAGACCGTGACACAGATAGCATATCTTTCTCAGAATCTTGAAAAAACCATGGAAGGACTGCATGACAAACTTTCAGACCTTGCCGTCAGGGTAGGGCAGAATATAGCCCTTTGTGCTAAATCCAATGACAAAAAAGTCGAGCTCATAATACCTAAAGACAGCTCAAAGTCTTCAGTTATTGCAAAATACGAGCTCGGGGAATCGGGCGAATATAAGTTGGCCGCTCCTCCCGTATTAGCCGGAGGCAAAGATTTTTCCGAAGCTTTGCTGATCATGCTCACTCCTCAGCTTGCAATAAACAATTCAAGAGAAAACAGAGAACTTTCAAAGGGACTTGAACTTCCGGATGTAAGCGTAAAATCAAAATCCAAAGACAATCTCGAAGATATAGAGTCCGTTCTCGAGACTATAAAATCAGAGCATACCCCCCGGCCATCGCATTCTCATAGCAGGATTGACAACACTAAGGAAAAATAATCCATA
>JAILJC010000153.1 GCA_024694965.1 Lachnospiraceae bacterium
GCAAGATCGACTGCATATGCGCCGTTTGTTGCGAGCACTGCATTGTAAGCCGCCTGGTTTACAAGATGCGAATTGTAGATCGCCTGATTGTTCAGTGCCGTCGCATAGATCGATTTGTTGGCATAGAGCGCTGCATATACCGGCTCGTTTATTACTGTTGATATATATGTTGAAGTTACCGGGAATGAAGACGACTGTGTCAGCTGGTAGGATACCAGTGAATTAAGCTGGGCCAGCTTCACGGACGCATTTGTAAGCGCGGTCTCGGCTGCAGCTATGTCGGATGCGGGAGCACCGTCCCTCTTAAGCTGCTCAAGGTAGTTGTACTTGTCCGCGAAATCCTTCTCATATGCGGGTACATTGTAGAATGAGCGCAGCATCTCGGCATGAGCTCCTGCAGACAGGCTGTTGTATGCGGCCTTTACTTCCTTTGCAGGCGCAAAAACGGTTGCGATAGCGACCGCAAAAAGTGCAATGATAAGCTTTTTCATTTTTATACTCTCCTTCATTTTGATAATATTATCCGGCAGGGCATACTACGCCCTTGGCCCGTTTACATAATTTATCGGCACAATTATATTATTAGTTTAGCGCAAAATCATTAAAATTTCTTTTTTGCCTTTTCTTATGAGAATAAGTATTTGAAATTTTTAAAGTGGGCAGCATTTTGTTTGTATTTGACCCGCTGTCCGTATTAAGGTATAATTTTCTGTATGAAAAAAAGATTGTTATGTGCGCTTCTAGTTATGTCTGTCATGGTGGCGGGTACCCGTTTATATCCGCGGGCCGATGAGACAGAACAGCTCCTTGAAAGCACGGAAACGCTTGAACTGAATATTGACGAAGGTCTTGATAACGGTCTGGATGAAGGCCTTGATGCCGAAGATGACCTTCTTATCATGGATGCCGATGATCTTGATGACTCTGACGAGATAATGGACCTTGGCGGCAGCAGTGATGAGACGGAGGACCTTGACACGATCGCCGATGAGGAAGAAGAGGATACGCGTTATGCGGTTCCCGATGAGCCCGATAATGTAGTCGATACCGAGGAGGATAACTATTACGAGATCCCGAAAGAGTACGTGTATGACGACAGGCCGTTTGATGCATCATATATCACCGGCGAAGGCGTGGACCGTATCCGCAAGGTTATAATCGCCTATGCGCAGTCGCTCGGCGGTACCTTCTACAGCCCGTATTACAAGGGCGGACAGGCCGTGAGCATCCAGTGCTGTGCCTATGTTAACCAGGTGTGGAAGCATGTGTTCGGTAAGGATATCTACGACCAGGGCGTAATGACGACCACAAGCCACGAAGGCGAGACTATATACGGTTTCCTTGAAAGGACAGGCGCAAGGGCGGGCGATATCCTGTACGTACGCTATTGGAAGGTCAAGAAAAACGACTGGTCCTCGCATTTCATGATCCTGCTCGATTACGATAAGACCGGCGTGTATGTTACCGACGGTTACGAGACGGATGACGGAAGGTTCGTCGTATGGCGAATCGATAAGAAGGCAGTTTATTCAGAATCAAACTTCTTCAAGATAACGGGAAGCGATAAGCACAGGCCCGGCAGCAAGCACTGGACAGGCAAGAACGGAAGCTTTTTCAAGCTTTACCGTATGCGCCAGGAGGAATGGTGCAATGTCGCCAACGCAAGCTATGATGAGTATGCTTCCGATCCCATGGTACGTTCGGTAACGACAAGGACCAACCTTGCGGAGGGAACTTACACCGTGAATGCGGTGATCTATTCAAGCAACGGGCTTGACAGGGTACAGTTCCCCGTATGGACGGCCGCCGAAGGACAGGATGACCTGGCCGCGAATTATGAAACTGACGAGGCCTTATCGGGTGAGATAGAAGATCTGGGCGATGATCTGTATTCGGTGACTCATACAGTCAATATTTCGGACCATAACAACGAGATAGGCAATTACATGGGTGAAATGTACATGTACGACAACATGGGCGTCCTTATGACGTACCGGCTCGATGCCGTAAACATGGACGGTGCCGCCGGCGGCATATGCGTGGATTTCATCCCATGGAGTTTAGAATAAATTTTTTTCTGGCACGGGGACGGTTCTTTTGCCAGGCAAAAAACGCATGGCAAAAGAACCGTCCCCGTGCCAGAAAACTGAGAGAAGATATGGATAATAAAGCATCGGAATTCGCGCAGGCACTGTGCAAATACGCAGGAAAAGACGAACAATTCCTTAAAAGCTTCGTGGACAAGCTTAACGCTTCCCCGGCGCTTTATAAGGAATTTTTATATTATCTTGAGAATCAGGACTTCCTGTGCGAGATGAACATTCATGGCATCACGATCCCCGACATCCTGGTATGGCAGGTGGATAAGTTCAAATCAGGCATTGACGAGGGGCGTTTTGAGCTTAAATACAACGCGGACGCCATGCTCCTTATGGCCTTTGACACCATGTATGATGTGGAAAAGGAACCGTCAAAATACCTCGAAAATTTCCGTACGGTCACGGGATCGGATTACGAGGACAAAATAAAGGGATATTAACACTACATATTGCTGCGTAAACCTTGCGTACTACCACATTTTGTGCTACACTTAGCGGGTATTAACACCGGTTAAAAACTCAGCCGGGTGTTCACACCAGTGAAGGTAAACGCATGTACGCAGCTTTGTTTATTTTATGGATAATATTTAACGGAAGGTTCACGCCGGAGGTGGCTGTCATCGGTCTTGCAGTATCGGCTGCGATCTTCCTTTTTATATGCAGGTTTATGGATTACAGCATCCGCAAGGAGAAGATGTTTTATATTCTCCTCCCGTGGATGCTTAAGTATTTTCTGATCCTTCTTTGCGAGATCGTCAAGGCAAACATCAAAACCGCATCGATCATTCTAAACCCCAAGATGGTTCCCGAACCTAAGCTGGTCACCTTTAAGCCGGACATCCGTTACGGCTTCCTTAAAGCTGTTTTGGCCAATTCGATCACGCTTACTCCGGGCACTATCACGATAAATATCGAGGACGGGGAGTACATGGTGCATTGCCTTGATATGGAGCTTGCCACCGACATCGGCGAATCCGTATTCGTAAAGGAGATCAAAAAAGCTCAGGAAAGGTTGGACAAGGTAAAGTAAATGACCGCGATTCAAACTGCAGTCAGCGCACTGCTCATCGGAATAATGGTCATATATGCGGTGCTCGTGGTGCTGGTGCTCATAAGGGCGGTATCCGGCCCCAGGATCGCCGACCGCTTAATGGCGATCAATATGATCGGTACGATAGTCATCATCTTAATGGCTGTTACGGCCGTAAAGCTTAACGAGGACTATCTGCTTGACATCTGCGTTATTTACGCGATGATAAGCTTTCTGTCGGTCGTCATCCTCACCAAGGTTTACATGGGAGTCCATGAGGAAAACGTACTTAAAAAGCACAAGATCGATATGCAGCGCAAGGAGAAGGAGGAGTCGGCCGATGACTCTGAATGGGATGAGCTGCTTCGCGGCCTTGAATAGGATCGGAGGAGAGTCATGGAATGGGTAAGGTTTGTAGCAGCCGTCATATGTCTTTTGTTTGCGGCTGTGATGGAAGCGATAGCGGTATACGGAGTGTATAAATTCGGGTTCGTCATGAACCGTATGCATGCGGCGGCGATAGGTGATACACTGGCGCTTTTGCTCGGCGCGCTCGGGCTCATCATCTTAAAGGGCTTCTCGTGGTTTTCCTTAAAGATGGCACTCGTGGTGGTCCTTTTGTGGCTGACCTCATCGATATCCTCGCACGTTATCATGCGCATGGAGCACAGCATTGACGAGGAAAGCATTGACCTTGATACGATAAAGATGTGAAGGAGACTGTATGAACTTTTTTATTTTGATGCTCATGATATTTTTGATAGTATGCGCGCTGGCGACCTGCCTGCACAAAACACTGCTGACGTCCATCATCATCTTCATGGCTTACAGCACGATAATGAGCATTATCTGGGCCCTGTTAGAATCACCCGACCTTGCGATCACGGAAGCGGCGGTGGGCGCAGGCGTTACCTCGATACTGTTCTTCGTCACGCTTAAGAAGATACGCGCGGTCGAGACAATGGATATGCCCGACAGCAAGGAGAAGAAGGACGCTAAGAACGAAGGCATAGGAGCGGAGAATCTGTAGGAACATATGAAGAAGCGCAGCGATTACAGAAGTACTTTCTACAGCAGAATAGAGAACTTCGTAAACGGCAGGGATGAATTCCTCCTGTACAGGCCCCAGGGCGACCTTGAGGCCAAGCAGTTAGAATCACTCGAGGAGGAGCTTACGGAGGCAGCCGACCTTCTTGAAAAGAAGGAAGCGCAGCAGCGCGTTCAGGACATGACGGAACCTCTTGATTTCCTTAAGAAGTTCCACAAGCTTTACGGCATGATCGCGGCGATCATCTGCGCTATGCTTATGCTGCTGCTGCTCGTGACCGTATCATGGCTCCCGCCTTTCGGTCACCCGGACAATCCGGCCGACAATGAAGTGATAAAGCGTTATATCGAAAACGGGCAGCAGGAAACAGGTGCCGTCAATATCGTGACAGGGCTTATCTTAAACTACAGGGGTTTTGATACGATGGGCGAGACCCATGTGCTCTTTATCGCGGCAAGCTGCGTCATGATCCTTTTACTTATAGCCGAAGGCGAGGAGAAAAAGTCAAGCTATGCCTTCGACAGGTATATGGAACCAAAGAACGATATCATCATCCAGAAGGTAGCGAATTTCCTGGTTCCGGTCGTTTTCGTATTCGGAATATATGTGATATTAAACGGACACTTATCTCCGGGAGGTGGATTCTCGGGCGGTGCGATACTGGGCGCGGGAATGATTCTTCATGTATCCGCATTCGGATTTAAGAAAACCGAAAAATTCTTTAACGAGCATGTGTACAAGGTGGCAAAGGTTAGTGCCCTGTGCTTCTACGTAAGCTGCTTAAGCTATTATTTCTACATGGGAGCGCACGGGCTTGACAATCACATTCCGCTCGGTACTCCCGGCAATATAATAAGCAGCGGACTCATCCTGCTTATAAACATCTTTGTCGGCACCGAAGTCGCATGCACTATGTATGCGTTTTATGCGCTGTTTCGAAAGGGGGGCTTGTGATGTTTGGTCCCAACCTGTGGCACAATTTTTATTCGTTGGTTTCGGTGGTGATATTCTCGGTAGGATTCACCACGCTTATGCTGCACCGGAACATGATCAAGAAGATAATAGGATTCAATATAATGGACACTGCGGTGTATTTATTCCTTGCAAGTAAGGGTTACATCTTCGGGCGCAAGGCTCCTATCATCGTAGACAATGTGCAGAGTGTCGAAGCCTATATAAACCCCATCCCCGCTGGCCTTGTGCTTACGGGTATCGTCGTTTCCGTATCTGTAACGGCGCTGATGCTTGCGATAACGATAAGGCTTTATGAGCGTTACCATACGCTTGACATTGACGAGATCTCGCTGCGCAGCAAGAGGGATACCCCCGGTCGCAGCAAGTATTACAAGGATATAAAAGAGGAGGATGATGAATGAGCTTTGTTGAAAACTTCGTCCCCCTAAGCATAATACTATGTCTCGGCGGCGGCATCATCTGCTCGGCACTTCCCGGTAAGAAGGCAAGGGTGTTCACCATCTGGCTTTTGCTTTTTGTTACGATACTTAATGCCTGCGTGCTTGGATATACGGTAAACCTCGGGCATGAATTCGTTTACGTTATGGGTAAGTTCCCGGCACCCTGGGGCAACGAGCTGCGCGCCGGCTGCCTTGAAGGACTCATGGGCTCGTTCTTCTGTGTCATCATGCTCCTTTCGGTGATCGGTGGTATCCGCGGCCAGAACGATGATATAAAGGTTGACAAGATGAACCTGTATTTCATCATGATCAACCTTATGATGAGTTCCCTGCTCGCGCTCGTATATACAAACGACCTGTTCACCGCCTACGTTTTCGTCGAGATAAACACGATGGCCGCGTGCGCGCTGATCATGATAAGGAATAACGGCCACACTATCGTGGCGGCAACGAAGTACATGATTATGAGCCTGCTCGGTTCCGGTCTTTTGCTCATAGGCATAAGCATGCTTTATACGATAACCGGACAGCTGCTGATGCCAAACATCAAGGAGGCGGTAGAAGAGCTTTCAAGGACAGGGGAGTACGCGATCCCGCTTACGGCTGTCATCGGACTTATAAGCGTTGCCCTTGCAATTAAGAGTGCACTGTATCCGTTCCACAGCTGGCTGCCGGAAGCTTACGGTTATGCGACCGCATCATCGTCGGCAATACTTTCGTCGCTTGTCAGCAAGGGTTATATCTTCCTGCTGATAAAGATATTTTACCGTGTCATCGGCATGGACGTAATGGTAGACCACAAGATAACGAACATCCTGTTTGTTTTCGGCATCATCGGCATGATCATGGGTTCCGTTACTGCTATAAGGCAGGATGATATCAGGCACCTTATCGCTTATTCATCGATAGCCCAGATAGGCTATATCTACATGGGTATCGGACTTGGGAGCACGGCCGGTATGGTGGCCGCTGTCTTCCACATAATGTCGCACGGTGCCACAAAGTCGATGCTCTTTATCGCACAGCGTGCACTTGTCGAGGTGTCGCAGGGAAGCAAGAACTTCAGCGATCTGAAGGGATCCGGACTTAGGCATAAGCTTGCCGGATTTGCATTTGCCGCCGGAGCGTTTTCGATGGTAGGTATACCGCTGCTTGCGGGCTTTACTTCCAAGGTTTATTTTGCGGAAGCTTCGATCACCGCCGTACACTCCAAAATGTGGATAGCGATGATAACGCTTGCGATAAGTACGATTCTGAATGCCGTTTATTTCATCCGCGCGACCATATCGGTATATACGCCGCGCAACATGAATTACCTTGATAAAAATTACAAGCCCAGCCGCAACACGGCGGTCGCGCTTGTATGCTTTATAGCACTTAACTTTTTCCTGGGTATCCTGTCATATCCGATCGCTTACACGATCCAGACAGGACTCAGTATTTTTTCATAGCCAATGCCTTCCCCTTTACCGGGAAGCGGTGGATGAGGTGTTATGTACATAACCAAAGACATCCCACTCCTCTTTGCGCCGGACACGCTGGGACTTTTGTTCCTTGTGCTGACCGTATTTATGTGGGTGATGGATCTAATCTTTGCAATTGAATACATGAAGCATCTTGCACATAAGCGCAGGTACTATTTCTTTTATACGCTTACGCTCGTTTCGATGATCGGTGTTTGCCTTTCGGGCAACCTTATCACCATGTACATCTTTTACGAGTTTATGTCGCTTATGTCGCTGCCGCTTGTCCTGCACGAACAGACACCCGAGGCTATCGCCGCGGGCAAGAAGTACATCTTTTATTCGATAGGCGGTGCCTTTATAGGACTTGCTGGCTTCTTCTTCATTTATACCTACGGGACCACGCTTACCTTTACGCCCGGCGGAGTGCTTGACTTAAATGCACTTGCGGGACATGAAACGGCAATGATGGTGGTGACTCTGCTCGTGCTCATAGGCTTTGGTTCCAAGGCAGGCATGTTCCCGCTTCACGGATGGCTCCCGACGGCACACCCGGTCGCACCTTCACCGGCGTCCGCTTATCTGTCGGGAAACATTACGAAGATGGGTGTGCTCGTGATCATAAGGTTTGTTTACTACCTTGTGGGACCTGATTTTATAAGGGGCACATGGGTGCAGTACGCTTTCCTTATCCTGACCATGCTTACGATTCTCATGGGATCGATGATGGCGTATAAGGAAACCACGTTTAAGAAGAGGCTGGCTTATTCCACGGTAAGCCAGGTAAGCTATGCTTTATTCGGTATCGCGCTGCTTAATCCCATCGGCTTTGCCGGAGGGCTTATGCATGTTGTATTCCATTCGTTTGCGAAGAATACACTGTTCCAGGTAGCGGGTGCGATCATACATATGACAGGCTTTAAGAAGGTTTCGGAGTTTAAGGATCTTGCGCGCAAGATGCCGGTTACGATGTGGTGCTATACGCTTGCATCGCTGACTCTTGTGGGCGTTCCGCCAACGAGCGCGTTCCTTAGCAAGTGGTACCTTGCAACGGGCTCATTAAATGAGGGCATTACGGTGATCTCATGGCTCGGGCCCGTGGTCCTTATATTAAGCGCTCTGCTTACCGCGGGTTACCTTTTAAGCATCGTGCTTAAGGCTTTCTTCCCGGGTGATGAGTACGATTATCCCTGCCTTCAGAAAAAGGAGCCGAACCTTTACATGCTGGTTCCGATGATCATAATGACGGCACTTGCGGTGATCGCCGGTGTGTGGGCCGGGCCGCTTATGAAGGTTGTAGATATTATTGTTTGTGAGTTGTTGTAACCCCTCATTCGGCGTTCGGCCACCTTTCTCGGAACACTGGGGCGTGTTCCTCGGTCCGAGCTGAGAAAAGATCCCCCGGACCTTTAGTGCCCTTAAGGGGAAGCCCTGGAGATGGATATGGATAGATGGATGATGATAATTCCCATATTGTTTCCCTTGATAACGGGAGCGGCGCTGCCACTCTTTAGGTTTAAGGCGCGTAAAAACAGGAATATCTACACCCAGGTTGTGACTCTTATTAATTCCGTGATCGTATGGTGGCTTCTTTTAAATGCGCCGGAGGGCGTGTTCAGGGCCATCAACCTTGCGGGTGACCTTGAGATCACATTCCGCATTGACGGGATGGGCTCGGTGTTTGCGGGGCTTATAGCGGTGCTCTGGCCGCTGGCGACTCTGTATGCTTTTGAGTACATGGAACACCTTGGCAAGGAGAATACCTTCTTTGCATTTTATACTATGACATACGGGATCACGGTGGGCATCGCGTTTGCGGCAAACCTTATGACCCTGTATATGTTTTACGAGATGCTGACGCTTGTGACTCTGCCCCTTGTAATGGCGGGAATGAGCAGGGAAGCGATCATGGCGGGCCGCAAATACATTTTGTATTCGATGGGCGGCGCGGCGTTTGCTTTTATCGGGTTCATCTTCATATTCACCTACGGAACGACGATGAACTTTACTCCGGGCGGCGTGCTTATGGGCGCGGATATCACCGGAAAGGAAACTCTGCTTAGGTCTGTATATGTGCTCGCGGTGCTCGGTTTCGGTGTAAAGGCCGCGATCTTCCCGTTCCACGGCTGGCTGCCGTCGGCTTCGATCGCACCTACTCCGGTAACGGCCCTTCTGCATGCGGTCGCAGTCGTAAAGGCGGGTGCGTTTGCGATAATCAGGATAACGTATTACAGCTTCGGTACGGATTTCCTTAAAGGTACCTTCGCACAGAACATAGTCATGTGTTTTGCGATGGTGACCATCATCTACGGCTCGGCAAGGGCCGTGAAGGAACCGCACTTTAAGAGGAGGCTGGCTTACTCAACGGTCAGCAACTTATCATACATTGTATTCGGAGCTTCGCTTATGACACCGCTCGGATTTTCGGCGGCACTGAGCCACATGATTTATCATGCGGTCATCAAGATCACGCTGTTCTTCTGCGCGGGTGCAGTGCTCCATAAGACCCGCAGGGAGTACGTAAGGGAGCTTGACGGCCTGGGAAGGAAGATGCCCGTTACCTTCGGCGCGTTCACAATAGGTTCGCTCGCGCTTATCGGCATTCCGCCGCTCCCGGGATTTATAAGTAAATGGAACCTGTGTACCGCGGCGGTTGCGGCGGGCACAAGGCTTTCATATATAGGAGTGGCGGTGCTGCTTGTATCGGCGTTCCTTACGGCGATATACATGATAACGGTACTGCTTCGGGCATATTTCCCGGGCAGGGAACCGGACCGCATGGAGCTTAAGGGGATCAAAGATCCCGGATGGCAGATGTGCGTACCGTTTGTGATCTTCAGTCTGTTCATGATATCCATGTGCTTTAACGCACCGTGGATCATGGGGCAGCTTGAAAGTATCGCCGGA
>JAILJC010000210.1 GCA_024694965.1 Lachnospiraceae bacterium
TCAACTTTGTAAAATCTCATTTTCTTCATCTCCTTCTTTATATATTATTGGTGCCAATACGATTTCACTATCATCATTTCCTTGTCCAGTATTGATCCAGTACATTAAGGATATTGCTGCAAATCTACGCATTCTGCCCACCCAATATTCCTAGAAAATCAGTTGCATCTACATTAAACGGCGAATCTTCTATAAATCCATTTCTATAGGCATTTTCCGGTGTGTAGTTCCCATTGCTTGTCCAAGTATGTACAGTATTTATACTGGAAATAAAACTAATTGCATTTCTATTTGATTTTAGCACTGTCATCGGCGACAGATTATGTGCGGTAAAACACAACTGGCCCTTGCCATAGCAGGCAAAATACTCAATCAGTTTATCCAAATAAACGTCATTTACATTAGAATCCAGTTCATCAATAAATACTACGGCCCCGGAACTGGCCGCATCCAAGGTGTCAAACAGGTCCATGAGTTTCTTAATTCCACGACTCTCAAACTCCCTGTCAAGTGTATAATTTTCATATACCATCTTCAGGTTACACTGATAATAGGTATCCAAATCCCGCTTCTCAATTTCTATTTCCTTCAGCTCCGGCTTAAATATCTTCACAAAATCACACAATCGCCTTGTTTGTTCTTCATAACTTGCATAATTGCTTTTGGGTATTTTTTTCGTATCAGCTTTGGGATTTATAATTTTTTTATTTATCTGTTGTACTAGTTCCGCACCCTTGCTCTCTATCGTCTTTTCATCAAGTTCACTTATTCTTTCCCTCAAAGCATAGTCCGCATGATTATCTGCCTCATCAAGGAACACATCAATTGTTAGGGCAAAGATAGTGAGAATAAACAGATACAATATCGTAGATGTGGTTCTCAATTCCATAGGCATATCAAATTGCCGTATTACAATCGTTGACAATGACTGCTTATCTAACAGATTCATTGTTTTGTCTTTAAAGTATTCCTTCACATTTGTATCAAGGCAATCGACCAACGTCCCTTTCATCGTTCTAATGACATTTTGGTATTTATTGCTCGATCGGTTTCCATTTTTCTCTTCAAGGAGTTCTTCAGTAATATAGAATCTTTCATCCGCACCTATTTCAAAACTCAACGAATAGTGCATAATTCTCTTTACATCCAGATCCGTATAAAACTCACATTCTATATTCCCATTTCTTGTTTTTTTATTTACCAGTTCAACAAGCGACCTCTGAGTATCATTATCCAACAGATAATTACCGTCAGTAAGTATACTGCGCATTAATTTAACCGCAGTAATTATCGCTGTTTTGCCTGATCCGTTTTCCCCATAAATAGCCTTAATCCGATACTTTTCCGGATTAAAGTCATTGTTGATGGTTTTTTTATAAAACTCAATCGTAATCGGTTCCTCGATATTCTTTATGCCGCATAACTTAAGACGCAAAATATAAAAGCGCATAGTTCCACCCTCCGAAAACAATTATAGCACACTTTGCGTATAAATAAATACATTTTGTATATTTTTCACATTTTTCATTTAGAACAGATAACATCAAGCATAAGATTTAGTTACTAAAAGAAAGCAACCTAACCTTTGGCGGTTGCTTTCTTTTATTTTATGATTATTCTTATCCTTGATCCGGAACACAATTGCCAGAATGACTCTGGTGCCGCACACCGTTACATTCAGGGCCATGTAGGCAAGATCATCTGACCGATGTACTCAGCCGCATTCAGGCTATTTGATGCCTTCAGGAAAACAGCGGTTGTTTTGATAGAGTAAAAAGTATATAGTCAAAGTACCCAAGCGAAATCTTATACATATACGAAACAACCCCCTATTCATATGAACAGAGGGTTGTTTCGAAACAAATGGTGTGGCGAACCGCATATATCCAATGCAGTCCCACACCTTGTATGAATATATTAAAACTTTTACTTATTAAAGTCAATAATATCGCCGTTTTTTCGGACTATTTTCATGCGCTTCATGTGTTTGGATTTATTGTATTCACGTTCAAAATCCCTTAAAGCCTGTATTTCGTTCATTTTACATCGTCTAAGATCTATTATGACATTTCTAGATTGTCTGGCTGCATTCTGAATTATGTTCTGAGCTGTATATTTGCTTTTACCTTCTGGTGCTTTTATCTCCCAAGGCACGCCATCCATGATAATATCCGGCATTCGAAGATGTTTTATCTGTGAAGGAGGTATCAACTCTATATCATACCCATGTTCGAGTAATAACTTAACTGTTGCGTATTCGTGATCCTGTAAGTGAACACCATTTTGTTTAAGATTTCCTTTTGCCATATATGCAGTATAGCATAGAAGAATAGCGCATGCAAATATTTGTTCGATTTATCGACATCTAGTAGAGTTTTTCTGTGGTTTCGTAACATTTTCTTAACGGTGCCGCACACCTATTCTTTCATTTTCTTCATCTCCTTCTTTTATAATATTTGGTACCATATTTTGATAACATTGTTAATGGATTATGTTTCAATTGTCTTATTAATGTCATCAATCCACTTATGGTCATTTCGGGATAAATTGTCCATAAATATATTAAAATTACTGCTTCCAATACTTGTATCGTCCGAAGGCATTTTGGCAACGCGTTCCATCATTTAAAATAATTATCCGTATCTATCATCTGCATCAATCTTTCCCTCTGATCCGAATGTGCATCATACTTTTTTATTCCCGTAAGCTCCTCTATTACCGACGCATTACTGTGCTTGGATGGCGATTTAAGACAAACCTCACCCCAATGCTGAATTATCACTTGCATCGTACATGGATTTCCATACATTACAATCAGATCCGCGACACCTTCTTTTCCATGAAATTCATCAATTTTCCGTTTAATATCTTTGTATTGCTCAAAGGGTTTCTTGTCAGTATCACAAAAAACAAGTACAAGATCATATAATCCGTTTTGATATTTATCCTGATATCTTGCCGGCAAATTTCCATTTCCTTCTGCATTTACCAAGTCAACGCGATACCCTTTGTCCCAAACGCCCAATTTCTTGATTCTGTTTAAATAATCATATTCCTCAGGTCCCTCGCAAATAATGCATACCAATTCTCCCGTTTGAATATAAGGAAGACTATTCATTTGCCCCTCCTTCACCTCGAATTTCCAATAACGAATTAATTAATTCCGGATCCGGAAGTGCACCTAATGCACCTTTCCTGTATTTTTCTATGATGTCTGTGGTATCCCTTACCCCGTCTTGAGCAGTAAACTCTGCCAACGAATAAAGGTAAACACCCTCTTCATCCTTATGCACAAACCAAATTTGTTCTTTCCTGAACATTTTTTTACAATCCATGAGGTTTATATCATGAACAGTAAATATCATTTGAGCCTTATCATTTAATTCATTATTAAACATATTAACTATGGCTCTGGTTAGTTTAAAATGTATACTACTATCCAACTCATCAATGATTAGTATTCGACCATTCTCCAAGGCCTCAATAATATAACTTGCCAAAGCAGCTATTTTTTTTGTTCCCGTTGAATCAAACAATAAACTGGGAACTGGCACGCCTTTGTATACACTGGTAAGCCGTATTTGCTCCAACAATTGATCAGGGATATTAAGAACATTTTCCTGAGGTCTCATATCTCCGCCAAACTGCTCTATCTTAATCTCCTTCGGATCAGCAAAAAAGTAATTGTCCATATACAAGTCCGCATTCTTGATGAAATTTACCATCTTCTCACATATAGAGTTTTTGTTTTTCAATATATCTATAGTTTTTTGAAGCGGAATATTGTTCATATCAACAATATCTATCTTACTCGCAAATCCCGTTAAAATTCGCTTCATCTCATCCATATGTTCAAATTGAGATGTGTCAAGCAAATACATAAGAATATTATTTCTGGCAACTATTCCAGCCATATCACGTAACTTTTCATCCGCAGCTTCAAACTTATTATTTACTACGTCTTTCAATAACCAAGTCTCTTTCCTCTCATTGCTGTATAAATCTTTAAAAATCTCGCAAAAATATTCATAAATGTATTCGTGTGTTAGTGTATTATAACTGAAATCATATTCAAATTCTCTGCCTTCAAAGATAAACGTTATACCCAATTCAACAACAGGATTTCCTGAGAAAAGATTATTGCTTGCAGCGCACCCTCTATTTACTAAAACACTCCAAATAGCAAGTATACATCTAATCACATTTGTTTTTCCTGCATTATTAGAGCCATAAATTCCGGCCGTTTTTAATACATTGAAATTTCCAACTGTATTTACGTTAGAAGCGAATTTTTTGTAACGCATATCCGCTTTCAGAGAGAAAACTACCTCTTTATTAAACGAAAAACAGTTTTTTACCCTTACCTCTGTAATCATATGCTGATCTCCTTCACACCAAATTGTAAATATAGAATACTACATTATAATATTTTATGCAATATTTTTGCACATTTTTTATGCCAAATTTTTACATTTTTAAGATGTCCATGATCATGATCTTAAAATAATCAAAATAGCCGCCGGGATTCGCCCCGACGGCTATTGATTCTTCCTGCATTACCATATTGATCATTCATCATTTATACCAATTTTTAGGTGCCAGGCACCGTTACGAAATTGTTACGGACGGGTGATTTTCTCCGAACCCCTCGCAGAACTCCTCGATCTTCTTATCATTCTCGGGTTTCACATTTGTCTTGGGGTCGATAAGGATAAGCTCGGCTTCGAAGGCGTCGATATCAAGGATCTTTTTAAGCTTATCAAGGGCTTTTTCGGCGACCATTTCGCAGTTTCCGGACATTGAATAATATACTATGGCGCTTTTCATTGGGTTTACCTCCCGGGTGTGATTCTATCTGAACTACACATAATCGAATATCCCCTGTATTACATCGGTTATATTGATAATATCACATTACAAAAGCCTGTCCTCCGGTGGATCTAATCAAACAGTTCGTCCCCGGATATCATACATTGAACAGAATTGTAGTACTCATTTCTCTTTAGACCCGAAAATGATACCATAGTTATCCATATAGCTTTTCCGGTACGCGATTCTCTTCTTAATACCTCCACCTTATGGATCAGATCTTCGGCAACTTTAGCATCTATTGAATACTCCTCTATCGAGTATTTCATTTCACACACATTGATAACATCGTCTTTTCTGTCTATCAACAGATCTATCTGTGCTCCGGGAGTTGTCTTCTTGCTTCTCCACGCAAAACAGTTGCAGGAAACACCTGATATTCCAAGCGCCTTCTTTATCTGCTCTATATGCTGCATCCCTACCTTTTCGAATGCCAGACCGCACCAATTATAATACCCCGGAGTACCGATATGATCCATCCACGAACCTATTTTTCCATCTTTCAAAAACGTAAGATAAAAAAGGCTTAATGAATCGATCAACTGAAAAACACAACTGTTTGAAGATCTGGTATAGTCATGGTATTTCCTGATAAATCCACACTGTTCCAAATCCTCTAAACATCGCGTCAATTCCTTACCGCCACTGATATTTTTACTTTTCACAAGTTCCGTTCTGGTCATTCCGCCCTTGTGTTCGGCAAGTTTTTCCACAACAGCAATATAATTATCCGAATGCCTAAACAGAGCGGAAAACAGCTGCTTAAACTCATATTTAAGAGGACTGTTCTCATGAAAAAACAAAATATCTATATTCTGGGCAAGACTGAGCCCGGGTCTCAGATAATTCAGATAATATGGTATGCCACCTAAGATCATATAACACTCAATGATCTGTTTGCGGGTCATCTGCAGCCCGTTCACTATAAGAAGCTGCTCACACTCACCCAGAGAAAACGGCATAAGCCTTATCTGCCGAGTTAGGCGGTTATAGAATCCCCCTGTGTCCTTAACAACATTATCCATTATCCATGAAGTTGCAGAACCACAGATTATCAGCAAAAGATCCTTCTGAGATGAACCCCAGCTATTCCAAAAATAGTCAAGGGCGCTTTTAAAATCAGACCTTGGAGTATCCATCCACGGAAGCTCATCAAGGAAAACAATTCTCCGTCCCGATTTATAATCCCTCGCCGTTTTCTCGTCCTGCAGCAATACTTCCAAACGTGAAAATGCTTCGAACCAATCTTTGGGTACTGTCCGGGTTACATCGCCATATTTAACCAGTGCCTCTTTAAATATCTTTAGCTGCTGCCTGGTGTTGCATTTCTGTACACCCGTCGCATAAAAAGAAAAGGAATCCTTAAAGTATTCCTTCACAAGAAATGTCTTTCCTACTCTTCTGCGCCCATATAATGCAAGAAACTCCGGCCTTCCACTATTTACAGCATCTTCCAATATCAGACATTCTTCTTTTCTTCCTACCATGTTTCTATCCTCAAAAGCTTTCTTCTCACGAAATCTTCTTATTATTATATTATCTTATGGGGGATTTAGCTGTCAATAATATCTTATATTTCCCCAAAACATCTATTTATTCCATACTTTTGGGGAAATATAAGCCATTACTCATTTTTTTACCTCCTGCTGCCTAACAGTTTTGATATTTGTGACTCTCCGGCACCGGGAAATACTTCTTTGACCCGGCCGGCTATCCTGTCGCGGCTTACATCAGGCGATACGTGTTCTTCCGCGGAAAAGCCTTCCACTTCGTTTGCAAACAGCGGAAGGAATCCCGCGCATGATCCAAACACCGTCTTCTTCTGACATGAATTTAAACTCCGGGTGTGATTCTTGCCGAGCTACACATAATCGTATGTAAGGTGCCACACACCGTTACGAAATTGTTACGAAATTGTTACGGGCTGTTAACGGTGCCACACACCGTTACGAAAATGTTACAAAAATGATATGCTTACTGAACTCCGACGGCATGGATGATCTCCGGAAGCAGCTGCTTCTTACGGCTCATGACGTTCGGCATATCAAATATATTCTTGGCAACCGGGCTGTATGGCAGATGTCTGTTGCCTCTGTGATCGGTGCATAAAAGTGCACTGTGCTCGTGTATTACATCCGTGATCATAAGGACAGCCCAGTCAAGGCCCTTCATATTCCTTATCTCATTGAGTGACTCTAAGTATTCATCCGAATAATCTTTAAGATCATTAAGCGTCGTAACTTCGCACTGTCCGATACCTATCTTTACGCCATTCTCCGAATAAGACTTAAAGTCGGCAGATATGGCAGCCATGGGTTCCTTATCCTTAAGTCCGCCGGCTCCTTCGAACATGGACAGGCCATATTCGTCAACGTCAACCCTGCAAATGGATGCCAGTATATGGGCGGCGACCACATCATCTCCCGTCGTCGTGGGACTCTTTAAGATGAGTGTGTCCGACAGGATACCTGTAAGAAGTACCTTTGCCATCACACTGTCCGGAGTGCGGTTATTCCTTATATACTGCTGGTATACGATCGTGCAGGTGCTTCCAAGCGGTTCGGCGCATATGAATATCGGCTGGCTGGTCTTTATAGCATCCAGCCTGTGATGATCTATGATGCCGACGATATTGGCTGTTTCTATTCCTCTTATGCTCTGTTCGGGCTCATTGTGATCAACAAGGATCACATTATAGGCCGGCATCTTAAGGAAGCATCTCCTAGTCACGAATCCGACATATCTGTCATCTTCATATACTGCAAGGCCCCTCTTGCTGGATTTCTGCAAAAGCGCCCTGGCTTCGTCGAAAAACTCATCCGATGATAACCCTTCACCCTGATCCGTCATGATCTCTTTAACCTTGGGGATCTTGGTTATCTTACTGCTTTGGGATAACTCCCGCATTGTCCAGTTAGTGATATCATCCACAGTGAGCAAGCCGTAAAATTCGTCTTTTTCATAAACCGGTATCGCACTCGGATTGTTCGTTTCATATATAGCTGCCACGGCCGTCAGCGGATCATCGGCATCGATCTTATGATCGGCGTTTAACATCACGTCTTTGACTCTGGGAAATACATCCCGCCTGTATTTGGGGATATCTATATCAAGCTTTTCAAGGATACTCCTCGTGCTATCCGCCAGATGCCCGCATCTTACGGGGATATATGTATTATCCGCGTCCTGCATGTTCATAAGACCCGCATATCCGTATGCACTGCACACACTGTCAAGATCCGGATTCCTGTGTCCGGTCACGTATACTGTTCCCATCTTTTTCTCCTAGGTGCCCTTCCTTAAGGTGCCGCACACCGTTACAAAATTGTTACGGCCGACTTATAGGTGCCACACACCGTTACAAAATTGTTACGGCCGGGATCACATATTTCTCGATAAATTCAACCCTGTCAAATATCCTCGGCTTGAACGTACCGGTTATTCCCACGGCTATGTTCTTTTCTTTGCTTAAATAAATGATGTTTCCGCTATCACCGATCGCCGCATATACTTCCCGGTCCGGATAAGGCTTATACCACAGATATCCGTACTCCATGAAGCCGAACCTTTCGTTAAGCTTTATATAAGGCGTGATCATCTGCTTTATCCATTCCCGGGAAACTATCTGCTTTCCTTCATATACCCCTTCATTTAAGACCATATCCCCGATCTTTGCAAGGTCCCTGCCCGAAGCGCACAGTCCCCAGCCTGCGGTAACCGTGCCCTGCGGATCCGAGTACCACTCATTCTTACGCGGTCCCTTGTTCATGAAGAAGTCAAACTGATCTTCCTTGCTGCTGTCGCCATGCAGGGTATGCTCCGGGATCCTAAGGGGTATGAACAGGTTCCTGTTCGCAAAATCGATGCATTTCTCCCCGGTTGCCCTCTCTATTATCCCGGCAAGTATCTGTATCCCGAGGGTTGCGTACTTAAATTCCCCGGTTATCCCGCTGCGGCCTCCGAGAAAATCCAAAGCCGCTTTTGTCCAGTCATCCGAAGTACATACTTTTTTCCATGGTTCGGACTTCCCTTTATAGGGTGCGGTCATGGTAAGGAGATGCCTTATCGTGACATCATATATTGTTTTTTCGCCTCTCTTGACCTGATAATCCGGGAAAAAGGTAATGACTTTTTCATCGATACTCTTTATCGATCCCTTATCAACGGCGATGCCCGCAAGAATTCCCATGACACCTTTGGTTACCGAATTGACGTTTATAGGATCCTCCGGCTTAAAACCGCGCCAGCTATCCTCATAGACGGTTTTGCCGCCTCTTACGGCGCAGATCTGGCATATGTTGCTCTCATTGCCTTTACTCTCGGAAATAAACCTGTGAAGTTCTTCTCTGTTCATTTTTAGCCTCCTCTTAGGAAAGATTCGGACGTCCTAAAAGGAGGCTAACTTAATTAGAAAAATATTTCAAGTAATAATTTTGTAACGGTGCCACACACCGTTACCACCGTTACAAAATTGTTACGAAATCCCGCTCATCTAAAGTGCGCTGTCATCAAGGGTTCACGGTGACATGAGCGGTGTACTCAACGCCGCCTATGGTCACGGTTATGTCGCAGTTACCCTGCTTTTTGCCTATGATCTTGCCGGCAGAGGCGTCAACATCGGCGATCTCGGGATCCGATGATGTAAAGCTTGCCTGTGCGGCCTTATACTTCGTATTCTTAAAGGATATTCCCGTCTTCTTTCCGGCCCTAACGGTATACTCCGTTTTGGAAAGCTCGGGCTTTTTAATGGTAATGCTGCATGAGTAGCTTACACCGTCTACCGTCGCACTTACAACGGCAGGCTCCTCCTGCCATGATATAACCTCAACGCTTCCGTTAACGACCGTAACCGCCTCGGTTGAGCTGTCCCATGTTACTTCCTTGGCCTTGTCCACGTTCTTCAGCTTAAGGGTAAGCTTCTGTCCCGTTACGGCTGTAGCCGTTTTCTTGTTTAATACAGGAATGTTTACCTTAACCTTGAAGCTATATGTAGCCGCATTTTTATCCTTGGGATCCGCACTTCCGAAAAGGATCGTTATCTTGGCCGTACCCTTATCGAGTGCGGTAACAACTCCTGTTTCGGGATCCACCGACGCCACGGTCGGTTTTGATGACACGTAGCCTGCCGGCTTGACCTGCGTTCCGGTAAGGATATCCGCTGCACTCATTGTTTCTCCGCGTGATGTAAGGGTAACTGTCTTCTTAGCCTTCGGTACTTCGGGTTTCTCGATAGTGAAGGTGAGTGACTTTACGGCTACGGCACTCCTGCCTTTGCCGTTATATGCTGTTACTATCACGGCCGCGGCAGGCTTCTTTGCGGAAAGAATACCCTTGCTGCTGACGGACGCATCCTTTGTTTTAACCTTATAGCTTGAGTATGCCTGTCCGAAATATTTCTCACCCGTCAAGTCAACCTTCTGGCCTACAACCAGTATTCCCGCATTTTCCGGTTCCGGATCGGGAATGGGTTCATCCGGTATTGTCGGCATATTGGTATAATCGAAATTGTAATGCATCGTCGCACCGGTAAGAGGTTCATTGTATTTTTCAATTACAACTTTCGCCCAGTCTGCCTGACTGCCTGTATAATAAACATCCTTCAGCGAATTATTACAGTAAAAAGCATAATCGGACACACCTACAAGTGAATTTGTCAGTATTATACTCTTAAGCTTCAGGCATTGCGAAAATGCCGATTCTTCAATGAATCCAAGCCTGCCGCCCTTTTCAACGATCACGATCTCAAGCTCAGAACAGCCGTAAAATGCACTCTTGCCTATAATCCCTACCGAAGCGGGTATGTTGATCACCCTAAGTGAAATGCAGAAGTTGAACGCACCTTCTTCTATTGTTTCCACTGCCGGGGACAGAGTTACCGACTTAAGATAATTGCAGCTTGAAAATACATATTCGTTTATCTTTGTTACCGCTTTCGGAATAGTTACCGACTGCAGATTGCTGCTCTGGAAAGCATATGCCTCAATATATTCAACCGAAGCCGGTATGACTACCTTGTTTTTAAGTGAAGCACTTCTGAACGCTGATTTTCCGATCTTTTTTACATATGAAGGTATCACCACTTCATCAAGCGCGCTGCACCCTGAAAACATCATTTCTCCCAATTCCGTCATATTACTGCTTTTAGGAAATGATACATTTGTAAGCGCGGTGCAGCAGTCAAACCAACGATAACCGCTGCCTGTTGTGGTAGAGGACAGCGTAACGCTTGTAAGATTACTGCAGAATGCACAAAGCTGATCACCCACTTCCAGAGTCTCTGCCGTCTCAGGCAGAACAAGCTCTGTCAGACGGCTGTTATAAAACACCCTTGTTCCAAACTTTTTAAGCCTGCTGCCCTGTGCAAAGGTGACCGTCTGGATATGACTTGCGGCAAATGCATCATCATCTATTTCGGTAACATTAGCGGGAATGGTGACATTTACAACGTCAGAATTATAAAATGCACTGCTTCCTATAACAAGATCTCCGCTTGTTACGGGAAGGTTTAAGCTTACTATTCCGGTATTGCTGAAAGCATTGCTGCCTATCAATCCAAGGCTGCTTCCTTCCGCAAACGAAAGCACTTTAAGCTGCGCACATGCAATAAAAGCATTTGAGCCTATTTCTTCAACCGAAGCGGGTATCTCAACACTTGTAAGATCGGCGCAGTTTGAAAAAGCTGACTGCCCTATCTTTTTAAGTGTTCCCGGCAGCTCCACCGTACGCAGTTCGGTAAAATAGAAAAATGCGGAATTGGATATTTCGGTTATTCCGTTTCCTATAACAACCTTGGATATGCTTGTCTTCCTGTCTTCCCAGGGAGAATTGTAGTTTATCGTCGGCAGCGGACCGCTTCCGGTAAAGGTAAGCGTCAGAGCCTTTCCCGATCCTGTTATCTCCCAATGTATACCGTTTTCAAAGGTTCCCGATGTTTCTCCCGTATCTGTGCTTTTTTCGTTCTGCACGTAGTTATCAAGCATGATCCCGGCAGTTTGATCCTCCGCCGGCAAAAAGACATACGTCTGATCCTCATTCTCATATTGGGGCTCATCCGTAAGTTCCTCCGCTTCATCCTCCGCGTATAACAGCTCATCCACCAAGCCATCCGCCAACTCAGGCTCCTGCACCGTAACTTCATCCGCCGGGAATTCCTCCCCGACATCGTTAAGCTCCTTAGCGCCAACCTGCGCAGTCGTTACGGGTACTGCCAAAAGTAATACCCCCAACCCGATCAACAATGACCTAAACTTTCTCATGACTTGCTCCTTTCTTATTTACCGGATACCGGGGCGAATTCCATGACGGTGCCGGTATCCTTTTTTTCTGCTGCCGACGGAATGACGGATATGATCGCACGTACCGTTTCTTCGTAGCTCTTCATCATGGCCTCGTGGTCCCTAAGGACCGTATCGCCGTCGCCCGAATTGGCTGCAGCCTCGAGTGCCGCCGCTTTCTCGGAAAGCCTCCCGGCGCCGATCATCTTGGAAGAGCTCTTTATCGCATGTACCTGTATTGAGTACTCGTTCCAGTCCTTATCCTCAAGGCTCTTTTTGATGCTTTCAAGCTTTGCTGCCTTGCCTGATGCAAACTCCACAAGTATCGAGCGGTACAGCTCCTTATCATCACCGCAGTATCCCTTGCCCACGGCCGTGTCGATCCCCGCCTTTGAAAGGGGTGCCATATCGTCCTCGCGCACCCATTCCACCTTATCCTCGGGCAGGTATTTCATTATCATCCTTTCAAGCGCGTAGCTGTTAAACGGCTTGGTCATATAGTCGGAAAATCCCTCCGAAATATACCTTTCCCGCGCTCCGACAACCGCGTCCGCGGTAAAGCATATAACGGGAGAATCACTGCTTGCGCCGCCCTCGGTCGCCCGGATGCGTTTTAAGGTTTCCGTTCCGTCCATTTCAGGCATTCTCTGATCCATGAGGATAACATCATACCTGTTCTTCGCTGCCAGGTCTATCGCAGCGGCTCCGCTTAATGCGGTATCTATCTTCATCTTTGTTTCCTTAAGGAGGCTCGTAGCCACTATAAGGTTTGGCTTGGTATCATCAACGATGAGGATCCTTGCCTGCGGTGCGCGCAGGGATTCGCTGTAGTTTTCGGCATTTAACACATTGGCTTCAAACCTTGCCTGGAAATCCCCCATCGCCTCATCTGCAACTATCTTCTGCGGGATGGTCACGGTGAACATGGAGCCCTTGCCGTACTCGCTCTCAACGGTTATGCTGCCGCCCATCATATCAAGGAGGCGCTTGGTGATGACGAGTCCTAAGCCGGTTCCCTCAACCGTGCTGTTTCTCTCCATTTCAAGACGCTCAAACCTGGTAAACAGCTTTTCAAGGTCCTCCTTCTTTATGCCGATACCGGTGTCCTTGACGGCCGCCTTAAGAAGGAGGGTCTTATCTTCCTCCCTTGTGCCTTCTATCGACAGCTCCACCGAACCCTTCTCGGTATACTTGATCGCGTTTGTAAGGAGGTTTGTAAGTACCTGCCTTATGCGTACCTCGTCACCCAAAAGCTTATCCGGCAGGCTGCTGTCTGCCTTGACAAAAAGTTCAAGCCCTTTGTCACGGGCCTTAAACATTATCGTATTGCTTATGTCGTTAAGCATGGAACTTAACATATACGGAGTCTCCGCAAGGTCCATGCGGTCTTCTTCTATCTTGGAAAAATCAAGAATGTCGTTTATTATCGCGAGCAGGTTGCGTCCTGCATTTTCAACATCCGATGCGTATATGACTATGTCCTTAAGTGACCCGGCTCCGCGACTCTCCCTTAATATCATCTCGTTCATCCCGAGCATTGTGTTTATGGGTGTGCGGATCTCGTGTGACATGTTTGCAAGGAAATCGCTTTTTGCGTGGTTTGCGCTCTCGGCACGCACCTTTTCCTCAAGCAGCTGGCCCTGCATCTTGATAAAGGGCCTTACTATGCTCATGGAAAGGCCTGCCGCCACAAGGAGCGAGATGAGCAGGATCACGATATAACTCATCACCGTGGAACGCATCTGCTCGGACAACTGGCCTTCGAACCAGTCCGCAGTAAAGTCGACGGCGATGATACCTGCGATATTGCCTGAAGAATCATACACCGGGCTGTATGCGCTGTAGAACTCACCCCACGCATCCGAGTAAGGGACTTCATCGACCGAGGCAACACCCCTGCCTGCGTTGGCAAGCGCCTC
>JAILJC010000157.1 GCA_024694965.1 Lachnospiraceae bacterium
GTCGGAAAACGGCTCCTTTATGCCTATCTTAAACGGGTTTCCGTCGGGCTTGCTTCCGATGGTCAGGATGTTCCCACCAAGTGAAATGACAGCGCTCTTTACCCCTTTTGAAATGAGCATATCCTTTATCTTATCCGCAACGAATCCTTTTCCCAGTGCACCTGCATCAATTGAAAGAGAGGGATCGTCCTTGCTAACGCTTAAACTTTCGGTATCGACATGAAGCTTATCAAGTCCGATATGTGAAACGGCATCCGATAAAGAATCATCAGAGGGAAGTTCGTTACTTTTACGCGCATCGGTCCATAACCTTGAAGCGGGTGCGACGGATATGTCAAGTGCACCCTGTGTGGAATCATAGCAGTCCATGGCATATTCAAGAAGCTCGATCGTTTCGCCTGATACGGTCACTGCCTCAGTGCCCGCATTGTTTATCCTGCTTATATCGCTTCCGTCAACCGTCATTGACAGGAGGCCTTCATAGTATGAGCACATTGAAAGACAGTCATCCGCATATGACTCTGCCTCGTTACCATATACGGTTATTGTTACAAGAGTGTCAAAGTAAAAGCCGGAACGTTTTACGGGATCATTTAAAGCTGCGTGACCTGAGCACCCCTGCATCAGCAGGGCAAACAGTATGACCGGTATTAAAAGCGCACGATTTGAATGTTTCATGGCGTTATGATATCATGATATGAAATAAAGGTCAAAGCAAGGATAGGTGTACTTATGCCCGGTTATTTCGATGATCGTGATAAAAACGAGAATAAGACATATAAGAAGACCGTAGTCTATTTTGTTGCGGCCGTTTCCCTTGTCATGCTTTTGTTCCTTGCGATCATATATGCAAACACAAAGCAGAAGCAGGACAAGCGTCGTGAGCTTGACAAGGAGCTTGCCGAGAACAAGGAGGAGCTTGACCTTAATGCATTTGATGATGAAACAGTAAGCTCAAGCGGGCTTAAGTCTGAAGACCTTGATTTCTGGGATATGTATGAAAAGGACGAGGAACCCGAAGAGGAAGAAGAGCTAAAACCCGATACCAAAAAGGATAAGGATGACATTAAGGATACATCCTCATCCCTGTCGGAAGATAAGATAATGCCCGATGAAGAGGAAAAAGATGCCGAAGATGACGGTAAGCATATTAAGGCCAAGGCCAAGGGGCAGGATGAAAAGTGGTATGAGATCATTGAGGGACTTGAAGGAAACGATTATGATCTTAAAGGGTCACTTAGCTTAAACGGCCTTCGTCCCGAATACAGCGACAGGAATTATACATTAAGGTGGGGCGTTGATGTTTCCAAGTATCAGGGTGCGATAGACTGGGCGAAGGTAAAGGCCGGCGGTGTAGACTATGCGATGATCAGGGTAGGTGCCCGGGGCTACGGAAGCGGACAGCTCATGCTTGATGAGAATTTCGTGACCAACATTATGGGAGCAAGGGGCGCTGGACTTGATACGGGAGTGTATTTCTTTTCGCAGGCAGTTACCGAGGAAGAGGCCATCGAGGAGGCTAACTTTACTGCTGGCGCACTGCTTAACTACGGAGTCACATATCCCGTCGCGCTGGATGTTGAGTGGGTTGAAAACGATCAGGCAAGGACCGATGACTTAAGCGCGGCCGACAGGACAAAGCTTGCACTTAAATTCTGTGAAACGATAAAGGCTTTCGGGTACACGCCCGTTATATATGCAACAAAGGATATGCTCATAGCGGGACTTAATCCCGATGAACTTAAGGAATATGACGTATGGCTGTGTGATGAACCTGATAATGAGGCGGGTACGGATTACCCGTACCGGTTCTCAATGTGGCAGTATACGAGGAACGGTCATGTAGACGGCATAACCGGAGACGTTGACTTAAACCTTTATTTCATCAGGTCGAAGGAGAAGTAGCTTTTACAAGAGAGGTAATCTTTTCCGAAATTTCGATCCCTGTATACATATCGGCATATACGGAAGGCGACAGTGTGTCGACGTAATTCTGTTCATATGTCTTTTCGGGATAAACGCGCTTTACCACATCGACAGCCTTGTTGTATGCAATGGCTGCCATTTCTTCGGACGGATATGAACCGACCGTATAATTCCCGTTTATTAAGATCACAACCTTATATATGACACGGCCGGTCTTGTATGTCCTTTTCCTGACACCGTGGTAGCGGTTGATTATCTCAATGTTTTCATACCTGTAATCATATCTGTCGTTGTTTATGAACCGGTAATCACGGTTTAAGACAGCATGCTTTTTGATCCCGTAACGTGAGTGAAGGTTTACCTGCATACCGTAGTCGGCTACGAAGAGGTGGTTGCCCCTTCGAGAGATCTTATGCTCGGAATAATAGAACAGGTCCTCGAAATCAAATTTAAATACATGCTCCCTGTCAAGATAGTAGAAGAAGAAATGCTTCTGCAGGTATATGGGATTGCGTATATATACACGGTTATCCCTGAAGTTTACAAGCACCACGTACTTTTCAAAATCAAGGCCGCATCCTTCATCATAATCATCTATTGTCTTAGTACTCTTTATAAGAGAGCGTGCATACGAATATGCCCTTCCGGCAAGCTCCTCGGTATCGTAACTTCCGAGGCTTATATGCTTGTTGCGAGAGGTAAGGGATGCCCTGTAGTATTTATCTCCGTTTTTCTTGACCGCTTCGAATACTCCGGCAGTGTTCATATGATCCCCCGTTCATCATATCCAGGTAAAAAATATGTGCTGTTAAGAATTGTAACATCATATAGAAAAAAAATCTACTATAACTACCATATATGGTGTATACTGTTTACTGAAGTGTTCATATCCGGCATTCAGAACAGGAGGTGCATCATGCCCAGGTCATTTAATCAGAAGCTTAAGATCATGTATTTAAGGGACATATTATATAAGTATTCGGATGAATATCATCCATTAAGCGCCGAGCAGATATGCCGGATGCTTGAGGAATATGATGTGGAAGCCGAACGTAAGAGCATATACAGCGATATGGAGATGCTCGCGACCTACGGGCTTGATATCATGAAGCTTAACGGAAGGGACGGAGGCTTCTTCCTTGGGAGCAGGGAATTTGAGCTGGCAGAGCTTAAGCTCCTTATCGATGCTGTCCTTTCATCCAAGTTCATCACCAAAAAGAAATCCGAGCAGCTCGTTAAAAAGCTGTCATCCTTTGCATGCGATTACGACGCAGATGATCTTAAGCGCCAGCTCTACAGCATAAACCGCATAAAGGGACAGAATGAGAGCATATTGTATACGGTGGATGACCTAAACTCGGCTATCCGCGAAAACAGAAAGGTTACCTTCAAGTACTGTGAGTGGGGTACCGATATAAAGCTTTATCCCAAGAAGAACGGAGCTGATTACGAGGTAAGCCCGATCACCCTTATCTGGGATGATGAGTATTACTATCTTGTGGCATATGATTCCGATGCCGATATGGTAAAGCATTACAGGGTTGATAAGATCAGGGATATAGTGATCACGGACAGCCGCCGCGACAAACCTTCAACGAAGGTTGACTTAAGCGCGTATTCGGGAAAGATGTTCGGAATGTTCGGCGGCAGCGCCGTTAAGGTAAGCTTCGAATGCCCGAATGAGATGGTAGGCATACTTATTGACAGGTTCGGACAGGATATAAAGATCACTGGCACAAAGAAGGGCTTTGTGACCGTGCATACGGAAGCTGTTTTAAGCAGCCAGTTCTATGGCTGGGTCGCTTCGGTAGGCCCCAGGATAAAGCTTACGTCTCCCGCTTCGGCCGTAAAGGGAATGAAGGAATTCTTAAAGGATAATCTTTCAGCGTACTGAGGATAATCCTGTTGACTTATGAACGGGTGCTTGTTATAGTTATAAACGGACGCAATATATAGTTGTTTTCTTTCTTTAAAACACAATATATGGTTAATGAGATATATGGAGGCTCAAATGGGAGATAAGGAAGTTAAGACGGAAGAGGTTAATTATTCCGAGGCTTACAAGCCAAAGAGGGATGTAAGGATGATCAAGAAGGACGGAACGCGAGAGGCGTTTAATGTCCAGAAGGTCATCGATGCGGTAGGAAAATCGGCATACAGGGCACTTACCAAGTTTACCGAGAAAGAGAAGGAATTTATCTGCGAGAAGGTCGTTGAGAGGGTCGACGAACTTGATGTGGATGAGATACCCATCCCCGTGATGCACAACATAGTCGAGAGCGCCCTCGAGGAAGTCAAGCCCATTGTGGCCAAATCATACAGGGATTACCGCAATTACAAGCAGGATTTCGTCAGGATGCTCGACGATGTATATAAGAAGAGTCAGTCGATCATGTATGTCGGCGATAAAGAAAACGCCAACACCGATTCCGCGCTTGTATCAACAAAGAGGAGCCTCATATTTAACCAGCTTAACAAGGAACTGTATCAGAAATTCTTCATGACTACCGAGGAGATACAGGCCTGCCGTGACGGATACATTTACGTTCATGATATGTCCGCAAGGCGTGATACGATGAACTGCTGCCTTTTCGATGTGGCAACCGTATTAAAGGGCGGATTCGAAATGGGTAATATCTGGTACAATGAGCCCAAGGCTCTTGACACCTGTTTCGATGTTATAGGCGATATCGTACTGTCAGCGGCTTCGCAGCAGTACGGCGGTTTTACAGTGCCTTCGGTTGACCTTATCCTTGAGCCGTATGCGGAGAAATCCTATCAGAAATATATCAAGAAGTATACCGAACTCGGCATCGATCAGGAGAAGGCCGAGGAGGTTGCGTATAAAGACGTTACCAGGGATTTTGAACAGGGTTTCCAGGGATGGGAATACAAGTTCAATACGGTAGCAAGCTCAAGGGGTGATTATCCTTTCATTACCGTTACAGCAGGTACAGGTACCGGAAGGTTTGCAAAGCTTGCGACAATAACTATGCTTAATGTACGCCGGAAAGGTCAGGGCAAGGCGGAATGCAAGAAGCCTGTACTGTTCCCCAAGATCGTATTTTTATATGATGAAAACCTTCACGGACCGGGTAAGGAACTCGAGGACGTGTTTGAGGCAGGCGTTGAGTGCTCGAGCAAGACAATGTATCCTGACTGGTTAAGCCTTACCGGCAAGGGATATATCGCAAGCATGTATAAGCAGTACGGCAAGATCATATCCCCAATGGGGTGCAGGGCCTTCCTTTCACCATGGTATGAGAGGGGCGGGATGCATCCGGCGGATGATCAGGATGTGCCGGTATTCGTAGGCCGTTTCAATGTGGGCGCCGTATCGCTCCACCTTCCCATGATCCTTGCAAAGGCAAGGCAGGAGAGCAAGGACTTCTATGAGGTGCTTGATTATTATCTTAATCTTATCAGGGGACTTCATAAGAGGACATACGCATATCTGGGTGAGATGAGGGCGTCGACAAATCCGCTTGCATATTGCGAGGGCGGTTTCTACGGCGGACACCTTAAGCTCACCGACAAGATAAAGCCCTTGTTAAAGGCAGCGACCGCATCGTTCGGTATTACGGCTTTTAATGAGCTTCAGGAGCTTTATAACGGCAAGTCGCTGGTTGAGGACGGTGAGTTTGCGCTCGAGGTTCTGGCCTATATAAACAAGAAGATAAACGAGTTTAAGGAAGAGGACGGACATCTGTATGCCATATACGGAACACCTGCTGAAAGCCTGTGCGGATTACAGGTTAAACAGTTCAGGAAGAAATATGGCATAGTTGAAAATGTGTCCGATAGAGAGTACGTATCAAATTCCTTCCACTGTCATGTGACCGAGGATATAACTCCCATAGAAAAGCAGGACCTTGAGTACCGCTTCTGGGAGCTTTCAAACGGCGGAAAGATACAGTATGTAAAGTATCCGATCGATTATAATCTCGACGCGATCAAAACCCTTATAAGGCGTGCCATGGAAATGGGATTTTATGAGGGAGTCAACATGTCGCTTGCATACTGCGATGACTGCGGTCATCAGGAACTGAGCATGGACGTATGTCCCAAGTGCGGGAGCAGGAACTTAACAAAGATCGACAGGATGAACGGCTACTTATCATACAGCCGCGTGCATGGGGATACGAGGCTCAATGATGCCAAGATGGCCGAGATAGCGGAAAGGAAGAGCATGTAGCATGAGGTACCACAACATAACAAAGGACGATATGCTAAACGGCGACGGCCTGCGTGTTGTCCTGTGGGTAGCCGGATGCGACCATTGCTGTAAGGACTGCCACAATCCCGTTACATGGGATCCCGACGGGGGACTTCCTTTTGATGATACCGTTAAACAGGAATTGTTTGACGAGCTTAAGAAGGATTACATTTCCGGTATAACCTTCAGCGGCGGCGATCCTCTTCATCAGGCAAACCTTATGGACGTTACCGCGCTGGCATCCGAGATAAGGGATAAATTTCCGGATAAAACAATATGGCTCTACACCGGTTCCGACTGGGAGCAGATATATGAGCTTCAATTGATGAAGTATATCGATGTTTTGGTCGACGGTGAATTTGAAGTTGAAAAAAAAGATGTAAAGTTAAGGTGGAAGGGCAGCAGCAACCAGCGTGTGATAGATGTTCAGGAGACGCTCGCAGGTTCCGATCCGCTGAATCCTGTTATACATTGTCCCGACTACTACGAATAAACCTGGAGATATCATGAAAGAAACAATAAAGATAACTTACTTATCGGACAAGATAGAAAAGCTCACATATATCGAAGGCAAGTCCGACTGGATCGACCTTCGCTCCGCCGAGGACATTACTCTTAAAAAGGGTGATTTTCACCTGATAAACCTGGGTGTTTCTATGAGCCTTCCGGACGGATATGAGCTGCTCATAGCTCCGCGAAGTTCGACGTTTAAGAACTTCGGCATCATCCAGACAAACAGTGTGGGCGTGGTTGATGAGTCCTACGGCAAGACAAGCAGCAAGGATGTCCTTATGATGCCCGTGTATGCCGTCCGTGATACCGAGATCCACGTAAACGACCGTGTATGCCAGTTCCGTATAATAAAACATCAACCCATTATAGATTTCGTTGAAATTGAAGCTAATGACAGTGGTGAAGCTCGCGGTGGATTCGGTTCCACAGGGATTAATTAATCACAGTTTTGAAAAAGCATTTAATAGCCAAGGTAAAAAATAACAGCATAGCGCAGGAGATGGACATTCGGGAAGGCGACGCCCTGCTTGCGATAAATGACCAGCCCCTTGAGGATATCTTCGACTACCAGTATCTTTGCCAGAATGATTACCTCGAGGTCCTTATCGAGAAACCCGACGGGGACCGTTGGCTGCTTGAGATAGATAAAGACCCGGATGAGGACCTTGGCATTGAATTCGATAACGGCCTGATGGACGGATACCGTTCGTGCCATAACAGGTGTATTTTTTGCTTTATAGACCAGATGCCGCCCGGAATGCGTGAAACCCTTTACTTTAAGGATGACGATTCCAGGCTTTCTTTTCTTCAGGGAAACTATGTTACGCTCACGAATATGAGCGATCATGATATTGACAGGATAATTAAATATCACATGTCACCTATCAATATTTCATTTCAGACAACGAACCCCGAGCTAAGATGCATGATGCTTAATAACAGGTTTGCGGGCGAAGCCCTTAAGAAGGTCGACAGGCTGTATGAGGCCGGTATTGCCATGAACGGCCAGATAGTTCTTTGCAAGGGGGTAAACGACGGGGATGAGCTTAAAAGAAGCATTGAGGATCTCATGAAGTATATGCCGGTGCTAGAGAGCGTATCTGTTGTTCCGGTGGGACTGTCAAAATACAGGGAAGGCCTGTATCATCTTGAACCTTTTAACGCCGAGGATGCAAAGTTAACGATAGATATCATTGAAGGGTATCAGGATAAGGCTTATGAAAACTGCGGACTTCATTTCATACACGCATCCGATGAGTTCTACCTCCTTGCAGGCCGCGACCTTCCCGAGGCCGGACGATATGACGGATATTTACAGCTTGAAAACGGTGTCGGTATGCTGCGGCTGTTCATAGATGAATGTGATGAGGCGATAGAGAGGCTTAAGGATATGTTTAAAAAAAATCACAGTCTTAAGAGGCGTGACAGGAAGGTATCTATGGCTACAGGAAAGCTTGCCGCTCCATATATACGTAAAATGGCATCGAGGCTTACAGGACTTATCGAAGGATTAAGTGTTGATGTCTATGCTATAAGGAATGATTTCTTCGGTGAGACGATCACGGTTGCCGGACTGCTTACAGGACAGGATATTGAAGCTCAGCTTAAGGGAAAAGACCTTGGAGATGTTCTCATACTTCCGCAGAACGTACTGCGTTCCGGAGAGGATGTTTTCCTTGATGACATGCACCTTCCGGACCTTGAAAATTCTTTACAAGTACCCATAGATATTGTAAAATCAAGCGGATGGGATTTTGTGGAAAAGATTGTGGGAGAGAGGATCTATGAGTAAGCCGATAGTGGCTGTCGTGGGACGTCCCAACGTCGGTAAATCGACACTGTTTAATGCACTGGCCGGTTCCAGGATAAGTATAGTAAAGGATACACCCGGAATAACAAGGGACAGGATATATGCGGAAGTATCATGGCTTGATTATGACTTTACGCTTATCGATACGGGCGGAATAGAACCCGAGAGCAAGGATATTATATTGTCGCAGATGCGCGAACAGGCTCAGATAGCAATAGACACCGCGGATGTTATCATATTCATGGTCGATGTAAAGCAGGGACTTCAGGATGCCGACAGCAAGGTGGCCGACATGCTGCGGCGCGCCAAGAAGCCGGTCGTGCTTGCTGTTAACAAGGTCGATGATATCAAAAAATACGGCAACGATGTATATGAGTTTTACAACCTTGGTATAGGAGAACCCTATGCCATTTCTTCGGCCAACATGATGGGACTCGGCGATATGCTCGATGTCGTTGTTTCACATTTTCCGGAAGGCAGCAATACGGATGAGGAGGATGAACGTCCGAGGATAGCCATAGTCGGCAAACCGAACGTCGGCAAATCCTCTATCATCAATAAACTCATCGGCGAGGACAGGGTAATAGTATCCGATATCGCCGGTACGACAAGGGATGCGGTCGATACTCCCGTTGTGCATAACGGCAGGGAGTATGTATTTATAGATACGGCGGGGCTCAGGCGTAAAAACAAAGTAAAGGAAGAGCTTGAGCATTACATGGTCGTGCGTACGGTCAGCGCAGTTGAACGCGCGGATGTTGTTGTTCTTGTGATCGATGCCGTAGAAGGCGTTACCGAACAGGAAGCCAAGATCGCGGGTATTGCCCATGACAGCGGAAAGGGAGTCATAATAGCTGTTAATAAGTGGGATGCGATAGAGAAAAATGACAAGACGGTATATGAGTATGAAAGCAGGATAAGGCAGACACTTTCATATATGCCTTACGCGGAGCTTATCTTTATTTCCGCCAAAACGGGCCAGCGTTTAAACAGGCTTTTTGATATGATCGATATGGTTGTTGCAAATCACTCGATGCGCATACAGACAGGAGTATTAAACGAGATCATGACAGAAGCAGTGGCAATGCAGCAGCCGCCGGCGGATAAGGGCAAACGGCTGAAGCTTTTTTACATGACCCAGGTTGCGGTCAAGCCGCCGACCTTTGTTATCTTTGTAAACGATAAAGAACTTATGCATTTTTCATATACACGATATATTGAGAATCAGATAAGGGAGGCCTTCGGTTTTAAAGGCACACCTCTTAAATTCATAATACGCGAACGGGGCGAAAAGTAATGGAACGCATTATATGTCTGATAATAGGATATGCATTCGGACTTATACAGACCGGTTACCTTGTCGGAAGGGCCAACGGCATTGACATCCGAAATTACGGCAGTAAAAATGCCGGGACCACCAATGTTTTAAGGACGATGGGAAAGAAGTACGGTGCGCTTGTGCTCCTTGGAGACGCACTTAAATGTATAGCTGCGGTGGTAGTTGTAAAGCTCATTTTCGGTGCGAAGTATCCGGATATAATCTGCCTGCTTGCGCTTTACGGTGCGGCCGGTGTCATACTGGGACATAATTTTCCTTTCTATATGCATTTTAAAGGCGGCAAGGGTATAGCGGCAACGCTTGGACTGGCCCTTTCATACTGTTTTTTGATACGGTACGGTTTTCTGGTGACTGTGATCGGATTCGGCGTGTTTGTCGTGATATTCCTGATGACCAAGTATGTATCGCTTGGCTCGATAGTCGGTTATATCACACTTTTCATAGTCATCATTGTTTTCGGTGAGCGGGGTGCGTTCGGATTTCCCGATGCGCTTAACCGCAGGCTGCTGATCGAGTATTATATTATCATGTTCCTTTTGACCGCAATGGCGGTATACAGGCATAAGGAAAACATTAAACGACTGCTTGCGGGCAACGAACGTAAGACATATCTTTGGGGTAAGCCCGAGGCGAAAGCGGAAACACAGGTCGATAACGGGCAGGAATAAAGATAAGCGGAGGATCCATCATATGGCAAGGATAGCGATAATCGGAGCAGGCAGCTGGGGTACGGCGCTTTCCATAGTTCTTCATAATAACGGACATGAGGTGACCATTTGGTCAATAATAAAGGAAGAAATCGATATGCTTAAGGAAAAGCATGAGCATATTGATAAACTGCCGGGTGTTAAGCTGGCCGACGATATGACCTTTACGACAGACCTTAAGGAAGCATGTACCGGTAAGGATATGCTCGTCCTTGCGGTTCCGTCTCCGTTTACGAGAAGTACATCCAAGATGATGTGTGAATATGTTTCAAAGGATCAGCTTATAGTAAGCGTTGCAAAGGGTGTTGAAGAGAATACCTTAATGACTCTTTCTCAGATCATAAAGCAGGAGATCCCTCAGTGCCGCGTAGCGGTTTTATGCGGCCCGTCACACGCGGAAGAAGTGGGGAAATGCATACCGACGACCTGTGTTGCGGGTGCATCGGATAAGGCGACCGCCGAGTATGTGCAGAATATATTTATGAATGAGTATTTCAGGATATATACAAGCTCCGATGTTCTCGGAATGGAGCTTGGAGCGGCGCTCAAAAACGTGGTAGCGCTTGCGGCAGGAATCGCTGACGGACTCGGATACGGCGACAATACAAAGGCAGCGCTCATAACAAGGGGTATCGCCGAAATAAGCAGGCTTGGCGTTGCGATGGGCGGAAAGAGTGAGACCTTCGGGGGACTTACGGGTATCGGTGATCTTATCGTTACCTGCGCCAGCATGCACTCGAGGAACCGCCGCGCCGGTATCTTTATAGGTCAGGGAAAGACAATGGATGAAGCGATGGCGGAAGTAAAGATGGTCGTTGAAGGCGTGTATTCCGCCAAGGCTGCCAAGGCGCTCGGTGAAAAATACGGGGTCGACTTACCGATCATCGATCAGGTCAACCTTATACTGTTTGAAAACAAACCGGCAGCCGATGCAGTGAAGGACCTTATGTTGCGCGACCGCCGTGATGAGAACGGATCATTTGGTTGGGAATAAATCATCACTTCTGAAAATTTAAGAGTATTATAGTAAACAGCGGTAGAATATCAGGTTCTGCCGCTGTTTTTATTGACAGAAAATGAGTGATTTTTGAATGGCGGATATTGTCACAATGACGTAATGCAAGAGGAAAAATTACCGAATAGACATGAAAAACGACCGAATATACATAAGCCATATACAATCAAATGCATTTGTGACATAATTTTGAGCATCCCCCCTCTGTGAACAAGAGGCTATAAGTTAAGTTATGAGGGGAAAATCGAAAGAAAAATATACAGTCAAGGAGGATTGGACATGAAGGACATTAAAACAGGAACATTATGTGCAAGTATCAGTATGATATCGGTATTTATCATGTTTGTTTGGGGTTACCTTGCAAATGATTTCGGACACAGCTGGCTCGCCGTAATGGCGGGAGGTATCATAAGCTGTATCGTATCAATGGTCCGTAAGGACAAGGATAAGGCAGAAGAGGATAATAAAGAGTCATAGTTGACGGTTCTTTAGACTCATAGGAGGGTAAGGTATGCAAAAAAAGTTGGATGACTTTTTAAATGATCATGACAGTCAGATAAAGAAGATCAAAGCCAGGGAATTGTCAGATTCAGAACTTGATAAAGTAGCCGGCGGAGTAGGCGGTGCGAATGAGGCAACCTGTCCGAAGTGCGGTAAATCTATGACTGCAAAAAGTGATGGAACGTGGGAATGTTCATCCTGCAATATTACGCAGATTCTTTCCGATGCGGAATATATAGAGGTATTAAGGGCGGCTGAGGCGGCAGGTCAGACGGCAGGACTTGTATATCCCGTATGGTTGAAGAGATAAGCAGAAAAGGAGGATATGTGTATGAAGAAAAGAAGAAGGATGCTGGCATTGGCGCTGACGTTTATCATGATGGCGGGCATGCTGCCTGAGAGCGTTTATGCCTACAACATTACGGGTAGTGCCAGCGGAGCCGTTATTGATATGGATTGCGACTGCGATGATTGCGCGCATGAAGACTGTGATTGCGAAGATCATTGCGGGGAGAATCATTCGTGCGACTGTGATGATTGCAGCGGACATGCGGATGCCTTGACGGCGGAAGGAGCTGCAGGTGGAGAATGTACACACCCTTCTACCAAAATAGGTTATCATGGGGAATTTGTTGCTTCTCCGGAAACGACAGATGTAGAATTTGCCGGCAGCCACTTTAATCCTATCACACAACATGTTAAGTTCAGCAGCTGCACAGTCTGTGGTCAGGTATTTCCGGCGAGTTGTGTGGTAGAGCCGCACGAATTTGATGTTTCGGGACAGTATTGTACGAAGTGTGTATGGTGCACCGGATGGACTCCGGGAGTGTTTACCTGTGATGCTTCAAACGGAAACATC